>QYPL01000022.1 GCA_007280515.1 Sediminibacterium sp.
GCAATTAGGTGAGTACGCTTTACAATTAAGAGAAAAACAAAAAGCTAAATACACTTATGGTGTATTAGAGCGCCAATTCCGCAAAACATTTGAAGAAGCATCTCGTATTAAAGGTGTTACAGGTGAAAACTTAATCAAATTGTTGGAATCACGTTTAGACAATACCATTTTTAGAATGGGACTTGCAGCTAGTCGTCCAGAAGCACGTCAATTAGTAGCACATAAGCATATCACTGTAAATGGTGATGTGACCAATGTACCTTCTTATACATGTCGTCCAGGTGATGTGATTGCTTACCGTCCTAAGAGTGCACACAATACTTCTATTGTTGCCAAGCAACGTGGAAAGAATACTAAGTTCAGCTGGGTAGATTGGAATGAAACTACTAATACAGGTACTTTTATCACTATGCCAGAGCGTGAAGCGGTTCCTGAAAACATTAAGGAGCAACTAATCGTCGAATTGTATTCTAAATAGTAGTATCTAATTAGTAGCAACTAACAAAATTTCTTCCTCACGGAAGATTCAAATAAAAAATAAATTGACATGGCTATATTAAGTTTTCAAAAACCAGACAAAATTGTTTTACAAAAAGCAAATGACTTTGAAGGACAATTCGAATTTCGTCCATTAGAGCCAGGTTTTGGTTTAACATTAGGCAACGCTTTAAGAAGAGTTTTATTAAGTTCTTTAGAAGGTTTTGCAATTATTGGAATTAAAATTGAAGGTGTAGACCACGAGTTTGCTACTTTAAAAGGTATCACAGAAGACGTTACTGAATTAATCTTAAACTTAAAGCAAGTTCGTTTTAAGCGTAAGGCCGATCAAGAAGTTTCTTCTGAAAAAATTACTTTATCTATTAAAGGTAGCAGCGAATTTAACGCAGGTCATATTGGTGATGCTTCTCAGCAGTTCCAAGTAATGAACCCTGAATTAGTTATTTGCACAATGGAAGCTACTTCTAAATTAGAAATAGAATTAACTATTAGCAAAGGACGTGGTTACATTCCTGCTGAAGAGAATAAATTAAAAGAAATGCCATTTGGCTATATCGCTATCGATTCTATTCACACACCTATCAAGAACGTTAAATACGCTATTGAGAACTACCGTGTTGAACAAAGAACAGATTACGAAAAATTAATTTTAGACGTAGCTACAGATGGCACTATCCATCCTGAAGATGCTGTGAAGCAAGCTTCAAGAATTTTAATTCAACATTTGATGATCATCACCGATGAGAACATCACTTTTGATAACAAAGAAGACAAGAAAGAAGATGTAGTGGATGAGCAAGTATTGCAATTAAGAAAAGTATTAAAAACTCCTTTGGAAGATTTAGACCTTTCTGTTCGTGCATTCAATTGCTTGAAAGCTGCTAAAATTAATAGCTTAAGCGAGCTTGTTCAATATGAGCAAGAAGACTTAATGAAATTTAGAAACTTTGGTCAAAAATCTTTATCTGAAATCGAGCAAGTATTAATCGAAAGAGGATTGAGCTTTGGAATGGACCTTGGTAAATTAGGATTAGACAAATTAGATTTACAATAGTCGAAACACTAAAAGTAAATCACTATTTATAACGAGTGAAAGCTCAAACCTTACAATTCCTGACACGGTGTAAGGATAAAACTTAAAAGTCATGCGTCACGGAGACAAACAAAACAACCTAGGTAGAAAGAAAGCACATAGAGATGCTTTATTAATGAATTTAGCTTGTCAAGTAATTACGCACAAGCGTATCGTTACTACATTAGCTAAAGCAAAAGCTTTAAGAACTTATGTAGAGCCATTAATTACCAAAACAAAGAAAACAGCTACTAAAGAAGAAATTAGCCATAACCACAGAGTGGTGTTTAGCTATTTGAACGACAAAGCTGCTGTAAAAGAATTATTTACAGTGATTGCACCAAAAATTGCTGCTCGTCCAGGTGGTTACACACGTATCATTAAATTAGGCATTCGTCCAGGTGACAATGCTGAAAAAGCAATGATTGAGTTAGTCGATTTCAACGAAGTGTACGGTAATTCAATAGCTACGGCTGGCGAACCTGCTAAGAAAACACGTCGTAGTAAATCAACTGCTACAGCTACTAAAAAAGCTCCAGCAAAAGCGAAGGCAGAGGCGAAGGCGGAAGCGACCTCGGCTGAAGAGGCTACTGAAACTGCAACAGATTCACCTGAAACTGCTGCTGAATAATGAGTTTAACGAATTAACATATAAGGCAAGACTAATCATCTTGCCTTTTTTTTTGCCCTTTTTCTTGATTTCTTTTGATTCAGGCATAATGTTTAAAAGTTATTATGGAAAAGTAAAAAATTGTTTCTTTTTTTGCATAACAAATACAATTACCCAAATGAGCGCACAACCAGCAATTTTAGTTTTAGCCGATGGCCATGTATTTCACGGTCAAGCCTTTGGTAAAATTGGCACTACTACCGGAGAAATTTGTTTTAATACAGGCATGACAGGATACCAAGAAGTATTTACCGATCCTAGTTATACTGGCCAAATTATTATCATGAATAATGTGCACGTAGGCAACTATGGTGTTAGAAAAACCGATGTTGAAAGTAAGTCGGTAAAAATTCATGGTTTAATTGGGCGCAACTTAGAAGAAAAATATAGCCGTCTATTAGCCGATGGCAATTTGAATGAATACTTAATGGCAAATAATATTGTTTCTATTGAAGGTCTAGATACTAGAGCCTTGGTAATACATGTTAGAAATTCAGGCGCGATGAACTGTATTATATCTTCAGATAATTTAGACGTAGATGCTTTAAAAGCGCAATTAGCTAAAGTACCTAGTATGGATGGATTAGAATTAGCCAGCACGGTGAGCACTAAAGAAATATATGAACTAGGAGATGCTAGTTCAAAAATTAAAGTTTCTGTTTTAGATTTTGGGGTGAAGGAACACATACTACAATGTTTGGTGGATAGAGGAGTGCATGTTAGAGTGCATCCCGCTAAAACCGATTTTGCTACTTTAAAAGCATTTAATCCAACTGGATATTTTTTATCCAATGGCCCTGGTGACCCTGCCCCAATGGACTATGCCATTAAAACCATCAAAGAAGTATTAAAAGAAAAGAAACCGGTATTTGGTATTTGCTTAGGCCATCAATTACTGGCCTTGGCCAATGATATTCCTACTTTCAAAATGCACCATGGTCACCGTGGCTTAAACCATCCGGTTAAAAATATAATTACAGGTTTATGTGAAATTACTACTCAGAACCATGGCTTTGGCGTGGATCCTGATGCAGTGCGTAAGCATCCCAATGTAATTGTTTCACATGTGAATTTAAATGACGACTCTATTGAAGGCATTAAATTAAAAGACCGTCCTGCCTTCAGTGTACAATACCACCCTGAAGCAACACCGGGTCCACACGATAGCAGGTACTTATTTGATGATTTCGTATCTTTAATGAAATCGAATTAATATATTTATAGCATGTTAGAAATAGCCATCATTAATGGGCCTAATTTAAATTTACTAGGCAAAAGAGAACCCGAGGTATATGGTCATGCTAGTTTTGAAGAATTTTTGGAGCAACTAAAAAAAGATTTCCCTACCGTGAACTTTACTTATTTTCAAAGTAATATAGAAGGGGAGATAGTAGAAGCCATTCAATCTCATGGTTTTAATAAAGCAGGTATTATTTTAAATCCTGCTGCCTATACCCATACTTCTATTGCCATTGGCGATGCAGTGGCCGCTATTAAGACACAAGTAATAGAAGTACACATTAGTAATGTACATGCCAGAGAGGATTTCAGAAAAATATCACATGTTTCTGCTAAGTCGGTAGGTTCTATCGTAGGTCTTGGTCTAAAAGGCTATGCCTTAGCTACTGAATGGTTTTTAGCCAAGGCAGGGGCTATTCAATAAGTTTCCTTACATTTATTGGGTGGTAGTATACTATTGCATACAAAAAACAATTTATGCCCCCAAGTACAATTAATTATCAGAAAAAACTTTGGTGGCTTATTGGAATTTCAGTTTTTTCTAAAATTCTACTTTCCTTTTTTCTTGAACTAGGAAATGATGAAGTGTATTATTATACCTATGCCCTTCAACCTGATTGGAATCATTTTGATCATCCGCCCATGGTAGGTTGGATGATACGTATTTTTACTTTGAATTTATATTGGTTATCGGCCTTGAGTATGCGACTAGGTAGTATTGTTTGTGCTGCACTAACTACTATTGTTATTTTTGAATCGGGTACTTTATTAAAAAATGAAAAGGCAGGATGGATAGCAGCCTTGTTATATTCTTTATCTATTTACACTAGTATTATTGCAGGCTTATTTATTTTGCCGGATAGTCCACAACTTTTATTTTTTACTTTAAGTATTTATGTGATGTTGAATTGGGTTATCAAACCACATATGTTTACTTTATTCGGTTGGGTTTTATTGGGCTTGTTTATTGGGATGGCAACATTAAGCAAAGTGCATGGGTTGTACCTATGGGTAGGCTTTGGCTTATATATTATTTTTAATCAGGTGGAAAACTTAAAAGAAAAAAATGGATATATAGCTATTCTTTTTACTGTACTATGTATTTTGCCCATTGTTTATTGGAATTTCCAATACGATTTTATTACCTATCGTTTTCACTCTAAAAGAGTCATGCATACGGGTATTTCTTTTTCTAATTTTATAACAGAGCTAGGAGGGGAGTTTTTTTATCAAAACCCCTTAGTGTATATTGCTGTATTCATTGCTTTACTGCGCACTCAAAAAGTAAAGTTTCAAGCAAAATCTGCTAAAGCCATTAATTTATTACTTTGGTTAAGCCTTCCTTTAATTTTTATTTTCTGGACTATTTCATTATTCAATGCCACACTACCGCATTGGACAGGTCCTGCTTTTATACCTTTATTTTTATTAGCTGGGGTATATTGGGCTTCCTACTCTCGTAAAGTCATTCCTGTGCTAATACAATGGGCCATCGTTTTTATGATACTGCTTGTGACAGGTTTTGTAGGCATTATAAAATTCTATCCTAAGCAATTAGGCTCTGAAAAATTAGAAAATTTAGGAGAGTATAATCCTATTAACGATGTGTCAGGCTGGGCATATTTCAGTGATGTATTTAAGAATATGGTAGAAAAGGATCAAGTAGATGGCAGGATGTCTAAGCAAGCGCCTATTGTAGTGCATAAATGGTTTCCTGGAGGGCATTTGTTATTTTATACAGCGCCAAAAGTCAATGCAAGGGTTATCGCCATTGGCGCCTTAGAAGATGTTCATAAATTTGCCTGGCTAAATGAAAGCCAAGATGGAATTAAAATAGGGGAAGATGCTTATTGTGTAGTGCCTTCCAATTTACCTGCTAACCCTTCTGAATTATATGGTACTTATTTTACAAGTATTGAAAAGCCCGATACCATACCCTATATTACAAAGGGTGTACTACTTAGAAATTTCTATGTATACAGATTAAAAGGCTGTAAGCTTATTCCAGCTAGTATATTAAAGCCAAAAAAAGAGGGGATAAGTCTACAAAAATAAAGGAGGCTAGAAAAGATTGTCAAAATCTTTACGGTAAGAAATACTTAAACCCTGTCTATTTCTTCTACCTAAATTGCTTCCCGTTATATCTAAGCTATTTCTATTAAATACAATGGCGCGTAATTTGCGGTCTCTAGTTAAGATAAATTCAATATTTAAATCGGGTAACCATTGAAAGGTTCCATTTTGAATGCTAGTAGTATTACGCACATTAAAATCAAGGTCGCCTCCTACATTCACAATAATCTTATCATTTAAAAAGCTTCGGCCTAATTTTAAATTTACTCTTTGTCTATCAATTTTATTGGCATTAATGGCTAAACCAGTGCCTGAAGGGTCAATTAAATTAGCGCTATTGTATACAGAAGAGCCAATATCAAACCTTAAATTTCTATCTCCGGTGACCTTGTTTAAAATATTGGTAACAGATTTATTAATTTCCTTTGTTAATAAATTGGAGATAGTATTAATACCAATAGTAGTTGCCGTATAGGCATTGCTGTTACTAGTATTATTAAAGCTTACAGGGGCAAAGGAGTTAAATACAATTAAAAAAGAAACCTGTTTTAAAATTTCATTTTCATCTCTTTCTAATCTGGAAATAAATTGGGAGAACTCGTTGTCTGTGCTAATGGGGTTGCCCGGAGGGAAGGCTAGGCTAAATTTAATATCTGGATGAGATAATTTATTTCTAAGCCCTGCAATAACATATACGCCACCTCGATAAGTTCTTACTGCATTGCTAAAGTTACTACTACCTACTAGTTCATTTAAACTAATTCTTTCAGCGGTATACCTAGCATCAATATGTAAATCGGCCTCGTAAGGGTCGCCGGTCCATTCAATAAAATTACCTGCTTCTGGAATTAAGTCAAAAGGCTTTTTGATAAAGGATTGAAAATTGAAATCGTATTTTCCAGACTCAATATTGTATTTACCCCTTATGGTTAAAGGTTCAATATTACCTGCTCTAATTTTTAATCGCCCATTACCCACGGCTTTAATAATATCACCCGTAAGCTCATCTAAAATAAGGTCAATCTTCGTTTTATTATTAGCAGTTACTTCAAGGTCAACCACTAAGTTATAGGCAGGGATATCTGCATTCTTTTTACTGGTTTTACCATATTTTTTATAAACGATATAATCCGATTTTCCACTTTCTTTACTGGTTGAATTGGGTAAGTAAATATGGGCGCTATCATTTACATCTGCATTAATAAACATCACAATATTTTCTTCAGGCCCTTTAATGGTCATGCTTGCCTTTCCAACAGCCTGTCCATAAAAATTAGCATTGTCTATAGCATTTGTGTTCAATAATTCTATTTTAGGGCTAGACATTTCCATATCGTAGTCTAAATGCTTAAAGCCTTGATTCAATATTTTTCCTTTGAATACTGCTTTTCTATTTTTACTATCTCTTACTACAACATTTCCAAAGTCTATTCCTTCATTGTTGAAATTGATCATACTACTATCAATAAAATAGCGCACTTTGGTATAGTCTACCATAAAAGAGGCTTTATCCAAGCTGGCCGAACCTAGTAAATAGGGGTTTTCAATTCTGCCTCCAAAATGCAGTGCGCCATTGGCCTTCCCGTCTAAATGGGTAAGTACACCGCCAATAAATTGTTGTACTAAACTAAATTTAGTATGGCGCATATAAAGCATGGCATCCAAGGGGCTAGTGTCGTTTTTTATAGTATAGCTTCCTATGGCGGCTAAATTATATTCGGTATTAGGACAATTTAAATTAAAAGGTATTTTGCCTGTTGAATGTTGGTAGCCAATGGATAATTCAGCAAGCCCAATAGAGTCGGCATTAAATCTAAATTGGGCTAATTTTAAATTGGCGTCGAATGCAAAGTCGCTTAGTATATTTTTAAATTGGATTTTACCATTGGTAATACCTTCTAGTTTAGGATAGCTGAAAAATACTTTTGTAAAATCGCCTAAAATAATATTTTTTAGTTCAAGTTGTAGCGCATTTTCTAAAACGGTTGAATTAGAAAATACAAATTCCTGTAGGCCTTGCGTAATGGTTAAATTAGACGCATTTATATTATTCTTTCTTAGAATAAGGCTACCTAAATTGTTTATCTCCCATTTTTTCTGGTTTAATATAAAATAGGAGGGTTGCCATTTAATAGCAATACCATCATTATAAGTTTGAACCATACCCTTGAGCATAATTTCTTCTAAAGCTGACTTACTTAAAGCAAATACAGAAATGATAGAACGGTCATTACTACTAGCTACACTAATATTGGGTTGTAAAAATTGGGTGCTATCGGTAATATTAATAGCGGTAGCTATCATATTTACATGCACTGAATCCTTGGTGCCTGTGCCGGTAATTTTACCATTTTTAATTAAATAACTATCCCAGCTAGCAAAAGGAATGCTAGATACTAGACTAATATTTTGTTTTGCTGAATTTAAGCTGCCCTCTAATAATAAATTATTAAATCCTGATATTTCTTTTTTAAATAATCTTAAATAAGGTTCAAAATAATTCGTTTTTATTTGAAAAGTAAAATCCTGGTTAGTGGGGGTATTTTGGGGCGCATTAATATAAGTAGGGAAGTAGCGTTGCATAAAGTACTGCACGCTCGCAGGCAAGTTTATAATATTAAATTTACCTACAATAGAGGCCTTGATATCTTCGCTAGATAATGTTATTTTCTTAATTCCATTTTGTATGCTAGAAGACAATGTTAAGGAGTCAAAATCTAAGGTACTGGTTTCTCCTTTTAAATTACCCTTGTAAAATTTAGCATATCCAATAAAATTATCAATACTATCTCCTTCGAAATTGAAGTCTAGTTTGCCAGCAAGTTTTATTTCATTTTTTGCAATATTCAAGGCTTTTAAATTAGCATAGTATAAATCACTTACGGCAACAATTTTAGGTCTTTTTTGATTAAAGTCAAAATTGAGCTTACTGGTAAAATTTACATTTTCATCATTAATATTTAGGAAACCATTAAATGCTTTTTTCTGTAAAATTCCTTTTGTGCTTATATGTGTATATATGTATTTATTAACCTCAATAGAGTCAATATTACCTTGAATATTAGTTTTTATATTATCTAAATTAAAAGAACTACCAGCAATACTTCCTTTGAAATTCACTAGGCCTATTAAATTATTATTTAATAGTTTACCAATATTGAAACGACTAGTTTCTAGTAAACCTTCATAACTAGGTTCCTTTTTTTTGGGAAATTGTAATCTTATTTCTGTTCTGGCTACACCTAGTTGAGTGCTAATTTGACCTTTTGTAACAAAGTCAAATAAACTACCATTGAATTCGCCTTTAAAGTTCATTTCACCTAGGCTATTTACATTGAAGCCTGTAGTTGTTTTTAAACTGGGGATCCAATTTGAAATATCGCTGTAGTTAGCATTAGCAATTACACTAGTAAATTTAACTTCTGTATTACGCATAGCAGGAATGCCTTTCATAGAAAAGTTTCCACTAAGCGTTGACTTATTATAAGACGCTTTAAAATCTTTGGTTTCAAAATCGGCTACCGTGCCTATAAAATGAAAGCTTGTATTTACTTTTTGATGTATGTTCTTCAACGCAGGGGCAAAATAAGCTATATCATCAAAAGCTATATTGGCATTCACCAAATGCGCCTTCATGGTAACCTTATTTATATAGGAAGAGAAATCATAGTTTAAATCCTTATACTGCATTGCATAATAACTACCAATACTGCTATTATTGGTTTTTAATAAGAGTTTATTAAACTCCATTATTTCGGGAGTCATTTTGAACTGCGTACTTAGTTTTTTTATTTCAAAGCCCGATTGTTCTTTTACGCGTAAGCTAACTGTTGCTCGAATGGTATCTTCTACAAAGCTTGCCCTTCGAATATTGGCATTGATATCCTTCATGCGAATGTGTTCGCCATCAAAGTAGGGTGTAGGCTTATTGAATCCATTTTCAATCCAGATCTTACCGTTGATAAGCTGTATTTCATTTGTAAAAATTTGAAAATGACTATTATTAAAATAGAGTTCGTCTTTTTTTCTTTTAACAGCTTTCGCAATAGTTCTACTAGCGTTCAGCCCCTCTTTATTTTGAATAAGATAATAAGGCTTATTGGCAATGATTTGATCTATGTTAATATTTTTTCCATTAATAGATTTTATATTAACGAGTATATTATTAGAAGAAAAAATAGTTTTATTACCCATCCACTGGTCATCACTAATAAATTGAAAATTAGAGATGTCTAGTTTTTTAAGATCAAATTGAGCCTCCTTTTGATTACTATCTGTAGTTTTATTTAATTTATCTAGAATAAATTGATAATTCCATTTCTCGGATTTTCGATGTAAATACATTTTGGTATTCACTAAACCAAGGTATTTTATAATAGGTGTATTACTAGAAAAGTATAGGTCGCTTAATCTTAATTTTAAAGATTCAGTAAATAGTAGGGTGTCCTTATTTTCATCTCTAATAAGTATGTTTTGAATATCTAATTTATCGAACAATGAAAAACGAACTTGGCCCAATTCCACAGGGGTTCCCATAGTTTTGCTAAAAGAGGAGGCAATACGATGTGCTACTTTGTTTTGTACCCAGGGCAATAAGAATAACAGATAGGTAAATAAGAATATACCTACTACCGCTGCGGCAATAATTCTAAGTAGGGTAAATTTCTTATTTAACAATGAAGGGGGTTTTTGTAAAAATACAAAAATTAATAGCCGGCTACGCTATCATCACCTCTTTTATCTCCGGCTGCCATTCGTTTGCCATCAACTGAAATAAGAATACCATCCATTCTACCAAACTTGCCTCTTCTGATGGTTTTGTAACCCATATTTTTCAAGCCATTTTCAATATCTTCTGGGAAGTCAGATTCTAAAGCAATTACATCTGGAATCCATTGGTGATGAAATCTGGTGGCATCAATGGCTTGCTTGATGGTCATTTTAAAGTCTATAATATTTACCAGTCCTTCATATACTTGGTTGGGAATAGTGGTGCCTCCAGGAGTACCAATGCTTATATAAGGTTTACCCTTAACAGTGACAAGGGTGGGTGTCATTGAGCTTAGCATTCTTTTACCTGGTTGAATAGAATTGGCTTCTCCACCCAAGGCACCATACATATTAGGTACACCTGGTTTTACACTAAAATCGTCCATTTCATTATTTAATAAAAAGCCAGCACCCGCTACAATAGTTTTATTCCCGTAAGTATCATTTAAAGTGGTGGTAATAGCTACCATATTTCCTTCTTTATCAATCACACTAAAATGCGTGGTTTGCTCACTTTCATGTGCTTGGCCTGCAACAGTTATTTGGCTAGTTCCTGCCACCCCTTCTTTATAGTCGCTCATTCTTGCTTGCGCATAGCTATTACTTACTAAAGTTTTAGTGGGTACTTTCCAATAATCAGGATCACCCATATGTTCTGCACGATCTGCATAGGCTCTTCTTTGTGCCTCCACCATTAAATTTACCGAAGCAATTGTATTCAATCCCATTTTCTCTACATTAAAAGGGGCAATCATTTGCATCATTTGTGCAATTAAAATTCCGCCACTAGAAGGAGGGGCAAAACTTATTACATGATGGTCTCTATAATCAAACTCTAAAGGCTTTCTAAATTTAGGTGTATAGTTTTTTAAATCTTCCAAACTAACATAACCACCACTATGTTGCATTTCTTTCACGATATATTCAGCTGTTGTACCTTCATAAAAACCAGCTAAGCCTTTTGCTTGAATACGTTTTAAGGTGGCTGCAAGTGCTGGTTGAATAAGTGTATCTCCAGCCTTCCAAACTTCTTTCTGTGTAAAAGCGCTAGGTGCTGAACTATACTTTAAGAAATTGGCACGGTCTGCATTTAAGCCTTTTGCTTCTCTATCCGATATTACATATCCAAATTCAGCAAACTCAATAGCGGGTTCAATCAATTTTGCAAAAGGTAATTTTGCATAGGCATGTGTGCTTATCATGCCTGCAATACTTCCTGGAATACCAGAAGCAGAAGCACCTCTTGTCGATTTTCCAGCAATAGGATTTCCTTGTGCATCTAAATACATATCTCTACTTGCGCTTGCAGGAGCAGCTTCACGATAATCAATACCTATTAATTCTCCATTTACTTTTCTAGCTAACATAAAACCTCCTCCACCAATATTGCCAGCACCCGGGAATACCACTGCTAAACTTAGTTGAGTGGCAATAGCTGCATCAAAAGCATTGCCTCCTTCTTGCATCATGGCAGCACCTACCATACTAGCGAGTGGATGTGCCGATGTAACGGCCCCGTTATCAAATGCTTTTTCTTTCACCACTTCATATTGATAAGGATTAATATGAGGATGCGCTTTTAAAAAGGGTTGGGCCATTAATTTGCCTGTCAAAATAAGGACAAATAATAGCATTATTGACTTTGAAATAGGGAAGGCTTGTATTGCTTTTTTCATAGGGTTTCAATTGAGCTAGTAATTTACTTAATTATTTAGTATTCAACAAACTAGCGCCCACCATTTGTGTAAAACTATCCTTATATAGCCCTAATTTAAGCACAAACTTCCTTATTTTTAGGGGGTATAATTATGCCCTTTATTTTATAAAATTTAAGTGTAAAAAAATGAAAATTTTTAAATTTCAAGCAGTCCTTATGGCTGTTCTTTGTTTTGTATCTACCCTGCAAGCGCAGCTAGTTCCTAGTCCAGCATCTTATCTTGGCTATACAGTAGGCACTCGATTTACAAGACACCATAATATAGTATCCTATTTTAATACTATTGCACAAGCTGTGCCTGATAGAGTTAAAATTATGAATTACGGAAAAACCAATGAAGGCCGAGATTTATTAGTAGCTGCCATTGGCCTTCCCGAAAATATAGCTCAATTAGAAAAAATTAGAAAACATAATAATGGTTTAGTAGACGGTTCGGTGGAGGATTTAAACCAACCAGGTATTGTATGGTTAAATTATAATGTGCATGGCAATGAACCCTCTTCTTCAGAGGCGGCTATGTTAACTTTATTTGCCTTGGTAGATCCTGCTAATACTAAAACAAAAGAGTGGTTGAAAAATACCATTGTAATGATTGACCCTTGCATTAATCCGGATGGAAGAGATAGATATGTGAATTGGTATAATAATGCGGTGGGTACTACTATGAATGTAGACCCGCAAGCTAGAGAGCATATGGAGCCTTGGCCTGCAGGCAGAAGCAATCATTATAATTTTGATTTGAATCGTGATTGGGCTTGGCAAACACAAATTGAAAGTAAGCAAAGAGTGGCCTTATATCAACAGTGGTATCCTCAAATAGTCGTTGATTTTCACGAGCAAAGTTATAACCAACCTTATTTTTTTACACCTACATCAGAACCTATTCATGATGCCATTACCAGTTGGCAAAAAGAATTTCAAATAAAAATTGGTAAAAACAATGCCAAATATTTTGATCAAAATAATTGGTTGTTTTTTACCAAAGAAAGGTTCGATATGCTATACCCTTCCTATGGAGATTCTTACCCTATGTACAATGGTGCTATTGGTATGACTTATGAGCAAGGAGGTATTGGTGCAGGATTGGGTATCATTGATAATTCATTAGATACCCTTACTTTAGTGGCAAGAGCCACGCATCATTACACCACAGGACTTTCCACTGTTGAAATTAGTTCACAGAACAGAGAAAATTTATTATCAGCTTTTAAAAAGTATTACGATAATAGTAGAGCAGGTAGTATTTCAACCTATAAGACTTTTGTAATGACTGCGCCCAATGCCAATGCCTTAGAAGCTTTAGCGGGACTACTTCAAAAAAACAATATACAATATGGTACATTAGCTGTGGGCACTAGCTTTAAAGGCTTTGATTATGTTTCTAAAAAAGAAGGCGATTTTGTAAACGAAGGCTTCACTTTAGCGGTGAATGCAGCGCAAGCTCATGGTGTACTAGCGCGTGTTTTATTAGAGCCTATTACACAAGTGAATGATTCTAACACTTATGATATTACCACTTGGTCTTTACCTTATGCCTTCGGAGTGCATGGCTATGCGAGTAAAGAAAAATTAGTTATTACAGCAGGTTTTGCTGCGCCAAAGGTAGAAGTAGCTTCTAGTGAATATGGTTATGTTATTCCTTATAATTCATTTAAGTCGGCTAGGGTATTAGCTCAATTATTACAAAAAAATATTAAAGTAAGATATGCAGAGAAAGCATTTGTAGTGAATGGTAAAAAAATGGAAGCGGGTAGTTTAATAATTTTAAAAACAAGCAATTTAGATAATTGGGCTTCAACTACTAAACAAGTTTGTGATCAGCTACAATTAGAAGCTATTTCTGTGAATTCTGGTTGGGTAGAATCGGGCTCCGATTTTGGTTCTCCTTCAGATAAAATAATTAACCATGCACCTAAAGTGGGTTTATTTACTGGTGACAATGTTTCTGCACTTGCTGCAGGAGAAGTATGGAGTTATTTTGAACAACAATTAAATTATCCTATTACGCAATTGAATTATTCATTCATTAGCAGAATGGATATTAATAAGTATGATGTCATTATTGCACCAGAAGGAGCTTACAAGGATTTAAATAGCAAACCTATCGCTGAGAAATTACAAGCCTTTGTAAGAAAAGGGGGCGTATTAATTGCTTTTGAAACGGCAGCACAACAATTAGCGGCTAATGCCGACTGGGGTTTTAAAATGAAAGAGGTTACAAAAAATGATAAAGCAGATATTAATAAAACAAGTAAATACGGAGACAAAGTGGTGGATGCATTAGAAAGCTCTATACCAGGTGCTATTTATAAAACATACTTAGATGCCACACATCCAATAGGTTTTGGTACCAATGGAATTTTCTTCGATTTGAAACAAGATATGGTTACTTATGAAACCAGTAATGATGCTTGGAATGTCGGCATATTAAAAAAAGACAGCAATATGACAGGCTTTGCGGGTATTAAAGCAAAGAACGCCTTGCAAGAAGGGGTGGTTATTGGCGTGAAAGAAATAGGGTCTGGCAAATTAGTATATATGGCCGATGACCCTATTTTCAGAAATTTCTGGGAGGGAGGAAAATTAATTTTAGCTAATGCAGTTTTTTTTAATGGTAAATAATTTTTTTAATCATGCGTAAAATAGTTCTATTTATTTCAATTTGTTTTTTACTCAATGCATCTTTGTATGCGCAAAAAAACAGCGCCGAAATTTATGCCCAAATTAAAAAAATGGGGGTAGTAGGTAGTGTATTATATGTAGCAGCGCATCCCGATGATGAAAATAATAGCTTCCTTCCTTATTTAACCAAAGAAAGAATGTATAGAACTGCTTATTTAAGTTTAACCAGAGGAGATGGTGGTCAAAACTTAATAGGTAAAGAACAAGGAGTAGAATTAGGCTTAATTAGAACCCAGGAATTATTAGCAGCCCGTGTACAAGACGGGGCAGAGCAATATTTTTCTAGAGCCTATGAATTTGGTTTTAGTAAATCCTCTGAAGAAGCTTTAACTATTTGGAATCATGAACAAGTTTTAAGTGACGCCGTTTGGGTGATTAGAAAATTTCAACCTGATATTATTATTGCGCGTTTTCCACCAGATGCAAGAGCGGGTCATGGTCACCACTCAGCCTCTGCTATTATTGCCAATGAGGCTTATAAAGCGGCTGGCGATAGCACAAAATTTGCAGAACAATTTAAATACGGTGTGAAGCCTTGGAAGGCCAAAAGAATACTTTGGAATACTTTTAATTTTGGAACGGTGAATACCACTAATAGTAGTCAATTAAATATTGAAGTGGGTGGTTATAATGCTACCATTGGAAAAAGCTATGGTGAAATTGGAGCTGAAGCAAGAACCATGCATAAAAGCCAAGGGGAAGGCAGGCCAAGAAGAAGAGGCACTAGTTTTGAATTTTTTGAAACTACCGGTGGCGACATTCCTAAGACCGATATTATGGAAGGCGTGAACACGAATTGGGATAGATTGCAAGCACCTGGTATTCAACTTGCTATTAACGACATTGTCAAGCATTATGAAATAGAAAATCCGGCTAAGTCGGTTCCTGCTTTAGTGAGCGTATATAAATCAATTGCAGGGCTGCCTAATTCACTTTGGAGAAATTATAAATTGAGTGAACTACAGTCTATTATTAAAGATGCAGCGGGTATTTATATGGAAGCTAGTTCGCAACAGCAAGAAGTTTTTCCGGGCACTAACTTACAAGTTCAATTGTTTTTGAATCAAAGATCAACTGCTTCGTCTGTTTTAGAAAAAGTTACACTACCTGGCAAAGATTCTATTTTTGCTAAAACAATTGTGAATAATCAGAATATTAGCTGGGACTATACATTTAAAGTTGCCAATACGCAGGTAATATCACAGCCTTATTGGTTAGTAGAACCTAAAACAGAAGGTATGTTTGTAGTGAACGACCAAATGCTTATTGGCAAAGCTGAAAACGATCCGGTATTCACAGCCAATTGCTCGGTATTCATTGAGGGGCAATCTTTTTCTTTTACTATTCCTATTCAATATAAATATGTTGACCCTACCAAGGGAGATGTATTCCAACCCATTGTAGTAGTGCCCCTGCATGAAACTAAATATGATAAAGAAGTAGTATTAATGAATGCGGGTAAATCTGTAAACTTAGGCTATCAAGAAATTAATCATGCAGGCAGTACCGTGCATCAAGAAGTAGAAGTTAAATTAGCGAGTCAAAATTTACCCACTGCCTTAGATCAATTATATAAAAGAACTATTCAGTACGATCATATTCCTACCATCACCTATTTTACCCCTGCTACAACTAAATTGGTAGCGCTTAATGTAAAAACCAAGGGTACTAAAATTGGCTATATCGATGGAGCAGGAGATAAGTTACCAGAAGCCCTCATTGAATTAGGTTATCAAGTGACTGTTTTAAAAGAAACTGATATAGAATTAAATAAATTAAAAACTTTTGATGCCATTGTAGTAGGCATTAGAGCCTATAATATGTATGATTTTTTAACCGCCAAAAATGAGGTATTGAATGAATACATTTTGCTGGGGGGTAATTTAATTATACAATATTTAAAAAGTAATCAAGTAGGTATTCGTAAAGTGAAAGTAGGGCCTTATGCTTTTACAGTGAATTCAGGTAAAAGAGTTACCCAAGAAAATGCACCCGTTGATTTTGTAATTCCTACGCATTCAGTACTTAATTTCCCTAATAAAATAGAGAAGTCCGATTTTGATAATTGGGTACAAGAAAGAAGCACTTATATGGCAGAGAATGTAGATGCTCATTTTGAAGCACCCCTTTCCATGAATGATAAAGGAGAAACACCTTCTACAGGCAGCTTATTAATTGCCCCTTATGGCAAAGGCAATATAGTGTATTTGAGTTTGGTTTTATTTAGACAATTGCCTGCAGGAAATCCCGGAGCGTATAAATTATTAGCCAACCTTATTTCACTACCCAAGCATTAATTTAATTCATACAAGATTATGAGACGTAATATGAGCATTTTTACTTTATTAATTATTGGCCTAGGCGTTGGCTACTTAATTAAGAATGTAAAAATTGGATTAATTCTTGGTCTTATTATTGGACTGCTAATAAGTGGGATTGGCACTAGAAGTAAATAGGTATAATTTTACGCTTTTTTTCCTAGTTCATTATTTTCTACTACTTCACCAATCCATTTAAACTTTTTAGCAATAAAATAAGCAATTAAGCCAAGGCTTATCACAGTAAGTCCGCTAAGCATCATCTTTGTACCTGTTGAAAAAAAGATACCTCCCCAAATAATAATAGCTAAAAATAAAGGCAGGGGATAGAAGGGCATTTTCCAAGGGAAAAAACCTTTGCCTTTTCTTTTAAATAATAATAAAAGACCAATAGCCTGTCCTATAAATTGTATTAATATACGCATGGCCAAAATGCCATCAATGACTTCTTTTAATCTAAATAGTAAACTAAATACAAAGGCAATGCCTCCTAGTACTAATAAAGAGCGGTGGGGAAAATGTAAGGTAGGATGTAGTTCTTTAAAGAAAGGAAAGAATGACCTGTCCTGTGCAGCAGCATAAGGAATTCTACTATAACCCAAGGTGGCAGAAAATAAAGAAGCAAAGGCCACCATTAATATGAGTACTGTAGCAAAGGCGCCCGCTGTAGGTCCATAAAGGGCCTTTATATAATCGCTCACTACAAATTTACTAGTAATAATAGTTTGAAAGGGTAGCACACTTGCTACCGATACATTCATCGCTAAATATAAAATAGCAATACCTGTAATAGAGATAAACATACTTCTAGGGATATTCTTACTCGGGTTTTTTATCTCACCCCCTAAATGACAAACATTATAGTAGCCTAAATAACTATAAATAGTTTTTACACTGGCAAAACCAAGGGCTGCGACAAAGCCATGCTGCATAGTAAACCCGTCATTGATATGCTTAATGGGTTCTAAAAAATGGCCGTGTGCAATACCACCAAAAATAATCCAGGCCATCGTGCCAAGTACACCTACCCATAAAAACACAGAAATTTTCCCTATCGATTCAATTTTTCTATATAATAATAAGATCACTAAAATAACCACTAGTCCACTCACTGCTTTTTCTTGAAGAAAACTTAAATGAAAAAAGTAATTGGCATACTGTGAAAAACCAATGGCTGCAGAGGCGATTACAAGGGGCGCCTGTATCATGGTTTGCCAAACAAATAAAAAGCTCATCAGAGAACCTGCTTTTTCTCCATAGCCTTCTTTTAAAAAGTGAAAACTTCCACCGGCTCTAGGTAAAGCGGCGCCCAATTGACTCCAAACCATCGCATCTAAATAAGAAAGTAAGGCACCTGCTATCCACGCATATAAAAAATAGGGGCCTCCCATAATTTGTGCCACCACACTTAATACCACAAAGGGTCCAATGCCCACCATATCAATCATGTTGATGGCCGTTGCATGTAAAAGACTTAATTTGCGTTCTAAAACTGGCTTGGTGTTACTCATGTGTTTGCCAAGTTAATAAAAAATGGTTTAAAAATTGAATTAAAATGGAGGCAAGTTTTAAAACGGTAGATTGGATGAAGGATAAAACTATTTATGAGGTAAATCTCAGACAGTATACAGAAGCAGGTAGTTTTAAAGCATTCGAAAAGCATATTCCAAGATTAAAAGAAATGGGTATTGAAGTTTTATGGCTTATGCCCGTCACACCCATTAGTGAAAAAGGGCGCAAGGGAAGTTTAGGCAGTTATTATGCATGCAGTAGTTATACAAAGTTAAATTCTGAGTTTGGTACCGAGCAAGATTTTATCTCTCTTATTCAACTTGCGCATAAACACGAGATGAAGGTAATTATTGATTGGGTAGCGAATCATACCGGCAGAGAACATGAATGGATGGAACCACACCCCGAATGGTTTAGTAGAGACGAAGATGGAAATTTTACAGAAAGAAATGCCTGGGAGGATGTAGTGGATTTAAATTTTGAAAACCAAGACATGCGCGCTGCTTTAATTGGCGCCATGCAATATTGGGTGCGTACATTTAATATTGATGGATTTAGATGCGATATGGCGCATTTAGTGCCTTTAAATTTTTGGAGTGCTGCAAGGAAGTCCTGTGAAACTATTAAGCCTTTATTTTGGTTAGCAGAATGCGAGGATATTGAATATCATTCCGTTTTTGATGCAAGTTATGCTTGGTCTTGGATGCATGAAACAGAAAAGTTATCAAAACAGGAGTCGGGGGTAAGTGAAATTTATAATATACTACATGACTATGCAGCCTATCCCCAAGGGGCCTATAAATTATTTTTCACTTCTAATCATGATGAGAATACTTGGAATGGTACCGAATATGAAAAGTATGGAATAGCTGCAAAGGCCTGGGCCGTATTTACATTTATGTGGAAGGGTATTGCTTTAATGTATAGTGGACAGGAATTACCTAATCATAAAAGATTAGCCTTCTTTGATAAAGACCCAATTGATTGGACGAATGAACCTCAATTGGCTAGCTTTTATAAAACACTTATTCAATTAAGAAAACAATATGCCTGTATTATAGAGGGGGATAGTTTTAATTTACCCACTAGCTCTAATCAAGTAATGGCCTTTTTGAGGTATGATCAAGAGCAGCCTGAAAAAAAGTCTGAAAAGCAAATCATACTAGTAGTGCTTAATTTTTCTAATCAAATACAGAAAGTAGAATTAGCGCATGAATATTTAAAGGGGCAATTTACAAATGCCTTCTCGGGGCTCAGCTTTGCATTTAATAAGCAAGTAAGCTTTGAGCTAATGCCGGGTGACTATTTCGTGTATGTAAAAAGCGTGTCTTAGTAAGTGTTCGTATAAATGCTAGTATTCAATACTAGTAGTCAAGTTAGTGGTTATTACTAACTTCTCTTAGCCTGTTGAAAGGCTACAAATTCCATCATTTCTTGTAATGAAAAACTACTTAGGTTTTGTGCAGCGGTCAGTCCTGCTTTTTGAGCTACCAGTACTCCATATTTACAATCGGCAAATCCTTCTACGGCATGCGCATCAGGATTAATTGAAATCAGTACATCCTTTTGAACAGCCTTGGCTATATATCGCCAGTCCATATCTAAACGTCTTGGGTGCGCATTTAATTCTATCACTACATTATTCTCAGCACAGGCTTCTATAATGGCTTCATGATTTACAGGATATCCTTTTCTACTTAAAAGTAAACGTCCTGTAGGATGACCCAATATACTAGTATAAGGGTTATTGATGGCGTTGAGTAAACGCATCATGGCTTTCTCTTCTGTCATTTTTAAATTAGAGTGGATAGAGGCAATGACAATATCAAAGCTTTCTAATACTTCTTCTGGATAATCTAAGCTGCCATCATTTAATATATCTGACTCAATACTTTTAAAAATTACAAAGGGGGCTAGCTTTTTATTGAGGGCATCAATTTCTTTATGTTGGGCAGCAATACGTTCTATTTCCAAACCATTGGCATAGAAGGCCGATTTTGAATGGTCGCTAATTACCAAATATTCATAACCTGCTTCTTTAGCGGCCTTAGCCATTTGCTCAATTGTATGAATACCATCGCTCCAAGTACTGTGTGAATGTATAATACCCTTAATATCCTCTACCTGAATGGTGGGGACAATAATTTTTTTATTGGATAGTAGAAGATTGGATAAAATAGCAGGATCTTCTCTTTGAGCAGGCGGAATAAATGAAATCCCTAATTGCTCAAAAATGGAGGCTTCAGAAATAAATTTAAAATTTTTCTCAAAAAGGGGGTTTTCCACCCATTTTTTTAGAAAATCGGGGGAAGATGCCAGTGTAAAATCGGTCCAATGGAAATTTTCAGGGCTTGAAATATACCACCTAATTTCAAAATTATCGACTCCTTTACAACTTATAAATTCATCCAATTTTATAACAGTAAATTCTTTTTCAGTTAACCAATCCATTAATTTATTTTCTGATAGGGTAGTGACGATATCTAAAAAATCGATGGTCTCCATTTGTCTTTTAAAGTGACCTGAAATGATATGTTCATCCTTTGGAAATTGTTCACTTATTATTTTTTGCAAGTTGCTTGCAAGTGATTCCACTTGTTGGTATAAATAACTTCCTTGATGTTGTAAATAATATTCTAAAGACTCTTGAATATTTTGTTGCGTCTTAGCACCGAAACCTTTGTAGTTGATTAATCTGTTTTCTTGACATGCATAAAGTAGTTCGCCCACTGTTTCAATTTCTAATTCTTTCCAAATAGTAATTATTTTTTTAGGACCTAAGCCTTTAATTTTTAGCATTTCTAAAATGCCCATTGGTGTTTTTTCTAGATAAGTTTCTAGTAGTGTAAGTCGCTTATTTTCAATTAGTTGCAATATTTTTTGTCCTATTGCTTCACCTATACCTCTAATAGCAAATAATTCATGTGAAGACATTTCACTCACTGGTTGAGCTAACTTATCTAATGTGTAGGCAGCATTTGTATAGGACTTTATTTTAAATGCATTTTCGCCATGAATGTCCATGAGTTTTCCAAGTAAAGTAAATTGTTCGGCGATCTCGTAATTATGCATGCGTGAATGTATAAAAAATAGTTCAAAAAAAAATCCCCCCCGTAAACGGGGAGGACTTCAAATCTATTTTTGCTGAAAGCAAAAAAGACGATTTAATTATCTTGCGATAATTATTTCTTTTTAGCAGCTTTCTTTTTAGCAGCTTTCTTTTTAGGAGCAGCTTTTTTAGCAGCTTTCTTTTTAGGAGCAGCTTTTTTAGCAGCTTTTTTAGGAGCAGCTTTTTTAGCAGCTTTTTTAGCTTTTGCCATGTTTTTTAGATTTAATGGTTAGTAAATATGTATTAAAAATAGAAAACTTTTCTAATAACTGCAAAATTATTTTTATTAAGCTACTGTTTCTACCGGTAGGATAGACACTGTGGTGCGGTTATTTCTGCCTTTTTTAAACTCCACAATTCCGTTAGAAAGGGCGAATAATGTAAAGTCAGAGCCAACTCCAACGTGTTTACCAGGATGGTATACAGTACCTCTTTGGCGTATAATGATGTTACCAGATAATGCTGGTTGACCACCATAAATCTTAACACCTAAACGTTTGCTTTGGGAATCACGGCCGTTTTTTACGGAACCTTCCCCTTTTTTGTGTGCCATAGTATATTCTTTTTTCTAGCCTTTTATTAATAATGGATATATCTTCTCAAGTCCTGCCTGAGCAAGATTAAGCGATGTTCTCGATTTTAATTTGTGTGTAATGTGTTCTGTGACCATGTTTCTTGCGGAAACCTTTACGTCTTTTCATTTTAAAGGCGATAACTTTATCACCTTGTACTAAGTCGTTTAAAATTTCAGCCTTCACTTTTACCTTGCTCGTAAAAGAGATGCTTCCATTGTTATCGACAAATAAAACATCGTTGAATTCAACTTTGTCTCCGGTTTTACCTTGCAGGTGAGGTACATACAAGCTATCTCCTGCTTGTACTTTAAATTGTTGTCCTGCGATTTTAACTACTGCTAACATAATGTCCAAAATTAGGACGGCAAAGGTAATTATTTTTATCCCAATTTGCAATTAATTCTCAAAAAATATAATGGGGACTTAGAATTGCCTTTAAAACTTACATTTAATTGAGTTTTAAGGTCTAAAGTGATTTGACAATAACTAAATTAGTACCTAATTTCGTTTCGTTCTATCTATAATAATGTATCCGAATATGATTAATGTCAAATCTTTATTGGCCAAACCCTTTGCAGGTGTCATTCACCGCCAAATACAGAAGGATCGCAAAAACGCCCTCAAAGACCAGCAAGACATTCTAAATCAATTATTTAAGGTAGGGAAAAACACCCTTTTTGGGAAAGAACACCATTTTGAGAAGGTAAATGACTACCCAAGCTTCCAAAAAGCAGTTCCTTTAAGAGACTACGAGCAGTTTATACCCTATATAGATCAAATCAAGAAAGGTACTCAAAACGTGCTTTGGAAGGGCCGACCTATCTATTTTGCCAAAACCAGCGGAACTACCAGTGGGGTTAAATACATACCCATTACCAAGGATTCCATCGATAACCATATCAATGGGGCAAAAAATGCCATACTAGCCTATATGGCCGTAACGGGCAATACTCAATTTGCAGGTGGGAAAATGATATTTCTAAGTGGTTCCCCCGAACTAGAGCGAGTAGGCGGTATACCCACAGGAAGATTAAGTGGTATTGTGAATCATCATATCCCTCAATATTTAAGAGGCAATCAATTACCCAGCTTTGAAACCAATTGTATTGAGGAGTGGGAAGAGAAATTGGATAAGATTGTTACAGAAACTTTAGGAAAGGATTTGACATTAATTGGAGGCATTCCACCTTGGGTGCAAATGTATTTTGATAGAATGGTAGAAATTACAGGAAAGCCCGTCATTGAAATTTTTCCCAACCTTCAGTTGCTTGTGCAAGGGGGTGTGAATTTCGAACCTTACAAAACAAAATTATTTGATACTATCGGAAAACAAATTGATACCATTGAATTATTTCCAGCAAGTGAAGGTTTCTTTGCTTATCAAGATACAAGAACAGAACCGGGTTTATTATTAAATACCAATAGTGGTATTTTTTATGAGTTCATCCCACTTGTTAATGTGCATGATGAAGCGCCTATAAGAATTTCATTAGCCGATGTAAAATTAGGCGAGCAGTATGCTTTGGTTATTAATAGCAATGCAGGTTTATGGGGTTATCATTTAGGGGACACCATAAAATTTGTAAGCATTGACCCCTACAGAGTCGTTGTTACGGGAAGAGTCAAACATTTTATTTCTGCTTTTGGAGAGCATGTGATTGGAGAAGAAGTAGAGCAGACCTTATTAGAAGTAACCAAAGAAATGGACGTTTCTGTGGTGGAGTTTACAGTGGCTCCTTTTATTCAACAAGGGGAAGGAAAAAGTTACCATGAATGGTTTATTGAGTTTGAGAAAAAGCCTGCTGACATGGCTTTGTTTAGTAAAAGATTGAACGAAGTACTATCAGCTAAAAATGTCTACTATGAGGATTTAATAGCAGGCTCTATACTAGCCCCATTGCAAATTAAACCAATGCAAAAAAATGCCTTTATTGATTATATGAGAGCGCAAGGAAAATTGGGGGGTCAAAATAAAGTACCTCGTTTAAGTAATGACCGTATTATTGCCAATGAGTTAATGCAATATATTGCGCCATAAAAAAATAATAGCTTAATTTTAATGTCTAAGAAAACTATTGGATGAGTCAAAAAAGAATTGCCATTTTCGGGTCAACAGGGTCTATAGGGAAACAAACCCTTGAGGTAATTGCAGCGCATCCTGAATTATTTGTAGCTGAAATATTAACAGCCCATTCTAATGAGTCTTTATTAATTGAACAGGCTTTGCTATTCATGCCTAATATAGTGGTCATTGTGGACCTTACAAAATATGCTACCGTTAAAAAAGCATTAGAAGGTAAACCCATAAAAGTTTTTGCAGGGGAAGATGCATTAGAACAAGTAGCCGCCATGGATTGTTATGATTTTATGATGGCAGGTATTGTAGGCTTTGCTGGATTAAAACCTACTTTAACCGCAGTAGAAAATGGTAAAGCTATTGGACTTGCGAATAAAGAAACTTTAGTAGTAGCAGGTGATATAGTCATGCAAAAAGCAAAAGAAAATAGAGCGGCTATTATTCCGGTGGATAGCGAGCATTCTGCTATTTTTCAATGTTTAGTGGGAGAGCAAAATAATCCTATTGAAAAAATTATTCTCACTGCAAGCGGGGGTCCTTTTTTAGGTAAGAAACCTAATTTCTTAGTAAATGTAAAACGCGACCACGCCTTGCAACATCCTAATTGGTCCATGGGTGCAAAAATATCCATAGACTCTGCAACCCTTATGAATAAAGGGTTGGAGATGATTGAAGCAAAATGGTTATTTAATTTAGCGCCCAATCAAATTAAAGTAGTAGTGCACCCACAAAGTATAATTCATAGCATGGTGCAGTTTGAAGATGGAAGTATTAAAGCGCAAATGGGACTGCCCGATATGAAACTGCCTATTCAATATGCGATGGCATTTCCACAAAGGTTAAAAAACAATTTTCCAAGGTATACTTTCGATAAACCGAATCAATTAAGTTTTGAAGAACCAGATATGAAAACTTTTAGAAATTTATATTTGGCGAAAGAGGCCATGGAAAAAGGAGGCAATACACCCTGTGTTTTAAATGCGGCCAATGAAATTGCAGTCTATGCTTTTTTAAGAAATAGAATTGGATTTTTAGAAATGACAGAGCTAATCGAAAAAACTTTAGAAAAAATTAACTATATCGCCACTCCAAGTTTGGAGGATTATTTTGAAACCGATGGAGAGGCTCGTAACTTAGCTGCCTCTTTAATACAATTATAAC
>QYPL01000007.1 GCA_007280515.1 Sediminibacterium sp.
AACCACGGTAACAAGCGATATCTAATAAACGCTTAATACTCATAGATACTTCACTACGTAAAGCACCTTCTACTTTAAATTCAGCATTGATGATATTACGAATAGCAGTTTGCTCATCGTCATTCCACTCATTTACTTTTTTATCGTAACTGATATTTGCTTTGTCTAAGATGTACTGAGCTGTAGAATGTCCAATACCGAAGATGTACTGAAGTCCTATCTCTCCTCTTTTGTTTTTTGGTAAGTCTATACCGGCAATACGAGCCATATTTTAAAACTGGTTTTTTGTTATTGTTGTTGTGGTTGGATTATCCTTGTCTTTGCTTAAAGCGAGGATTCTTTTTGTTGATAACGTATAATTTACCTTTACGCTTCACGATCTTGCAATCGGCACTACGCTTTTTAATGGATGCTCTAACTTTCATCTTTTTATTTTTAAATATTTATTTCCTAGTTATTTTAATCTATTTTTTTCTACTTTTTTCAAATTCTTATTTGTGTCGGAAATTAATTCTTCCTCTTGTTAAATCGTAAGGACTCATTTCCAAACCCACTTTATCCCCAGGCAAAATTCTGATGTAGTGCATGCGCATTTTTCCAGATATCGTTGCCAAAATTTCGTGTCCGTTTTCTAATTTCACTCTGAACATGGCGTTGCTCATTGCTTCTATAATTACTCCATCTTGTTTAATCAGCGGTTGTTTTGACATACTTATTTTGGGGTTGCAAAGATATGGAAATGAATGGAATTATGAAAAATTCACCCCGAAATATTGCGAAATGTGCAAAATAAAAGGAGAACGGGCTGTTCTCCTTTAAAAAATATTGATAATCAACTAGTTAGCGAATTATAAACCCGGCAACCATGGTCGGCCAATGCCAGCCCTAAAAGGCCAAGGCATAGCTGACAGAATTAAGAGCAGGGCAATGAGGTAGAAAGTAGCCGTTGTACTGGCCTTGGCTCCCTTTTTCAAGCGAATATGGCCAATGGTGATTAAGACAATGGCTAAGATCATAGAAGTAATATGCTCCACCGCCCAAAAACGGGCAGCTCCATCCTTCATCACTTCTTTCATTCCTCCCACGGTATTTTTTATCAAAGCATAACCAAAAGCTCCAAAGAAATACTGGTAAAGTCCTAAGACCAAGGTTGAATGGGCGCTAATAAGTAAAATTTTACTTGTTTTTAGGGCATTTTGTCCCGAAATAAGCTTGACAATGGATAAAAGAAGGGTAATTAAAACCACCCATCTTAATAAATTATGTAAATGTAGTAGACCTGTGTTCATATTAAAAAATTTATTATTATGAAAATTGAAAATTCAATTAGCTAATATAATTAAAAATAAGCGAACTAGTCTACCCAATCTGCAACAAATAAGTTGGTATCTCTTGTGCCTCCATTGTTTCTATTGGAAGAAAATAGAATTCGCTTGCCATCTGGGCTAAACATCGGAAAAGCATCGAAGCCTTTATCACGACTAATTTTTTCAATATGATTTCCCTCTAAGTCCATTAAATACATATTAAATGGAAATCCACGTTTGTATTCATGGTTACTACAAAATAGTATGTGTTTGCCATCGGGTGTGAAATTAGGCGCCCAATTGGCCTGACCTAAATGGGTAATTTGTTTGGCATCGGATCCATCGGCATTCGCAATCCACACTTCCATTTGAGTTGGCGCTACTAATCCTTCTTTTAATAATGATGTATACTCTTCAATATCTGCTGAAGTAGAAGGACGGCTTGCTCTCCAAACAATTTTTTTACCATCAGGACTAAACCATGCACCACCATCATATCCTAAAGTATTCGTTACTCTAATTTCTTTTTTGGTGGCTAAATCCATTACATATAAATCTAAGTCGCCATCTTTCACGCTACAGTAAATCATTTTTTTACCATCATATGATAATGTTCCTTCTGCATCATAGCCTGCACTATGTGTAATTTGCTGTTCATTTTTCCCGTTCGTGTCTGCAATGAAAATATCATAGCTAGCATATAAAGGCCAGATATACTTATTGCCATATTTCGCGCGGTCCACTGCTGGAGGGCAATCGTCTCCCCCCTTTTTAGTAGAAGCATAAATTATATGCGCTCCGTCTTTGGTGAAATAAGAACAGGTGGTTCTACCCTTACCACCACTAATTAATTTATAAGTAAAATTTTCTTTGTTATTCGTTGGCACCAAACCCATTAAAATTTGATCACAATTAATACCTTCTTTAGGATTGGTTCTTTGAAAGGTTAAACGCTTGCTATCAAAACTCCAATAAGCTTCTGCATTGTCTCCACCATTCGTTAATTGAATAATATTTTTAAAATGCGATTCTCCTGCAAATAAAACAGAATCTTGCGCTTTTGCCTGCATAGCTAAAAAAGCAGCGAATACTAAAATACTAATTTGTTTCATAGATTAATTTATAGGCAGCAAAAGTAAATAGTAAAAAAGTAATAAAGCGAATCAAAATCAGTAAAGGCTCTGTTTTAAGTCATTTTTAAGTCATTTTTCTATCATATTTAATGGACATAATGATGGCCAAATCATTTAAAAAATACACCTTTGTACAAACAAGACTATGCCCATTATTGCCCCTTCATTATTAGCTGCTAATTTTTTACAACTAGGCGATGCATGTACCATGCTCAATAAAAGCGAAGCCGCTTGGTTTCATTTAGATGTAATGGATGGAAGCTTTGTGCCCAATATAAGTTTTGGTCTACCCATCATTGAACAAATTAGAAAGGCCACGACCAAGGTTTGCGATGTACACTTAATGATAGTCTCTCCTGAAAAGTATATCACTGCCTTTAAAAAAGCAGGGGCCGATATATTAACGGTGCACTATGAAGCTTGTCCTGAACTATCCAATACCCTTATTCAAATTAAAGCAGAAGGTATGAAGGCGGGTGTGGCCATTAACCCCAATACCGATGCGGAAGTATTGGCTCCTTTTATAAAAGAGATAGACCTAGTTTGTGTGATGAGCGTTTACCCTGGGTTTGGGGGACAGAAATTTATTGAAACTACCTATGAGAAAGTAGTAGCCTTGAAAGAAATGATTGTGAAAGCGGGTGCTTCTACCCTTATTGAAATAGATGGCGGCGTGGATGCTAGCAATGCTGCAGCACTTACTAATGCTGGTGCCGATATACTGGTAGCAGGCACTACAGTTTTTAAAGCAGCCGACCCGATAGCCATGATTGCTACTTTAAAGCAGTCTTAATTTACTAAAGCAAGCTTAGATTTATTATTATAGGCATTCGTTATTGTTTAGCGTATTGATAGTTATTGCGCTTTTAAGATTAACCTTATTTTATCGTTTGATTAAGCCCATGTTATCATTTATAGTAATGCACATATGTGCGTATTTATTCCTTGTCTGCTATTTTAAGTTCATCTAAATTTATGTTAGGCTGATGAAATAAAATACTAACCCTTTAAATGTAACTACATTGACAGAAACTATCATCAATTTAGAAACCGTTAACCCCATTGAATTTTTCGGCGTTAACAACTCCAAGTTCGACATCTTAAAAAAGAAATTTCCCTTACTAAAAATTTTATCAAGAGGTACTCAAATTAAACTAAGCGGCGCTCCAGAACAAATTGATTTAGCCAAAGAAAAAATTGACTTAATCATTCAGTACATGGAACGCAATGGACATTTGAGTGAAAACTATTTTGAACAAATTTTAGGAGGTGATGATGCCGAAACCATTGACAATTTTATCGACAAAAACCCGAACGATGTATTGGTATTCGGACCTAATGGTAAAACCGTTAGAGCCCGCACAGCCAATCAGAAAAAAATGGTACTAGCTGCCGATAAAAATGATATCATTTTTGCGATTGGACCCGCAGGTACAGGTAAAACTTATACTGCCGTTGCACTTGCAGTGAGGGCTTTGAAAAATAAATTAGTGAAGAAAATTATTTTAACAAGACCTGCAGTGGAAGCTGGTGAAAATTTAGGTTTTTTACCAGGTGATTTAAAAGAAAAAATTGACCCTTATTTAAGACCACTATATGATGCATTAGATGATATGATACCTGCCGATAAATTAGGTTATTATATGACTACGCGCACCATTGAAATTGCACCACTTGCTTATATGAGAGGTCGTACCTTGGACAATGCCTTTATTATTTTGGATGAATCGCAAAACGCTAATGACCTTCAAATTAAAATGTTCTTAACGCGTATTGGCGCCAATGCGAAAGCTATTATTACCGGTGACCCTACCCAAGTTGACTTACCAAGAAATCAAAAAAGTGGATTGGAAAAAGCCTCTCGTATTTTACAAAATATTGAAGGCATTGCCCATATTCAATTAGATGAGGAAGATGTGGTAAGACATAAGTTGGTAAAAGCCATTATTAGGGCCTATGATAAGGAAAGAGAAAACGAGACGGAGAACTCTTACCATCGTTAAGTCCTAGCTTACCATGGTTACCTATATTATTGGGAAAGAACAATAAAAATAAGATTAGATAGAGGGTAAGCCTATATAAGATACCTCGTTCCGAATTTCGGGACGGGGTATTTTTTTGTTTTTAACTGAGCTAAAAAATATGTAATTTTATTGCAATGTCTTTAGAAAATTTACAACAGTTTACTGTAGGGGTCGAAGAGGAGTACATGGTACTTGACCCTGTTACGAAGGAATTAAAAAGCCATCAGCAGCAGATTGTGAATGAGGGACAGAAGAAATTTAAAGAAAAGATTAAAGCCGAGATGCACCAAGCGGTGGTAGAAGTAGGCACTGGTATTTGTAAAAATGTAGATGAAGTTTTTGGGGAGATATTGGCCTTAAGAACACATGTATCAGAAGTTGCGAATGGACTTGGTTTTAGTATTGGTGCTTCGGGCACCCACCCTTTTAGTTTATGGGAAACACAATTGGTATCAGATCAGTCGAGGTACCAGGCAATACTGAATGAGTTACAACAAGCTGCAAGAAGTAATTTAATTTTTGGATTACATGTGCATGTGGGTATTGAAGATAGAAGCATGGCCATGCAAATTGCCAATACTGCCAGGTACTTCTTACCGCATATTTATGCATTAAGTACCAATTCTCCTTTTTGGGAAACGCGCAATACAGGATACAAGTCATATAGAAGTAAAGTATTTGATAAATTTCCTAGAACAGGCATTCCTGATACTTTTGAAAGTATTGAAGCCTATGAAAAATTTATTCAACTACTTATTAAAACCAATTGCATTGACGACGGTAAAAAAATATGGTGGGATTTGCGCGTGCACCCTATTTTTAATACAGTTGAGTTTAGAATTTGTGATGTACCAATGACCATTCAGGAAACCATTACCATTGCTGCTTTTTTTCAAGCTATTTGTGCTAAAATATATTCATTAAGAAGACAAAATATTAATTTTATCAATTACCAACGCGCGCTTATTAATGAAAATAAATGGCGTGCCAGCCGTTATGGTATTGAAGGAAAATTAATTGACTTTGGTAAAGAAAAAGAAGTACCTATTCAAGATTTAATATTAGAATTACTAGACTTTGTTGATTCAGTGGTAGATGAACTAGGTAGCAGAAAACATTTGGAAAAAGTAAAGGATATATTTACCAACGGTACCGGCGCCGATCAGCAATTAAAAGTATTCAATGAAACGGGTAGCTTAATTGAGGTAGTGAAGTATATTGAAACAAGCTTTTTAAAAGTATAAATTTATACTTACTCTAATTAGTCCAACTAGCTTATTACGCTGAATTTACTTTATACAGAACGATTACTGTGCAGCTTTGAAATCAAATAAAGTGGCTGTAAACAAACCTCTTTCTCTCTTTTTAAATACCACATCCCAATTGCCTTTGTATCTTAAAATTTTAGGTACCAGTACTCCATTGAAATAAGTCATTTCTACCTCCATTTGTACATTGAAATCGTATACCCCTGCTTTATAACTTAATGAATAGTTACGCCCTAATACTTCTAATGTCTTTGGGTTAAACCAAGTAATCATCTGATCCACCACTATTCTATTTTTATTTAAAAAACCTAGGTCTTGTTTGGGTTGTACATCAAATACATACACCAACTGACCATGGTAGTCGACATAGTCTAATTTATAGTCGTATAGCGCATGTGCTGACTCGTCATATAAATCGAGTTTATTGCCAATTAAAGGAATACCTGCAATTTTTTTACCCGGGTTAAAGAATAACATTTTCAATTGCTCTTTCGCTTTTTCAATGCCCGAGCCAGTAATTTCTCTCACTTTCCCTTTTACAATATTCGTCTCTCCACAAATAGTACCCTTGGTGAAAAATAAACTAGCATATAAAGAAGGCGTTACATAATTATAGGAACCCGCTGCATCGCGCAAATTACCCGTTACTTGCTCCTCCAATACATCCATGGTCCTACAATTGTCTTTTCTGGTTTGTTTGGTTTTACTATTTAAAGTAGCTACTACATTTTCATTCTTATCTTTCATTTCAATATGATTGTAAGAACTATATCCGATAGTGCGCAGTGTTTTAAAAGCTTTATAAAAACTAGTGTCTTCTTTAATTCTTTGTAAAATAGCTTTGTAGTCAAAATGATTACGAACAATGGCGTCGGTTAAAGTAAAGTTTTGACCTCCATCATTAAATGTACTGTCCTGTGCGCTTAGTTTTGCAGTAAATACTAGCAAGATCAAGACTAAGCCAATATATTTAAAGCCTGTATATTTGAATCCTGTATTTTTTAACCCTGTATTTTTTAACCCTGTATTTTTCGAACTGGTAAAACGCATAATGAATTATTTAATTTGAATCATTTTATAATCAACCTTGATATTGCCTTTAGAAATATCATTTAATTTTCCTTGTATAATTTTTCGGCGAAGGGGCTTTATATAATCAATAAATAATTTCCCATCAATATGGTCGTATTCATGTAAAATAATTCTAGCCGTCATGCCCGTAAAAATTTCTGTATAGGATTTGAAATTTTCATCCATATAAGATAAGGTAACTGTCTCAGCCCTGGTGATATCTTCTCTAATTTTAGGAATACTTAAACAACCTTCGTTATACACCCAGTCGGTACCTCCAGTTTCAAGTACCTTGGCATTGATAAATACTTTTTTAGTACCCGGTGCATCTGCATACACTTCATCCTCTTCTTCTCTACTTGCAAATATTTGCTCACTGTCCATTACAAATAGGCGAATATTTTTATTAATCTGTGGCGCAGCCAATCCTACCCCATTACTTTCATACATGGTTTCCCACATGTCTTCAATTAATAAAGACAGGCCAGGATAGTCTGGCTCAATAGCAGGACTCATTTTTCTTAAAATAGCTGCACCATAGGCAACAATTGGTAAAATCATACTCGCAACATTATAAAATATAAAAATGGGGATATTGGCAGCAAAGTTATCAATAAAAGATGGCTTTACGAACGGTTACTCAGATATTCCTGCAATAACATGGTGGCAGCCACTCTATCGATGGTTTTTTTGTCTCTTCTATCGTTTTTCTTCATGCCCATTTCCACCATGGCCCTAACGGCATTTTTAGAACTATAACGCTCATCTACTGTTTGAATGGGTATATGGGGAAATTTCTTGCCTAAATCAATAATGGCTTTTTCTACCAGCGGCGTAGCATCGGTGGGTGAATTATCTAAATTAAGCGGCTCTCCTATTAATATAAGTTCAACGGGTTCTTTGGAAAAATAATCGGCTAAAAAAGTGAATAGCCCTTTTGTATCCACGGTGGTGAGTGCTGTTGCAATAATTTGCAAAGGATCGGTTACTGCTAGACCGCATCTTTTTCCACCGTAATCAATACAAATTATTCTAGCCAAGGTTTTTTTATTTAATTATAATGAATAAAGTTATTATTTGCAGACATCATTTCTACGATCATTGCGGTAATTACAAAAATACTAAATACAATACTGGCAATTCCATTGGCCGTCATAAAGGCAATATTTACTTTAGTTAAGTCATTGGGCTTTACAATACTATTTTGATATAAAAGCATTCCTACAAAAACAAGTAGCCCTATTAAAAAAACAAAGTGAAAGCCTCCAACGAAATAAGCGGAAATGATAAAACTTGCAGAAAAAACATGTAGTACTCTTGCAATGCTTAAAGCTTTATGTAAACCCCAATAACTTGGAATAGAATACAGCGATTGCGATTTGTCAAATTCAATATCCTGCAAAGCATAAATAATATCAAAGCCACTTACCCAAAATACTACTGCAAAAGAAAATAGTAAAGGAACTAAAGCAAAGCTACCGGCAACAGCTAAATAAGCCCCAATAGGCGCTAGAGAAAGTCCAATGCCTAAAACCAAATGGCATAAATAAGTGAAGCGCTTGGTATAACTATAAAACAAAATTACAAAAAGGGCTACTGGAGATAAATAAAAACAAATTGAATTTATAAAGAAACTAGCTGCTATAAAAACAGCCATATTTATAAAAATAAAAACAAGTGCTTTTTCTGCTTTAATAATACCTGCTGGAATTTCTCTAATAGCAGTTCTTGGATTGAGTTTATCGAAGTGGCGGTCTAAATAGCGGTTAAAGGCCATGGCAGTGGAACGCGCGCTTACCATACAAACTATTACTAAAAAAAGTTTTAAGAAAAAATGTTCGACAGGCAGTTCTGCCATCCACTGCGCTCTCACACCCAACACAAAACCAATGAATGCAAAGGGTAATGCAAAAATGGTGTGTGAAAATTTAACCAAGCTCAAATAATTCTTAACTACCGACATATTTTAATTCTATTTATTATAATTTACGCTTCTATCAAAACCTATCCTATTTCTTCTATACCTAACTTATTTCTAGTAATACCTATCTCACCATCTCCCATAAAACAATTGCGGCAGCTACTGAAATATTTAAAGAATGCTTCATCCCGTATTGTGGAATTTCCACTGCCCCATCACAAATTGCCAATACTTCTTCACTCACCCCTTCCACTTCATTACCAAACACAAAGGCCAGTGCTTTGTTTACATTTTCATTTAATTCTTTATTATACTTTTCAATTATATAGCTTTTGAAATTTTCCAAAGATATACTTCCCTTTGTTTGTTCAATGGCAAATACTTTATAGCCTTGTTCTTTTAAAGCTAGTACTGCATCCTTGGTATTTTCATAATACAACCAATCCACCGACTCAGTGGCGCCTAATGCCGTTTTTTGAATATCTCTATGAGGAGGCTGTGGTGTAAATCCACAAAGGCAAATACCTGCAATTAAAAAAGCATCGGCCGTTCTAAATACAGAACCCACATTGTGCATGCTACGGATATTGTCCATGACCACCACCAGGGGCTTTTTGTCGGCCAACTTGAAGTCGGCCACCGACTTTCGTTCCAACTCGTCCATGGTTAGTTTGCGCATATGCAAAAGTAGGCTTTTTATGAAAAATTATGTAGGTTTGTCCACCATGTCAAAATCAAGTGCCGATACGCCACTCATGCAACAACACCGGGCTATTAAGCAAAAATATCCCGATGCCATTTTGCTATTTCGTGTGGGCGATTTTTACGAGACATTTGGAGAAGATGCCATTGTTGCCTCCAAGGTTTTAGGCATTACCCTTACCAAAAGAAATAATGGAGCTGCTTCTTCTAGTGAATTAGCAGGTTTCCCCCACCACTCCTTAGATACTTATTTACATAAATTAGTGAAAGCCGGACATAGAGTGGCTATTTGTGATCAATTGGAAGATCCAAAAAATGTAAAGGGTATTGTAAAAAGAGGTGTAACCGATATGCTTACCCCAGGCATTGCAACCAACGATAAATTATTAGAACATAAAAACAATAAATTCTTAGCAGCCATTTATGTAGAAAATGAAAAAGGAGGCATTGCATTTTTAGATATTACCACCGGAGAATTTTTAATTGCAGAAGGCAGCAGCGATTACTTAGATAAACTACTACAAAGTTTACAACCTGCAGAAATTCTGCATCCTAAAAATTATCAAGCTGCTTTTAAAGAAAGTTTTGGAAATGGATTTTATACCTACGGTTTAGATGCATGGATATTTGATGAAGCCTTTGCTACCGAACAATTATTAAAGCAATTTCAAACCAGTACTTTGAAAGGCTTTGGTATTGCTGAGCAAAAATTAAGTATTATGGCTGCAGGTGCTATACTGCATTATTTAAAAGAAACAGAACATCCGCACCTTCAACATATTCATACAATTAAAAGTATTGTGCGGAAAGAAATTTTGTGGATGGATAAATTTACTATTCGCAATTTAGAATTAATAGGTAATGGTGCCGATAGAAAAGGACTGCTTGAAATTATGGACGCCACCAAAAGCCCCATGGGTGCCAGGTTATTAAAAAGATGGTTGGTGTTTCCACTACAATCCATTACGCAAATTAATAAGCGCTTGGATGCTGTAGGAAGTTTATTAGGAGATAGCACTGGCTCTAGTGAATTAGGAGAACTGATAGAATCTTGTGGAGACTTAGAAAGGTTAGCTAGTAAGTTATCTACTAGAAAAATTCAACCAAGAGAACTAGTACAGTTGGCAAAATCATTAGAGGCAGCTACAACTATTAAAGAACTTTTATTAACCAATATCAATAGTTATTTAGAAGAAATTGCCAATGCTATTTCGGTTTGTGATAAAACCAAGTCCGCGATATTCAATACCCTTCAAGAACAACCCCCTGCCACTACTGTGAAAGGAGGCTTTATTAAAGAAGGTGTTTCATCTACTTTAGATGAATTAAGAAATATTTCAAGCGGGGGGAAAGATTTTTTAACACAAATACAAAACAAGGAAGCAGAAATTACGGGAATCTCCTCTTTAAAAATTGGCTATAATAATGTGTATGGCTATTATTTAGAAGTAACCCATGTGCATAAAAATAAAGTACCCGCCGAGTGGATACGCAAGCAAACCCTAACTACTGCTGAAAGGTATATTACCCCTGAATTAAAAATTTACGAAGAAAAAATATTAGGCGCTGAAGATAAAATTTTAAGCCTTGAGCAAGAAATGTATCAGGACTTACTTGACCAAGTGTTTACAGAAATGGGTGCCATTCAAAACAACGGACAATTAATAGGAACCTTGGACTGTTTATTATGCTTTACGCAAATTGCGAAAGAAAATAAATATTGCAAACCTAGTTTAACAGAAGATGCTATTTTAAATATAACAGCAGGTAGGCACCCAGTTATTGAAAAAACTTTAGCTATTGACCAAGACTATATTCCCAACGATGTATTCTTAGACCCCGCCACCCAACAAATTATTATTTTAACAGGGCCCAATATGAGTGGTAAAAGTGCAGTATTAAGACAAACTGCCTTAATTACCCTTATGGCGCATATGGGATCTTATGTGCCCGCAGAGGCTGCTTCTATTCCACTTACCGATAAAATATTTACACGCGTGGGTGCCAACGATAATTTAAACGCAGGAGAGTCGACCTTTATGGTGGAGATGCTTGAAACCGCCAGCATTTTAAATAATATTAGTGCGCGTAGCTTAATACTACTTGATGAAATTGGAAGAGGTACTTCTACTTATGATGGTATTTCTATTGCTTGGAGTATTGTGGAGTTTTTACATCAGTCCAAACAAAAGCCCAAAACTTTATTTGCAACCCATTACCATGAATTAAACGATTTAGAAGCGCAACTTTCTACCGTACACAATTTTCATGTAAGCCATAAAGAAGTGGGTAATAAAATTATTTTCTTACGCAAACTAACTAAAGGGGGCAGCACGCATAGTTTTGGCATTCATGTAGCCAAGATGGCGGGCATGCCCAATATTTTAGTGAATAGGGCCAATGAAATTTTAAAAGAAATGGAATTGAAAAATAAGGGCAGTCAAGAATTTCAGTTATCCATTTTTGATGCACATACTGAAACCTTTGAATCCATTAGAAAGGAATTAGATGAGATGGATATTAATAATCTCACACCAGTAGAGGCTTTAATGAAACTTCAAGCCATTAAGAAAAAACTTAACTAGGATTATTCTTCTAAGATTATTCTTCTAAGATTAATAAAATTTATTGGCTGATATAACGCTGCAAGTAGTTATGAATTTTTGCTTGTAGTGGCACAGATACAGGCACCAAAGGCAAGCGTAATTCATTTTCAATCATACCTTGCTCAAACATAAAAGCTTTAATGCCAGCAGGATTATTTTCTTCATACATATAGCTATAGCCTTCTACTAGTAAATCGTTTACTCTTTTGGCCATGGAAAAGTCACCTGCCATGGCAAAGCGAATCATATCCGAAAAAGGTTTAGCAAATGCATTGGCAGCCACACTAATAACTCCGTCACAACCACAGGCCATTTGCGCCATCACAATTTCATCATCTCCACTTACTACTAAAAAATCGGAAGGGCGGTCTTTTAAGATGGCAATCATTTGCGCCATCTCAGGGCCTGCTTCTTTAATACCTGCAATATTTGGATGCGATGCTAAACGAAGTGTAGTAGCAGCAGCCATATTTTTCCCTGTGCGACCGGGAACATTGTATAATAAAATAGGTTTGGGCGCAGCGTCGGCTAATGCAATATAATGTTGGAACAAACCTTCTTGTGAAGGTTTATTGTAATAAGGCGTTACACTTAATATGGCAACTACTTTTGTTAAATCAAATTTACCAAAGGATTTTATAACCGCCGCTGTATCATTACCACCAATACCTATCACAATAGGCACACGACCATTTACTTTTTTTACAGTACAATTAAATACTTCTATTTTTTCTTCATCAGATAAAACAACCGACTCCCCTGTTGTACCTAGTGTCACTAAATAATCTAAACCTCCGGCTATTTGAATATCGATTAAATTTTCAAGGGCAGTAAAGTCAATTGATTTGTCTTTTTTAAAGGGAGTTATTAATGCAACGCCAGTTCCTTTGAGGGTTTCTCTTAACATGTGCTAAAGATAATTAAATATTATTATGCTTCTACTATTACGCTTCTACAATTACGCCTCTTCCCAGAAACCCATTTTACTGTATTTCTCAATTCTGTTTTCCACTCGCTTGGCAGGTGCAATGTCTTTTACTGTGGCAAGTGCTGCAATAATTTTTTCTTTTAATATAGCAGCCGCTTCTGTATAAGACCAGTGCGCTCCGCCTACTGGCTCTGGAACAATTTCATCAATTAAACCAAACCCTAACATATCATCGGCAGTTAGTTTTAACTGTTCGGCAGCTACTTCCTTTTTATCCCAGCTACGCCATAAAATAGAACTACAGCTTTCTGGAGAAATAACAGTGTACCATGTGTTTTCCATCATTAAGGTTTTATCACCCACCCCAATGCCTAAAGCACCACCACTAGCACCTTCTCCTATGATACATATAATAATAGGCACTTGCAAACGCACCATTTCATAAATATTACGGGCAATGGCCTCTCCTTGACCTCTTTCCTCAGCTTCAAGGCCTGGGAAGGCACCTGGAGTGTCTATTAAACAAACTACTGGCTTATTGAACTTTTCAGCCAATTTCATGAGTCTGAGGGCTTTTCTGTAGCCTTCAGGGTTGGCCATTCCAAAGTTCCTCATTTGGCGGGCCTTGGTGTTGCTGCCCTTTTGCTGGCCAATCATCATAACGGTATGACCATCCAATTCCGCGAATCCACCCACCATGGCTTTATCGTCTTTTACATTACGATCGCCATGTAATTCTATAAACTTATCACACATGTTTTGAATGTACTTTAAGGTATAAGGACGGTCGGGATGTCTACTTAGTTGAACACGCTGCCAAGGTGAAAGACTTGCTGTGATTGCCTTTCGCTTATCTATAATAGATTGCTCTAATTGATCAATAGTAGCAGATAAATTTATTTTAGGATTTTTTTCTGCTAATTTTTTAGTGGCATCTATTTGTTCATACAGTTCTTTGATAGGTTGTTCAAAATCTAAAAACTGTCTATTTGGGTATACTGGCATAAGCTTCTATTGGGATGTAAAAATAATAAAGCTTTTTTAATAAAAGATTTGTTTAAAAAAGCAGTTTCCCCTTATCTTTGCAGCCCTTTAGTAGTGGATTTATTCACTACCCAAGGATCGGTAGTTCAGTTGGTTAGAATGCCGCCCTGTCACGGCGGAGGTCGCGGGTTCGAGTCCCGTCCGGTCCGC
>QYPL01000026.1 GCA_007280515.1 Sediminibacterium sp.
ATTATGAAAGCTTTAGTAATGGGCAAACAGGGGTAGACAATAATAAATTTGGACCAGCGTCCATTTTTCAATTAGCTGGTCAATCAAACTTTTTAGTACAAGACATTGATAATAATGGAATAAATGATATCATTGGACAAACAACAATGATTTGGTATCCGCCAGTTAGTGATACTTCGAGGGTTAAAGAAATGCCTAATATTCTTAGAATTGGAATTCCTGCCTACATTAAATTTGACAGTGCATTTAATGCAGTTTATTATCATGAAAATTACAGAAATCCTGAAGTTTTATTACATCAGCCCGATTTTTATGAACAGGTTGATTTGAATAATGATGGCAAAAAAGAAATTTTAAATTTGGGCGAACATTATCATACAGATTATTTTTTAGGAGACCAAGATCCTGCAGCCCCTAAAAATATTTTCGGTAAAAAAATTATGAAATATCTTGGGATGATTGAAAATGATGATTATAACTTACAAACTGCAGGAAAGCTTTCAAGGTATTATACAATTGAAAATGGCAGATTGGTTGATAAAAAAAATAATTATGATTATACTAATTTAAATTTTAATCAAAATCAGTCGCTTAGAATTTCTAATTCAAAATTTGTTTCAATATTTGGAAGTGCATATGGCGATATAGATAATGATGGCGATATGGACTATATTCAATCAGTCCAAGCAGATGGTTTATATATAGATATTTTAAAAAATGATGGGAAAGGAAATTTTTCAATAAACCGACAGCCAACCGAACCATATGGTTATAATACCGGACCAGAGGGTAAAAATATACTTGTTGATATAAATAGTGATGGATTTTTAGACTATTTTTTTGGTGGAAATATAACATTACCCAATTCAAATGAAAGAGAAAGTTTCTTAGGATATATACTAAATGATAAAAATAGCAAGTTTAAAGTTGAATCAATGGTAAATATTGGAAATTTTGGTTCAAAATTAGTTGCGCCCAAATACATGTACGTGACAGATCTAGATAATGATAAAAATAATGAAATTATAGTTTATCGATCTACCGGACTAGGTTCTGGTGGTGGGGGAATTCAAGGGCAAGATTTTATCAACGATATTTTAATTTTTTCTATCAATAATGGTTCATTAATAAACAATACTGCAAAGTTCATAGATACTATGAGTAAAAGTAAAATGTATGCTCAACAATCAATTTTGTATTTTGAAGATATTGATGGCGATAAGGTAAAAGATTTATTTATATCCTATGAAATCGACTCTGCGATTATAAAAGAGTATAGCCCATTTACAGGATATTGGGAAAAAAATTATAATGGGTTTTCCTATTTTAAAGGATCAAAAGAAGGTAAATTTAAATTTACAAGACTAGGAAAGTTTGTATTACAAGATGGTTTCGCTAAATGGTATAGCCAGAGAGAGTTTTCTGGTATTCTATCTAATAATTTTCAAGCTTCTGATATTGACAATGATGGAACTGCTGAATTATTGCATCGCCCATCAGGTGGGACAAATTTAATCTTTTTTAAATTATATGATTGTCCAAAACCAACCATCAATCCAAGTAAATTTAATATATGTGGTACAGATTCAGTAAGTGTAAAAATTACTAATAAAGACTCTTATGCAAAGTATACATGGTATTTAAATAATGACTCAGTTTCTAAATCACCCGATTCTATTTTCATAAAAAAAGAAGGCTATTTAAAACTTAAAATAACAGATAGCCTTGGTTGCTCAAAATTTTCAGATTCTGTTTTATTTAAATCTTATTCTCTTCCTTCAACTCCAGTTATAACAAGAGACACCTCCAACAGCCTTGTCTCTAATTCAAGCACAGGTAACCTATGGTATAAAGACGGCACCGCCATAACAGATACTACTCAAAAAATAAAACCATCAGCAGTGGGCTCTTATACTGTGAAAACCACTCAAAACGGATGTGTAAGTGCATTAAGTAGCCCTTACTACTTTTTGGTAACAGATGTTATTAATTTAAGCGCCAATGAGTTTATAAAACTAGCGCCCAACCCGTTTATAAATCAATTAAATTTTGATTTTGTAGTTAAAGGCTATCAAAGGCTAAACATAGAGGTATATGATATAGCTACAGGTACAAGGGTAGCTAGTAGGCAAAACCTTACAGCGGGTATGCCTATAACTCTTGGTCAGTTATCTGCTGGTACTTATATTATTAAGGTCAGCTCTAATGATAATAAAATAGTACAACAGTTTAAGATGGTGAAGCTTTAAAATACTGGATATTTATAAGAGTATAAATTATTTTTTAGTTTCAAAAAGAGACTTATATTTATACCCACCAAAAAAATCAACTATGAAAAAAACAGTATCATTAGTAATTACAATGCTTATTTGCATTATGAGTTTCGCACAGGTAACACAGCCCTATTACTTAATGCACGATTATAGAAAAGTAGACGGCAAAGAGTTAAAAGTGATGTTAGAAAACGAAGAACATTTTTGGAGTAAAGTGGGACAATTATTAGTTAAAGAAGGTAAATTAACAACCTGGAATGTATTAGAAAGAGTTGGTGGCCTTGAATCAGAGCCTAATATCCTTTTTTTAATAGGTATTGGAAGCAAACAAAACATGCATGATTTAAATGAAACATTTGATTATGGTGCAAAAAAAGTAATGGCATCCATGGGTAAAGATGAAGCCATCTTTGTTAAAAGAGGTCTAAATATTGATGATCATCGTGTTGGAATGGCAATTTTAAATATGGCAAACTATGAGTCGGTGGAGGGCAAGCGTGATTATATAAAAATGAATTATTCTAAGGTATCTGATGTAGCAAAAATGAATCAATTGCAAGGAAAAATATGGGGAAGCTTTATTAAAAAATCTATGGAATCAGGTGCAGTGAATCAAAAAACATGGTCTTCTTCAAATGTAGTATCTCCATTAGGAACTGGCTATGATTGGAATTATGTATCTGCTGATGGATATACCAATTATGAAGATGTATTAGATGGTGGCTGGTCTGCTACACCCACTATTCCTGATTTGAGTGAAATTGGAAAATTGATAGGTGGAACAGGCGCTTTTCATAAATCAGTTACTTGGAAAGTTTTAATGTCTGTAAACAATAAAGGAGAGTATACTAAACACTAATTTATTATTAAAATTAAAAAGGCCCCTCGAATTATCGAGGGGCCTTTTTTGTATTTGATACTTAAGCTAGAATAACCTCTAATATTTTGATTTTCAGTGATATGTGTTTTTTTAAGTTACGAGTATTATTAAATTATTAATTGTACTTTCGCTAATTAATTTTTAGTTATGCCAAACAGTGTTCCCTTCCGTTCCATTTGCCCCGTGGCTACCAGTTTAGATATTATTGGCGATAAGTGGACTTTATTAATTTTAAGAGATATGATATGGGGTCATAAAACTTTGTTTAATGAGTTTCAACAGTCAATCGAAAGTATACCAAGTAAAATGCTCGCCAATAGATTAAAAAAATTGGAAGAACTTGAATTTGTGAGTAAGACAAAGGGCAACCTTAATAAAAAAAGTGTTTATTATTTATTAGAAAAAAGAGGCTTAGATACATTTCCCATTATGGTTGAAATGGCAGTTTTTTCTACTAAACATTTCTTTGATCATTTAGGTACTACTTATACTAAGGAAGCTAGAACGACTATGAAAACAGATAGAGAAGGTTATATCTCAGAATTGGTTACTAATTACAAGAAATTTAAAAGGAATCTGGTTATTTAATTCTTTCTTGATCTCTCTACGTTAGCTTAATTTAGTGAAGCCTCTAAAATGGTAACATTAAATATTTACTTATGAATAAGCTAGCGCTCTTCTTATTTTTTTCTATTAACAGTTTAATAGCTGCGGCACAGGGTCCTAAAATTTTAGTGATTACTGCACATCCCGATGATGAAACTACATTTTCGGTTTCTTTATTTAAAATAACTAAGGAATTAAAAGGCACAGTGGATATGGCTGTGATGACCGATGGTGGCGGCGGTTTTGCCGATTCTCAATTAGGTGCGATGTATTTTGATTTACCAATTACCGATTCTATAGTGGCAAGAACGCATTTACCCATGATACGAAAACAAGAAATTATAAATGCAGCTAAAATTATGGGCATTCGTAATATTTATTTCATGGAGCAGCCCGATGATTTTTATTCAACCAATATCGAACCTTATATTTCTGGAAAAAATTGGGATATCCCTTATGTAGAAAAGAGATTAGATATTTTACTAGCCCAGCGTGATTATGATTTTGTTTTTACACTACTACCAGAACAAGGACAACATGGCCATCATAAAACAGCTGTTTTAATGGGACTTAGAGCAGTAAAGCGTTTCAAGGGCCCTAATAAACCAATTATTATTGCAGGAAGTACTAAGATGAATGGCATGAAGGATAATGAATTTTCAATGTTATCTGGTTTTCCAGAAACTAAAATAAATGCCACAGCCCCCCACTTCAGACTAAACAGAGCCTACAAGTTTGCAGAGAATGATAAACTAAGTTATAAGATTGTGGCAGACTGGGTGATTGCAGAATATAAATCACAAGGGGCTATTCAAGAAAACGCTATTCATAAAGTGGATGAAGAAGTTTATTACTACTATGATATAAATGATAGTAGTGGTATTGAAAAAGTAAAAAAACTATTTGAAGACCTATCTAAGTCTGGGTTTCAACCTATGAAAAAATAAAGAATTTATTTTTTGAATCCTATTCTAGTTCTATTTTCCCATTTTGTTTGTGCTGTACCCTGGTCCATGATATTTTCAATGGCATCATAAATTTGATTCAACTGAGCATCATGTGTGCCAAGCTTTTCTTTAATTTGATCAAGCTGTAATTTAAAATCTGACTTAATTAGTAGCGCTCTTCTAAGCTCTACAAACGCTCGCATAATTGCAATATTCATATGAATTGCTTTTTTTGAATTGATTATACCGCTAAGCATAGCGACGCCTTGTTCAGTAAAAGCATAGGGTAGGTATTTAATATTAAATCCTCTTGTTGTATTCAAGGTCACAATTTGTGACCTTGAATAAGGTTGATCTGGAAGCAGTTCTTTTACCTGAGCTTGAATGCTTTCTAGTTCTTTTTCAGTTATTTGAAACATAAAGTCATCAGGAAATCGATCAATATTTCTTTTTACTGACTGATTAAGCACTTTAGTATCTACCTCATACAGTTGTGCAACATCCATATCTAGAATTACTCTTTGCTCTCTTAATTCGTAAATTCTATTTTGTAAATTTTTTATTATTTCCATAAGATTAAATTATAAGCACACAATTTAATCTTCAAACATTAAAAAATAATTATAAAGATATTCGTTCGTAAATATTCTAATTGTTAATAGTATATTATAAAAACAATAATTTATTTTTTAAATTTTCCAACAATTGCCTTTCCTGGGAAAACACCTGTTACTGTTTTGCCATTTTTTAAAACCAGGGTTCCGTTCACTATTACAAATTCTACACCTTCAGAAAAGGCTAATCCTTTTTCAAAGCTAGCCTTATCAATTATTTTAGCTGCATTAAATATGGTGATATCAGCATCGGCACCCACTTGTATTCTTCCTTTTTGACGCATCGAAGGTGCAATAGATTCTAATCTTTTAGCAGGAAGCAATGTCATTTTGGCGATGGCAGTATTTAAATCTATCACCTTATCTTCTCTTACATATTTTCCTAAGACTCTTGAAAATGTACCAGCAGTTCTTGGATGCGCTAAGGCACTATAAGGCATACCATCTGATGCAATCATTACCGTTGGGTTTTCCATTCCTATTTTTAACCACTCGGGTTGCATATTATGTATTATAACCGCACCACCGGTTTGTCTATATTTATCGAATGTTTCTTTAGTTAGTCTTTCACCTGTTAATACCCATTGTAAATCGTTGTAAGACATATCAAGCCTTTCTTGCCAGCCTTCATTAAATATGGCAGACTGTATTAAGGTTGATCCTGCAGTATAGGGATACATTTCAGTGGAGATATTTACGCCTCTTTTTTTAGCAGCCTCTATCATGTCTAATGCCATTTGAATATGACCTAAAGCCATACTATTTATATGTACTATATGAAGTGGTGCTCCAGTTAAAGTAGCATTGGCAATGGCTTCTTGAAATGAAAGCATATTGGGTTCTCTTAAATGTGAGAATAACAAAACTTGCTTTTTGCCAGCAAACTTATATACTTCATATAATTCTTCAGGATTTGTTTTAGGAAGATATCCAATAGGTATGCCTATTCCAATGCCGCCTTCTGCTAATGATTTATTGATATTCATTAACATCTTATTTGATTCCTCTTTGGTTAATTTGTCTTTATACGAACCACCAATTGCATTAAATAGATTTTCCAATGAACTATTACCCTTAATAGTATTTTCCATCATTAGTTGCTTGGCTTCTTTATATTTTTCCATTGCCTTAAATCTTTCAAAGGGCCAACAAACACTTGCACCAAAATTTATAAGCGCTTTTGATTTTCTAGAACCATACCACTGCTCAATATTTTCTACACCCCATTCTAATTCTAAAGTGGTAGTGAGTCCATCATGTAATTGAAACTCCTGTTCTTGATTGGTTCTTCCGTGTATATGCATGTCTATAAAACCAGGAGCAACGACCAAACCTTTAACATCAATAAGTTCCTTACCTACTAATGTATTTGTACTTATGGATGCGATACGCCCATTAAGAATGCCAATATTTCTAACGGCATCTAATTTTGTTTCAGGGTCTATGACACGACCTCCTACTAAGACTATATCGAAAACCTTTTTTGATTGGGCTTCTAACTTATAGCATGAAAAAAAAATCAAAGCGCTTAGCAAAACTTTTAATAAAAAGGGCTTCATTTTATAAAATTTAAATAATGAATTGAGTAGCTATTGAAGTTAACTAAAAAGTCCCACAGAAATTATTTCTGCAGGACTTTATATTAATAACTAAAATATAAATTAACGCTCTATAGATAAATCTGCTGCATTATAAAATTCTTGTTGCGTTGCAATTTTTCCGTCTTTATCAAATTCAAATGTACAGTAGTATTTTAATAAACCAGTTTTTCCACTACTTGCAAACTTTGAATTCCATAACCCATATACTCTAACACTACCATCTAAATTGTTATCATTATCTACTCCTTTTCTCCAAAGTGGATTAGTAAAGGTAATGTCATTGTAAGTGTTCATAAATACTTGCATTTGAGCATACCATTTATCTTTAGATAATGAATCTAGTCCAACCGCGGGCGGAGACCACATAAAATTATCTGTAACATAAGACGCCATTTTTACAGAATCTTTAGCAGCGAATGCGGCAAAAAATGCTTGAGCAGTTGCTAGATTCTTGGTGTAGGCTTCATCTGCAGCTGTTGTTTTTACCGCAGTGTTGTTATTACATGCTACTAGGGCAGCCATAATAATTAAAGAAAGTAAGAATTTTTTCATTTATTATTTTTTTGGTTACACTAATATAACCTATTTAAGTGTTGAAAAGAAAGTAAAATACCTTATTTTTAAATCATGTTTAAACCAATTTAAACTGTTAAAATTGACATTAATTTGTTAACTCATTAAAAATCAACCAAATGAAAAAAATTATCTTCTTATTAATGATTAGCGCCATGGGCCTAAGCATAAAAGCTTCTGCTCAAAAAGCCATTAACTCTGTACATTTTTATGATGTTAAAAATGCAGCTGTGGAAAAAACCTATATCGCTAGCATAAAAGAAATTAATGCTATCATGATTGAAATAGGATTCCCTAATAATTATTATACTTATATGAAATTAAATGAATCAGATACTACTTCCACTTATAGAAGCTGTACTATTGGTCATTGGACCTCAGACCAAGCTTATAAAGCCATTCATGATAATGCTAAGTTTAAAGCTTGGGGTGCTAAGAATAAAGACAACAATGCTGTTTTTATTACAGGGCAATTGTATAGAAAGTTTTATACAGTAGATTAATTAAGAAATATTTAATTCTTTATAAAAAAAGCCCCGCGATAATTCGAGGGGCTTTTTTATGCGATGCATTAATTAAATATTATGTAAGGAGTTTTTAATAAGTCCTACCTAATTATCTTATTTATCGTTTCTTCTTCTTGCCTCTTCAGCGTCTTTGTATATTTTAATCCAAGTTAAACAGATATCAACGACCGCTAATAGAGGCCCTAAGAATACCACCATAATTACCTCTAAACCTGGTGAATAACCAATAACTCCGTCCAATGAGGTTAGTTTTGATCTTTTAAATAATTTATACAAACAGTAAATGGATGAAAGTATCCAAAAGAAAATGACAATATTTGTTAACATAGAATTTGTTTTATGCATTGCAAAGATAAGATAATAAATCTCTCTTAGCGCATCAATAACCTTTATTCGAAAATAATAGTTCCAAATTTTTTATATTCGTGGAAACTAAGGCCAGTAGGCTTCCAGGTCCAATAGTTGCCTCCTTTATCGTAGTCAATTCTGTAAAAATTAGCACGCCATTTTGTTCCAGATTTGGGTGGTACATTTTCTAAGGGGCTTAATAAAACATAGGGAATAAAAAATTCAGCAGTCCATCCAATTACTTTATCTCCTTGTTTATTGATTGAAGCTGCATGTCTTGTTCTTCTTTCTTTTTCATAATGCCAAGGTCTCCAGCCTAAAAATTTTCCATTGTAATTAGGCACCATTATGGGTAATTCATAATTCCATGGCGATAACTCATATTCAAAATAGATCACCGATTTTTCATCAGGCCAAAAAAAGGCTTCTACTACATCTTCATTATATAAATCGGCAAAATCTTCCCTAAGTATTGAGGTTATAAGAGAATCCTCACATATATATAAACAATAAATCCCTGAGTCGGAATATAAAATTTTAAACTGAGTAGTATAATTTACTCCAGTATTTAATTTCTTTTGAAGTTTGGTGAAGGATGTAGTTTTCCATGCAGCAGCATCTCCTAATCCATTTACAGAAAAATCTTTTGTTTTTTTTACAGCAATAGTGGAAGGGTCATCGGCTTGCGATTTAACATGTACCAAAATCATAGAAAAAACAACAGCTATCAATAATGTTTTATACCCCTTAGTCATACTGTTTAATTAACAATGGAAACAATCTTCTAATTTCTGCTTCATTAGGTTGTGCGCCATATTCACAAATTTCAAATGCTTCTGCATGTTTTGCTTTAGCTGCTTTTTCAGCACCATACCATTTCACCATAGCCGCTCTAATATTGGCCTTCATTGGTTTGTCATATAATTTCATTAACCACCGTAATCTCTCTTCTTTTCCAGTAGGCACGTCTTTTTCATATCTACCTATCCAAGGCATCCACTCATAAAATTGAGATTCATGCGCGTCAATGGCAGAAATCTTTTTTGCATAAGCAGTGGTAATATCTACAACAATATCAGGTCTGAAAGGGTTAGGTCTTTGAAAATGATCTTCTGCGTATAAAAATACAGGCGTTTTTCTTAGAGGCGGTACATCTGGTGCAACATTAGGTACTTCCACCATATAGGCTGCATCTTGCACTAATACGCCGGTGTAACGGTGGTCAGGGTGGTAATCATTAGGTCTTGGTGCAATGACTACATCAGCGTTCCACTCTCTAATTTTTCTAATAATTTGTAATCGCACTTCTAATGTAGGTAATAGTGCACCATCGTGATTATCTAATACATCATAAGTGACCCCTAGTCGTTTAGCTACTTCCTGTGTTTCTAAATATCTACGTGCAGCTAATTCTTTGCCTTTCATAGTTTGATGTCCTGCATCGCCATTGGTAACGGCTACAAATTTTACTGCATGACCCATACTTGCTAGCAAGGCAGCCGTAGCCCCAGCCTCATAATCACAATCATCGGGATGTGCACCAATAACAATAATTCTACTTTTTTCTTTGATGGTTTGTGCAATTACTGATTGACATTGCATTAATAATACAATACCTAATAGCCATTTTATTTTTTTCATTTTATTTTTTTAATCGAGTGTACAAAAGAATCTTTTTTAACGCACTATTATTTTTTTAAATTTAGTCATTATGGTTTAAGTAAACTTTCAAACCATTCTACATTGGTTTGCATTGTTTTTAAAACCATTCTTGGTTCACTAGGTCCATGAGGTTGTCTTGGTAAAACCAAAAGCTTCACAGGAATATTTCTTCTTCTTAATGCATTGTAAAACATAATCGAATTACCCAAGGGAACTCTTTGATCCGCTTCTCCATGTTGTAACATCACAGGTGTTTGTACATTTTGAACAAATCTTAGTGGTGAATGCTCGCTAAACATAGTCCAGTTATTCCAAGGATCTGATTTAAAATAAGAAGGTAAGAATCCTTCAATATCATCTGTTAAATTTTGGAAACCAAGATCTACCACTGGTGCTCCAATAGAGGCAGCTTTAAAACGATTAGTATGTCCAACAATCCAGCTACTCATAAAACCACCATAACTCCATCCCATCACCCCTAGCATAGACTCGTCCGTAACACCCATTTTAATCACCTGATCAACACCATTCATTAAGTCTATATAGTCTTTGCCACCCCAATCTTGTCTGTTGGCCATTCTAAAATTACTGCCATAACCGCTTGATCCTCTTGGGTTTGGTCTTAAAACGGCATAACCATTTTCGCTTAAAGCGGCTAATGGATAAGTACCCTGATTCGTAGCAATACAAGTTTGACCAAAATTACCAGCTGGTCCACCATGAACATTTAATAATAAGGGCACTTTTTTACCAGCTGTATAATTCAAGGGATAAGTTAATAAACCTTCTATCTCTAAACCATCCGCTCCCTTCCATTTAATAAGTTCGGTTCTAGCTATTGGCAAAGAAGCCATACTTGCATTGATAGAAGTAATTTTTACAGGCGCATACTCATTTAATTTACTTACATATAATTCAGGAAACTGTGAAGTATTTTGTAAAGTGAATGAAATATAAGTATGTGATGCATTTATTTTAGCAGCCCCGATATAATTTTTTTCACCCTTACTTAATTCGGTAATATTTTTTCCATCTAAACTTAGTGTATAAATACTTGTCATTGTTTTATTGGACTCCGACCATACAATATTTTTTCCATCGGCTGTCCAGCCTACAATAGCTCCATCTTCATTCGGAGTTGCTTTTAAACGCCAAGTTTTTCCATCGGCTAATGCATACACTTGTGCATGTTTGGCACCTGGCCAATCATTGGGGTTTTCAGTGCAATAATAACTTATCAAAGTTCCATCAGGGCTAAACTGAGGAGATGATTCTCCGGCAGGGGTGTTCGCAATATTTTTAATGGTACCCGTTTCAATATTTATTAATGCAATATCGCTATAGGTGTTATCATTGGCTTTTGTAGATTTACCATAACTGTATACAATGCTTGTCCCATCTGCGTTCCAATCAAATGTATACACAGAAATATTTTCCTTCGTCAATAATTTTTGCATATATTTTTGTGAAGAATCTTTATGATGAATCCAATATACTTGTAATCGGTTTTGTTTTAGTTCGGCTTCATATATATACCAATCGTTTTTTGCTTTTTTATTTTTTTCTTCTTTATCTGATGCAGCATCTGTCACTATAACCGCAATTTTATTTCCATCATTACTCCATTCAAATTCACTTACACCTCCCTTAGACTCTGTAATTTTTTCTGCTTCACCACCTGCGATAGGAAGTACATATACATTATTTTTTCCATCACGTGAAGAAGTAAAGGCTATAGATTTATTATCAGGGCTCCATTTTGGATTTGAATTATTTTTATCACCTGTGGTTAATTGTTTAGCATTAGATCCATCCATTGCGCTTATCCAAATTTGATTCACATATTCGCTTCTGTCGTCTGTCATCATCGCTTCTCTAATGGTATACACTACCTTGGTTCCATCAGGCGAAACTTGTGCACTACTCACATTCTTCATTTTTAATACTTGTTCAGGACTCCAATTTTTTTGTGCCGGTAAAATAAAGGGCAACATAATAGCAAGTAATAGTATTTGATACTTTTTCATACAATAGATTTTAGTTAAAAATTAGTTACTTCAATTTAACTCATTTTCGTGGTTTATAGCTGCAAAAAACTGCCATGATTTTAGTAACTTCATTTTTAATCTTTATCTTATTAAGCGCTATTTATGAATGTCTATCAGAAAACCTTGGTTTTAATTCTTTGCCCCTTTGTATTATTTGCTCAAAAAAAGGTGGTTATAAAAAAGAAGCCTGCGCCTACTCCTACAGCCACTGTGGCTGCTGTTTCTATTCAACAGCCTCTAAAGCTTTGGTATTCAAATCCTGCTCAATATTTTGAAGAGGCCCTGGTATTAGGTAATGGACTTCAAGGCGCCACTGTTTTTGGCGGCATTTCTACAGATAAAATTTATTTAAATGACCTTAGTTTATGGTCGGGTGAGCCGGTGAATGCGAATATGAATGTGCAGGCCTATAAAAATTTACCGGCCGTGCGCAAAGCCCTGCAAGAAAACAATTATAAAAAAGCAGCAGAGCTTCTAAAAAAATTACAAGGCAAGTTTTCTGAATCTTATGCACCACTAGGTACTTTACTTCTGGATATTAATGACGACCCCTATATCACCGATTATTACAGAGAACTAGATATTGATAAGGCTATTGCTAAAGTGCAAACCTTCTCTAATAGCAATAAAATTGAAAGAGAATATTTAGTGTCTAATCCCGATAAAATATTTACCATTCACCTTACGAGTAAAAAAGCAAGAGCGCTTGGTTTTACGATTCGTTTTGAATCGCTATTAAAACACACAACAGTTATTAATAATAATGTAATTCAAGTAAATGGAGCAGCGCCTGTGAAAGCCGATCCTAATTATGTACAAAAATCGCGAAACGCAATAATATATGATGCTAAAAGAGGCACGCGTTTTTCTGCGAACATAGAAATACAATCTAGTACTGGAAAAATTACTAAAACCGATTCTACTATAACATTAGCAGATGCTACAGAAGCAACAGTGTATATTTCAATGGCCACTAGTTTTAATGGTTTTGATAAAGACCCTGCTACTAAAGGACTAAATAATGTAGCTATCGCTGCTACACAATTAATAAACGCTAAACAAATAGGTTTTACAGAAATAAAAAAACGTCATGTAAAAGATTATCAATCTTTTTTTAATCGCGTTGAATTAAAATTAGGGGGCAAAGACTTGGTGAATTTACCCACCGATGATCGTTTAAAAAGATACGCTAAAGGAGAGGCCGATCCTTATTTAGAAACTCTATATTTTCAGTACGGCCGTTATTTATTAATCTCTAGTTCTCGTACAACAACGGTCCCTGCTAACTTACAGGGCTTATGGAACCCTTACCTACAACCTCCTTGGTCAAGTAATTACACTATTAATATTAATGCAGAAGAAAATTATTGGTTAGCAGAAAATACTAATTTATCTGAAATGCATTTACCTTTTTTACAATTTATTGGTAACCTAGCAACTACTGGAAAGACCACGGCGAAAACATTTTATAATATGCCAGGCTGGGTAGCACATCATAATTCAGATATATGGGCCATGTCTAATCCAGTGGGTAATTTTGGGAATGGCGATCCCGTTTGGGCGAATTGGGCCATGGGGGGCACTTGGGCATCGACTCATTTATGGGAACATTATTTATTTACCAAAGACCAAACATTCTTAGAACAGAAAGCCTATCCATTAATGCGCGGCGCTGCAGAATTTTGTTTAGCCTGGTTAGTAACAGATAGTAGTGGACAATATATTACTTCTCCTTCTACCTCTCCTGAAAATACTTTTAAAATGCCAAACGGTTTTGTGGGATCTACTTTTTATGGTGGCACTGCCGACCTTGCTATGATAAGAGAATTATTTTTAGATGTACTTGCTGCACAAAAAGTTTTAAAAAATGATAATGATTTTGCCATTAAAATAAACACTGCTTTAAATAATTTACATCCTTATAAGGTAGGCAAGGCTGGTAATTTACAAGAATGGTATTATGATTGGGAAGATAGCGATCCTAAACATCGTCATCAGTCTCATTTATTTGGTTTGTATCCAGGCACTCATGTAACGGTTGATAAAACACCGGAGATTGCAGCAGCCGCTAAAAAAACTTTAGAAGTTAAAGGAGATGAAACCACAGGTTGGTCCAAAGGATGGAGAATTAATTTATGGGCAAGATTAAAAGACGGAGACCATGCTTATAAAATGTATCGTGAATTATTAAAATATGTTCCCCCAGACGAAACCAAGGAAAATTATACCAATGCAGGGGGTACCTATCCTAATTTATTAGATGCGCATCCTCCTTTTCAAATTGATGGCAATTTTGGGGGTGCCGCCGCAGTGGCTGAAATGCTAGTACAATCCAATGAGGAGATGATTACGCTGCTGCCAGCACTACCTAAAGCATGGGCAACTGGGGCGGTAAGGGGATTGAAGGCAAGGGGTAATTATGAAATTGAAATGAGCTGGGCCGATGGCCAAGTAACCAATCTTAAAATAAAATCGGCGACGCAGCCAACTGCTAAAGTTTGGATGAACGGGAAAATTCAAATTGTAAAAACAAGTAAATAATTCCCTAGTATTATTAACTTTAGCAAAACAAGAGTATGTCTTTGAACTTGGGTAGATCGGAATTTGGTGATCCAGCAAATAAGGGAAATGTATTATCTGTATCAGCAGCCAATGACTTATTTAATGCCTGGGTATTGAACCCCAAGTTGCAGTTACATATGAAACAAGTGGCGCATTTAATGAAATGTTGGGCCAAAGAAAAAGAAAATTTAAATGATGCAGATCAATGGCGCTGGGAAATGGCTGGCCTACTGCATGACGCCGATTGGGATCAGTGGCCAGAATTACATTGTAAAAAAATAATTGAATATCTAGAAGAAAAACAAATAGATGCAGAAATTATTAGAGCCATCGCCTCACATGGTCCTGTTCATTTTGGAGTGGAACCTGTTACGCAAATGGACAAAATGTTATTTGCCTTTGATGAACTATCTGGTTTAATGCACGCTTATTCTTTAATGCGACCAGAAGGGTATAAGGGCATGGAATTAAAAGGAGCTAAAAAAAGAATTAAAGACAAAGCCTTTGCGGCCAACGTTTCAAGAGATGATATTGATGACGCTTGTAAAAGAGCCAATATAGAATTAGATATGCTTATTCAATTTATTATCGATAGACAAGCGAATGCTTCTCTTTAATAAACAAATCAAAAAATTAAACAATTATAATATGCGCAAATACTTTTCTTTTTTACTGATTGCTTTACTCTCACAGAGTTTTCTAATGGCACAAACAGTGCCTAGTCCGAAATCACATTTTGGATTTAATATTGGCGACAATTATCAATTGGCCACTTTTACACAAACAGAAGCCTACTTAAAAAAATTAGCGGCAGTTTCTAAAAAAGTAAAATTACAAGTGATTGGAAAAACAGAAGAAGGACGCAACCATTATATGGTGATTGTTTCTGATCCAAGCAACTTAGCCAATTTAGAAAAGTATAAAACTATTTCTCAAAAATTAGCCCATGCCGAAGACTTAAGTATGGCTGAAGCTACGCAAATGGCGAACGAAGGAAAGGCCGTAGTGTGGATTGACGGCGGCTTACATGCAACAGAAGTAACGGGTATACACCAATGGATAGAGTCCATGTATCAATTAATTACAAGAACAGACGAAGAAACAAAACGCATATTAAAGTCTACTATTATTTTATTTGTACATGCGAATCCCGATGGACAAGAATTAGTTTCAAATTGGTACATGAGAAATAGCGATACTTTAAAAAGAACTACTTCAAGTTTACCTCGCTTATATCAAAAATATATTGGTCACGACAATAATCGCGATTTCTATATGACCAATATGCAGGAATCAAAAAATATGAGTCGTCAACAATATATTGAATGGATGCCTCAGGTTTTATACAATCATCATCAAACAGGCCCTCCAGGTACAGTGGTAGCCGGCCCTCCTTATCGTGATCCATTTAATTATGTATATGATCCTTTATTAATAACAGGCATTGATGCATTAGGCGCTGCAATGAGTAGTCGTTTAAATGCAGAATCTAAACCAGGTTATACGATGAAATCAGGTTCAGTCTATTCAACTTGGTGGAACGGAGGATTAAGAACCACTGCCTATTACCACAATATTATAGGACTGCTCACAGAAATTATTGGCAACCCAACACCTTCCAATATTCCATTAGTACCACAAAGATTAATTCCGAATAGTGCTACTCCTTATCCTATTACACCGCAAAAATGGTATTTTAGAAATTCAATTGATTATTCTGTGTCTTTAAATTATGCCGTATTAAATTATGCAGCAAGGTATAGAGAGGAATTACTTTTGAATATTTATAAAATGGGTAGACATAGCATTGAAGCTGGTAATAAGGATAGCTGGACTTTATATCCTAAAAGAGCAGATGCAGTAGCAGAATTATTAAAAACAGAAAAACTTACAGGCAATATTGATTCTTTTCAAACAACGCTATTTAATAAAGTATATAAAAATGTTGCGAATAGAGATGCCAGAGGTTATATCGTAACAGCGAATCAAACTACTACCGCTATTGATTTTATTAATATTTTAATTCAAAGTGGTATTAAGGTGGAGAAAGCCAATGCTAATTTTTCAGTAGCAGGTAAAAATTATCCAGCAGGTTCTTATATTGTAAAAACCAATCAAGCCTTTAGACCACATGTCATAGATATGTTTGAACCACAGGACCATCCTAACGATTTTCAATATCCAGGTGGCCCTCCGGTAAGACCTTATGATGCAGCAGGTTGGACCCCTGCATTTACCATGGGCATTGAGTTTGATCGTGTCTTAGATGATTTTAATGGTCCCTTTGAAACCATCCCTTATGGCATAATTCAAAAACCAATAGGTAAAATAAATACAATTGCTACAGTAGCCGGTTATAGTTTTTCTACTAAAGAAAATGCTGCTTATTATGCTATTAATACACTACTTGCCATGGGTGTAGAGGTATATAAAAATAAAGATCAATATTTTGTAGCGGTAAATACTAATAATAAAAAATTACAAGAAACTATTGAATCATTGAGTGCAGAAAAAGGCATTATTTTTAACGGGGTAACTGCAAGGCCTACCAATATGAACGATAAAATTATGCCACAAAGAATTGCTTTATGGGATAAGTATGGTGGTTCTATGTCTTCAGGTTGGGTAAGATGGATTTTTGAAAAATATAATTTCCCTTTCCAATTAATTTATGCGAAAGAAATTGATGCCAGTAATTTAAAAGACAAATACGATGTAATTCTTTTTGTAGAAGGCGCGATTCCTTCTTTAAAACCAGAGGCGGGCAACGGCTATGAAGAAAAAGAACCTAAGACGGAAGAGGTGCCAGAAATCTATCAAGCAAGTTTAGGAAAAATTACGGCTGAAAAATCGATTCCTGCTTTAAATACATTTTTACAAAATGGTGGAACTATTATTACCATTGGATCTAGTGCGAACTTAGCTTACCATTTGAATGTACCTGTTCGAAATACTTTAGTGGAAATGGTGGCAGGTAAAGAGAAATCACTACCGGGTGAAAAATTTTATATTCCAGGATCGGTGATGCAAATTACTTTAGACAATGAGTATAAAGCCAACTGGGGCATGAATAAAAATGCTGATGTATATTTTAGTGCTAGTCCTGTGTTTAAATTATTGCCAGATGCTATTGCAAGAAAAGAAGTAATACCATTAGCCTGGTATGCTTCGGATAAAACATTAAGAAGTGGATGGGCCTTTGGACAATCTTATTTACAAGATGGTATTGCAGCCTTTGAAGCGAAAGTAGGTAATGGTAAATTATTTGTGTATGGCCCTGAAATTACTTTCAGAGGACAAACGCATAGTAATTATAAAATGCTTTTTAATCAATTATATAAATAAAAAGATAATGGTTGATTGGCTCTTAAATTTTGTACATTTGATAAACGAAATTTTATTTTTACAACTACTTTTTTATAAATTAAAATACTTATTGTTTTGAAACCTATTTATTGTTTTGCTCAAAATCAAATTAGTTTATTAGAAAGCGCAGGCGTGCCTGTAGGCGATTTATTAGTTCAAAGAGGTTATGGTATTTTTGATTATTTAAGAGTAGCCAATAATAAACCTCTTTTTATTGAAGCACATCTAGATCGTTTATTTAATTCCGCAAAAATTATGCGCTTAACTATTGCGCAATCTAAAGAAGACCTCAAAAAAATAGTAGCCGACTTAATTGAAAAAAATAATATTCCTTTTTCAGGCATTCGATTAATTATTGCAGGTGGCGATGCACCCGATGGCTATACTATTACCAAGCCTCATTTAATTATTATTCAACAGCCATTGGAGGCACCTCCAGTTCAAATGGCAACTAAAGGCATTCAATTAGTGAGTCATTTTTATCAAAGACAATTAGCTGAAGTAAAAACAACCGACTATTTAATGGCCGTTTATTTACATCCTTGGATGAAGGGCCAAGGGGCTGATGATATTTTATATTATAATAATGACAGTGTAAGTGAGTGTCCTAGGTCTAATATATTTATGATTAGTCAGGATAATACCATTGTCACACCTGTCAACAATATGCTAAAAGGCATTACTCGAAAAAATATAATTGCAGTGGCCGAGGCCCATCATTTAAAACTAGAACAAAGAGATATTAGTCTATCTGAAATGAAAAAAGCCAAGGAGGTTTTTATCACTAGTTCTACTAAAAGAATTATTCCCGTTGCTGGTTTAGATGAGCAAAATTTTAGCCTAGAGGGCTCAAATTCTTTAAGTGCCCAAATTTTCGACCATTTATTGGCCTTGGAAAACTAAAAAATATCCCCAATTTACTGGGAAATTTTCACAGCAATCACCTATTTTGCATGATTCAATCTTTTTCATACATAATAATATGATAATCTGCGTGTTATATCATAATTAATAATCATTCACATTTTACTAATATTTTATTAATATATTGATTTATAATTAGTTATATAGTATATATA
>QYPL01000025.1 GCA_007280515.1 Sediminibacterium sp.
TAATCTTCGTTTTCTAAATTGGGTTGTATTTGTGGGTTCTCTACAAATATTTGTTTCTCACGCTCCATAAGTGTTAATCCTAAAAAAGCAGCACCCAAATCGCCTGAAACGCAGATTAGGTCGCCAGTTTCGGCCGTGCTTCTTTTTATGTATTTATCTGGAGCCACTTCACCAAGGGCAGTAACTGAAATAATAAAACCTTTTTGAGAAGTAGAAGTATCTCCCCCCACTAAATCTACATCGTATTTTTCACAAGCAATATTCACGCCTTCATAAAATTCTTCCAAGGCTTCTAAACTAAATCGATTACTAAAGGCAATACTCATCGTTATTTGAGTAGGTAGCGCATTCATTGCATAAATATCACTTAGGTTTACCACCACTGCTTTATAGCCTAAATGTTTTAAAGGAGTATACATTAAATCGAAGTGTACGCCTTCAATTAATAAATCGGTGGTGATGACTGTTTGTTTTCCAAAATGATCTATCACGGCTGCGTCATCTCCTATTGATAAAATAGTGGAGGCATTATTTGTTTCAAAATTTTCTGTGAGATGGTCTATTAAACCAAACTCCCCTAATTTATCAATCTCTGTTCTTTCTGTTGACATAAAATAATTTATAAATTTCCGCCTGTTATAACATCTAATAATTGATCGTGTATTTTACCATTAGTAGCTATAATGCCCGGCTGGTATGGGCTGTAGGGGTTTCCTTTTAGGTCCGTTACTTTTCCGCCCGCCTCTTCTACCATTAAAAACCCTGCGGCGCTATCCCAGGCTTGCAGTTTATGTTCATAAAATCCATCGAACCTGCCTGCAGCAGTCCAACATAAATCAATGGCAGCACTTCCTAATCGTCGAACCGGAATGGCCTTGCGAATTAATTTTTCAAAAATTTGTAGGGGCCCGTTTTCTGTATCTAAGTATTGATAGGGAAAACCAGTTACTAAACAACTACTTAATAAATTATCTTTTCCGCTTACTTGAATTTTATTTCCGTTTAAAGTCGCACCCTTCCCTTTTTCTGCAATAAATAGTTCATTCATAATGGGATTGTATACGGCACCTAAAATCATTTTGCCTTCTTCTTCCACCCCAATACTCACACAACAAATAGGAATTCCATTGGCAAAATTAATGGTACCATCTATTGGATCAATAATCCATTTGATTTTGGAGTCTTGTTTGATTTCACCCGTTTCTTCACTTAAAATAAAATGGGTGGGGAAGGCCTCTTGAATAACCTTAAAAATGGCCTTTTCTGCAGCATGATCTGCCTCGGTTACGAGGTCGTTCAGAGAACCCTTGCTAGAAATTGTAAAAGAACCGTTAAAAAAATGCTTTAATTCTTTACCACCGGCCTCTACAGCCTTTAAAAGTGTATTTTTAATCATATGGCAAAAGTAGGTGCGTTTGCTCGAATAACATTCCTATTTTTGTAGATAATCTTTAAAAAATAAACCCCGAATCTGTAGATGCCAATTTTTGAGATTAACCTACCAAAAAGTATTCAAAAAGCCTTGGGCATTCCCCCAAGAAGCCCCAAAAGAGCACAGCTACGCGTGCTCAAAAAATTACTGCGCCGAGCAAAGTATACCGCTTTTGGCCAGCAGTTTCATTTTGATAAAATTTTATTAAGCAAAAAGCCGGATAAGGTTTTTCAGCAGTCGGTACCTGCCTATAATTATAATAAAATTTATAAGGACTGGTGGCACCGTACCCTTGAAGGGGAATCAGATATTTGTTGGCCGGGTAAAATAAAATATTTTGCCTTAAGTAGTGGTACCAGCGAGTCTGCTAGTAAATACATTCCAATTACCAATGATTTATTAAGAGGCAATAAAATTTTAATGATTAAGCAACTAATTAGTTTGTTTAAGTATAGCAATGTTAATTTTGGATCCATTGGCAAGGGCTGGCTTACCTTGGGTGGCAGTACAGACTTACAAAAAGAAGCCGGGTATTATGCTGGTGATCTAAGTGGAATTACTGCGAAAAAAAACCCTTTTTGGTTTCAACCTTTTTATAAACCTGGTAAAAAAATTGCTAAGAATAGAGATTGGAATAAGAAATTAGAAGAGATTGTAGAAAAAGCACCAGACTGGGATATTGGATTTATTGTAGGGGTACCTGCTTGGATACAGATGTGTATTGAAATGGTGATTGAAAAATATAAGCTTAATAATATTCACGAAATATGGCCCAATCTTGATTTTTTTGCGCATGGTGGGGTAAGCTTTGAGCCTTATAAACATGGTTTTGAAAAGTTATTAGGAAAACCTATCACCTATATTGAAACCTATTTGGCCAGCGAGGGCTTCTTGGCATGGCAGGATAAACAAGATGGTGTGGGTATGCGTTTATCCTTCAACCAACATATTTTTTTTGAATTTATTCCTTTTGATAAAAACAACTTTGACGAAAATGGAGAGATGGTTGAAAGCCCTAATGCTTTATTGATTCATGAAGTAGAAGAAAATAAAGATTATGCTATTTTAATTAGTACAGTAGCTGGTGCTTGGCGTTATTTAATTGGAGATACTATTCGCTTTATTGATAAAACCAATGCCGAAATTATTATTACAGGTAGAACAAAACATTTTTTAAGTTTAGTAGGTGAACACCTTAGTGTTGATAATATGAATAAGGCTATTCAGCTAGTGAGTGAGGAAATGAATATATCTATTCCAGAGTTTGGTGTGACGGGCGTGCCCTATGAAAGTTTATTTGCACATCATTGGTATGTTGCCTGTAACGAAGTGGTGGATAGCGATTTACTCATAAAAAATATTGACCAGAAACTAATTGAATTAAATGACGATTACGCCACTGAGAGAAAAAGTGCTTTAAAAAAAGTTTTTATAACGGTTTTAAAAGAATCTATGTTTATGGATTTTATGAGCAGCAAGGGTAAGGTGGGCGGCCAGCATAAGTTTCCAAGAGTTATTAAAGGTGGTATATTGGATGATTGGAAAAAATTTATAGCTTAACTATGATTGCCCCCATTTTTAAAGGTTTGTTACTGGGACTTATTTTAAGTATTTCTATTGGACCCGTTATTTTTGCAATATTAAAACAAAGTTTAACCAATGGCCATAAAGCAGGCTATGTTTTTGTAGCGGGCGTTTCTATGAGTGATATGATTTTATTATTTATTTGCAATTTTTTTACTGGTTTTTTTACACTTGCTTTAGCACATAAGACCTTTATTGCTATGCTCGGCGCGGGCTTTTTATTAGTGATGAGTGTGTATACTTTATTTTTTAAAAAAATAGTTTTTGAAGGGGGAGAGGATAGTAAAGAAAAATTGATGAGTAAAAGAGATTTAGTCTCTACTTTTTTATCGGGTTTTTTTATGAACATACTAAACCCTAGTGTATTTTTATTTTGGTTTGCATGGACTGCTGCTATTTCGGCATCGGCCGCTGAAACAAATAATCCTCTTAGTTATAGAATACTAGTATTCGGTACTTGTCTGTTGTTTGTATTGTTATCTGATTTACTAAAAGTGGCATTAGCTGGCAAGCTTCGACCTATGCTTACTTTGCATAATATGGTTATTATAAATCGAATTTCGGGTATTATTATTTTAATATTTAGCGCAGCGCTGTTCTATGGTGCTTTACATTATTAGTAAGCGTCGTATTTAGCAATACTATTCAGTCTATATAAGTCTTGGTCTTATTAAAAATAAAATCGTAAATTGCTGTAGTGAAAAAATCATGCTTTTATACATTTTGTCTACTATTATCACTAGTCTCTCTATTGCAGACAGAGCTCAGCGCTCAGGGGGGCAAGCTATTATTATTAAAGGACAGAGGGGTGGTAGTGAGGTCGTTTACCGAAGGAGATTATATAAATTTTGAATTTAGCAATGCGCAATGGCTTACTGGCTATATTAATTGGATTAAAGACGATTCTATTCAAATTAATCAGTTTGCTTTACAAGGAACTGTTACCATGTTTGGAACCTATGGTCAGGATACACTTAAATTAGGAAGGCTGGTCTTACATATTAATGAAATAAGGGCCTTTGCTAAAGACAGAGGACATTTTAGAAGTGTATTTACTAATGGTGCTTTTTTGAAAGCAGGTGGTATTGGCTATGCAAGTTTAAATATTATTAATTCTGTTATAAAGGGTGACAATATTTTTGATAATAAAAATATAACAAAAATCGCGGGTGGTTTAACCGCTTGGTTTGCCGGCGTGCTGGTCAAAAAATCAAATCCGGATTACCGTCCTATCGGAAAACGTTTTAGCGTAGAAATTTTATAAATTGTATTTGTGCTAAAAAAAATACGCCGCTTTTTTCTTACTCTTTTTTTAAGTTCACTAGTATATGTGCTCATTACTAAATTTATAGAGCCGCCTATTACCGTCACACAAATCACCAATGCTTTTGGTTTAGGGTTAAAGAGAGATTATGTGTCTTGGAATAATATGTCCTATAATATTAAGCTAGCCGCCTTGGCTAGCGAGGATCAGTCCTTTACAGATCATATGGGTTTTGATTGGGATGCGATTGAAAAAAGTTTACATCCTAAAAAGAAAAACAAAAAATCTAAGATACCCTTAGGGGGTGGTGCTAGCACAATATCACAACAAACTGCTAAGAATGTTTTTTTATGGCAGGGTGGTCGTTATGATAAATACATAAGAAAGATTCCCGAAATCTATTTTACTTTTTTAATTGAAATTATTTGGGGGAAGCAAAGAATTTTAGAAGCATACTTAAATGTAATTGAAACCGGACCAGGTTGCTTTGGGGTGGAGGCTGCAGCCCAACATTATTTTCATAAGTCTGCTAAAAATTTAACTAGGGCCGAGGCCGCTATGATAGTTGCGGGTTTTCCCAATCCTAAAAAATTCACTGCTAATCCCATGACAGGAAGAGTGGCTTGGCGCTATCCTCAAATTCTAAGAGAGATGAATAATATTGAAACAGATGAAGATGTAGTTGCCTTGTTAAAAAAGTAAAATTTCTATACTAATCAATGATAGAAGTATTATTCTTTCAACAAGAATAGGTATTTATAATAAATCTGTTCTAGTATACATTACCCTAATATTTTATCAATTAGCTGAATCGCATGCTGAGTTCTTTGATCACCAACGCCACAAACAATACCCCAAGGTGTAGTTTGATTGATTAAAATATCTTTATAAATAGCAAACAATTCCTGTCTTGGTTTTTCGTCGGGATATTCTCGCATTTCATCAGCAGACCAGGGTAGATCTATATCAGCTAAAAGATAGAAATCATAGCTTCTTTTATTTATTTGATCTAAAATAAAAGTATGGCAATCATTAAAAACATATTCACACCAAACCTTCATAACGTACATATTGGTGTCAATAATTATTTTATTTTTTGATTTCTCTATAAATAACTGGTCTGCTTTTTCAATGGCTTCTTGCTCTAATGTTAATTGCCCCTTCGAAATTGTTAATAAATCGTCGAAATTATATTTAGTACCATTTTCGTGTAAATATTGTCTAGCATATTCTTTACAATCCACTACTCCATAGTGTTTGGCCAATGCTTCAGATAGCGTTGACTTCCCTGTAGATTCAGGGCCAAGCACCACTATTTTTTGGAGCTTAGTATTTGAAGTTGGTATTTCTTTAGACATATTATGCTTTGAAGACTTTTACGCTTGATTAAGGTTTTTCTTTTGATTCGCTTTTTTACTCCACTCTATCCATCCGGCAATGGCTAAAATTAATAATACTATGAATTGAACACTTGTAAAAGTGTAGCCCTTTGTAAAATATAAAGGTATGGAAGCAATATTAGTAATTACCCACCAAAACCAGCTCTCTACTTTTTTCTTGGCCATTAGCCACATAGCTGTATACGCTGAGGCACTTGCTAGTGCGTCTGCCCAAGGAATAGCTTCTGGTGCAAAGGATTGTTTTAAGTAGACTAAAGAAAAATAAATAATTGTATATACGCCTACGAAAAACAAAAGCTGTTGTATTCTTTCTTTGGTATTGCTATTCGTTATATGTAAAATAAATTCTTGATTCGTTTGATTTTTTCTTGTCCATAAATACCAGCCATACAAACTCATAATGGTATAATATAAATTCACACTGGCCTCTCCAAGTAAATGTCCTTTTAAACTTAAATAAATATAAATAGTCGTATTCAATAGGCCAGTAGGAAATACTAAAATATTTTCTTTTCTGCTATACCAAACAGAGACGATACCTGATATCACCGCAATGGCTTCTATCCATGTAGTTTGCAATAAGCCATTGTATATAGATTCTAAAACAGAGGACATGGATATAAAATTAATACAAATACTAATGGTATAATTATTTTGTTCTAAGCGTTTTTCATTTTCTCTAATTGTGCTTCTAACCTAAACATTTCATCTCTTAATTTGGCTGCTTCCATAAAATCTAAGGCCTTGGCAAACTTATCCATTTGCTTTTTCGTCTGTGTAATGGCTTTCTCTATTTGTGGTATGGTTTTAAATTCATCAGACGCATTTGTAACCATTTCAAGATCGTCACTGGTTTTAATGTTTATATTATTTAGCGTAAAACCTTTTATATCTAATACAGCGCTTTGCGCCATTACCTGTTCAATGCTTTTAATAATAGTGGTGGGTGTAATATTATTTTCTGCATTATATTTTATTTGCTTGGCCCTTCTTCTATCGGTTTCATCCATGGTGCGTCGCATGCTCTTGGTAATTTGATCTGCGTAAAATATAACACGACCATTTACATTTCTTGCAGCCCTACCGGATGTTTGTGTTAAGGATTTTTCATTTCTTAAAAAGCCTTCCTTATCGGCGTCTAATACCACCACTAAGGAAACTTCAGGTAAGTCAAGTCCTTCTCTTAATAAGTTCACACCCACTAGTACATCAATGACGCCTAATCTTAGTTCTCTTAAAATTTCTACTCTTTCAAGCGCATCAATGTCGCTATGGATATATTTTGATTTAATTTGAATTCGACTTAAATAACGGTCCATTTCTTCAGCCATTTTTTTAGTAAGGGTAGTTACTAAAACGCGGTCTCCTTTTTCTACCTGCATGGCAATCTCTTCTAGCAGGTCGTCTATTTGGTTTTTCGTTGGGCGCACTTCTATGGGTGGATCCAATAAGCCGGTGGGTCTTACCACTTGTTCTATAATTAAACCTCCTGTTTTTTCTAATTCATATTCTCCCGGGGTGGCGCTAACAAAAATAGATTGTCCCACCATGTTTTCAAACTCATTAAAATTTAGAGGGCGGTTATCAATGGCGCTTGGAAGTCTAAAACCATATTCCACTAAATTCATTTTTCTACTTCTATCTCCTCCATACATTCCCGATATTTGTGGAATGGTAACATGGCTTTCATCTATAACACATAAAAAGTCCTTGGGGAAATAATCTAATAAACAAAAGGGCCTAGTACCAGGTTTTCTTCTATCAAAAAACCTGGAATAATTTTCAATGCCCGTGCAATAGCCTAACTCTCGAATCATTTCAATATCATATTCAACACGCTCTTTTATTCTTTGGGCTTCGATATGTTTACCCGTGTTTTTAAAATACTCCACCTGTGCGCGCATTTCATCTTGAATTTCATATATAATTTCTTGCACTAAGTCCTTAGGAGCTAAATATAAATTGGCTGGAAAGATGGCCGCGTTTTCCATGGTCTCTATTCTTTTACCGCTTTCAACTTCTATACTTTCAATAGATTCAATTTCATCTCCAAAAAATGTAATGCGGTATCCGTAATCCACATAGGGTAATCGAATGTCCACGGTGTCGCCATTCACTCTAAAAGAACCTCTATCAAATTCTGTAACTGTGCGATGATATAAACTATTTACGAGCGCATGTAAAAAAGCTTGTCTTGGCAAAACCATGCCTGCACTAATTCTTATAATTCCTTTTTCATATTCTGTAGGATTGCCCATTCCATAAATACAACTCACACTAGCTACAATAATAATATCTCTACGTCCGCTTAATAATTGTGCGGTAGCTTGTAGTCTTAATTTATCAAGCTCTTCATTAATGCTTAAATCTTTTTCAATGTAAACACCGGAAGTGGGTAAATAAGCTTCGGGTTGATAATAATCGTAATAAGATACAAAATAACCTACTGCATTATTAGGGAAAAATTGTTTGAACTCTCCGTATAGCTGAGCGACCAATGTTTTATTATGTGTTAAAACAAGTGTGGGCCTTTGAACATTTTGTATAAGATTGGCAATGGTAAATGTTTTACCACTTCCCGTTACTCCTAAAAGTGTATGGTATCTTTCTCCCTCCAAGACCCCGTCGGTGAGTGCTTGTATAGCAGTAGGCTGATCGCCCGACGGGGTATAGGTAGATTCTAATTGAAAAGGCATTTGCAAATTTACATGCTATAGTGCATCTAAGAAAATAGAAAGTTTTTCAATGGCCTTTGCTGTTTCTGTTATTTGCTCTTTGGTTTCTAGCCAATTTTTTTGTTCTATTGCTTCTCGCACGCCCGGAACCGTTTTAACGCCGTATCCAGTATAAAAACCTGGTGCGTAAATAGTATGCTTATACCAAGGTCTGCGTGGAAGACCCGTTTCTGATAATAAATTTTGTTCTGCTGTATAAATTTTTGAATTTAGGGCTGCTAGTTGGGACATATTTCCGCTTGCTTTTATTTCTTCTACATGTGCAGCAGCTTTTTCTAATTTAGCCAATGCATTTAATAGAGCAGAAAAATCTATGTATGGAACTTCGGCTGTAAGCTTTGGTGTGGTTAAGCCTTCGGTAGGATCTGCTGCATAAGTATATGCTGTTTTATTTACTAGCTCGTTTTCAATAATTGTCTTCTCTCTTAATTGATCAACATTATTTATTAATTCACTAATGTATCCTTTAATGGTAGTATGAAGCACTCTATAATCAAAAGGTAATACATCTGCATCGGCTAGTCTTAGTGCAACCCTTCCTGCTGTTTGTGCAAGTGTTACTCCATAAATAAACGTAGGGTCTTTAAAACGACGATACATATCATAGGAATCATAAATAGAGTGATACTCTCCGCCTTCGCCTTCACCACCATATCCAATATTTAAAGAAGGAATTCCTAAGTGTTGAATAAAAGAAGAATAGTCAGAACCCGAGCCCATGGCGCCTAGTGGATAGCTAGTGGATGCATAGGCTTCTTTTTTTGCAGCCGTTCCATTTGCGCTAATTGCTCTTGATGCTTTTGCTCTTTCAAATACAGTAACACCCGTTTGTGGGTCCATTACCGTTTTGCTAATTTCTGTTATTAATGGGGCGAATGCGTGTGAGCCCTCCGCGCCTAAAAATCCTCTTTCGTTTCCATCAGAATTTATATAAGCAACAGCCTTGGCTTGCAATTCTGCAGCATGGTCTTCTACCCATTCTGTAGAACCCATTAATCCCGGTTCTTCTGCATCCCAAGCGCAATACACTAATGTTCTTTTAGGTCTCCAACCTTGTTTTAATAGTCCACCAATAGCAATGGCCTCCTCTAATTCAGCAGCCATGCCGCTTATAGGATCGGCTGCGCCATTTACCCAACCATCGTGGTGATTTCCTCTGACAATCCATTGGTCAGGAAATTCAGCTCCTTTAATAGTCGCAATTACATTTATGCCAGGTCTTAGTTTCCAGTCAAAAGCTAATTTTAAATGCACCGTTGATTTACTTGGTCCAATATGATAAGTAAAAGGAAGTCCGCCTCCCCAATTTCTTGGTGCAACAGGACCCGCCATGTCTTTTAATAAGGGCGCAGCGTCTCCATAACTAATGGGAAGTACTGGTATTTTTAATAAGTTCACTGCATTGTTGTGGTCTACTCTTGGGGCATTAGCGGTAGATGCAATATTAGGCGTGGTAGGGTCTCCAGGATAAATAACCATATCCATAATGGATCCTCTTTGAACAGTTTGGTCGTTTTTAAAAGAACCCATTGGATATTCATCGCCGGCGCCGTATCCATCATCAACAGGATCGGAATAAATTAAACAGCCAATCGCACCATGTTCTTGTGCCACTTTAGGTTTAATGCCTCTCCAGCTGCGACCATATTTTGCAATCACAATTTTTCCTTTTACATCAATGCCATATTTAGCCAAAGTTTCATAGTCTTCTGGTAAGCCATAGTTTACAAAAACTAAATTTCCTGTAACATCGCCATCGGCGCTCCAACAATTATAGGTAGGTAATTGGTCGGCTTGATTGGATGTGGCATCTTCTTTAAGGGGGGTTTCTTTTAATTTTGCTTTATAGTTTGTAGCACCTGACATTTCCAATACACGTGTGATGGGCATGGGAAACATTAATTGATATACTTCAGTTTTAGTATCCCAGCCAGCCTCTTTAAATACTTTTACAATTTGATCTGAAACAAATTTTCCCCCTACAGAACCAACATGGTGTGGTACAGAAGAAAGTAGTTTAATGTGCTGTCCAACTCTTGCTGCGTTTAATTGAGCGTCAAAATCTTTTTCAATTTTATTTTGTGTTTCTACAGTTTTAAAGCCAAGTATTGAGTTTTGCGCTATCAAGTTATTGCTTATTATAAATAATGCAATACAAGAAAGCGTTGTAGCAATTTTTGCTTTTTTTAAAGTTTGTTTTTTCATAGATATAAATTGATACGTTATAAATTAAATATTTCTTTTTAAATAATGGGTGTAATTAGGAAGCTTGTATTCATAAACTTCTTGCATAAAACGAGAGGTCATTAAAAAATCGGCAGTGCTTCTATCACAAGCCATGGGCAGGTTCCAGGCCACTGCGAGTCTTAATAAAGCTTTCACATCGCTATCATGTGGCTGCGCCTCCATGGGATCAAAAAAGAAAAAGATAATATCAATATCTCCTGTGGCAATCATGGCACCAATTTGTTGGTCTCCGCCTAGCGGTCCGCTTAACAATTTTTTTACGGGTTGGTCTAATGCCTCTTCCACCAACTTTCCGGTGGTGCCGGTGGCTACAAGAATATGCTTAGAAAGTGCTACTTTATTATAAACTGCCCACTCTATAAGGTCTTTCTTTTTATTGTCGTGTGCAATAAGTGCAATTTTTTTTCTTTTTTCTAGTTTTCTGATATTATTGGGCATAAATTTTTGTTTGGATAATTTAGCTGATAGACATGGTTTGATTTCTTAATAAAAACAATAAGACCAAGGTACCTAAAATTATTGGTTGTGGTATGCTAATAAATAGCAAAAGGCTTATTATACAGATTAGGTATATGGGATATAAGAAAAATAATACCCCAAACAAAACAGAGTCAAAAAACACAGTACCTTTTGTTTTTTTATCTACAAAACTATAAACTAAATTATAAAGGGGGAAGTTGAAATAATAGAGTGCGTTTTTTTTAATAGCGGGTGTATGGGCGGTGGGTAGTATTAATGCTGCTAGTTTTGAAAAAACATTATCATTAAAACTAACCCTGTCTTTTGCGTCTATTATGGCGCTGGTTGTTGGAAAAACGTCTAAACAAAGGTTTACTCTTTTCCCGATTCCTTTAAAATTATTATAGGCAATGCCCGCTAGATTAATTTGCGGAAAATGTTGCTCTGCATGGCAGGCTTGCAATATTCTAGTGGTTCCTTTTTTAAAGGGTTGAAGGGTATTAGTGTTTAAGCAGGTTCCTTCTATAAAAATCAAAACCGCTTCATTATTTTTTAATAGTCTTGCCGATTCTATAAAAGCATATTCATTAAGGTGTAAGAACTCCTTTCCTTCTCTTAGCCTATACACCGGGATCATGTTTAATAACTTTAATAAAAAGCGGTGGTGTCTTTTGGTAAAGACATCGCCCCTTGCTAAAAAATGTATTCTTCTGTTGTATCTAGAACCAATAATAATGGCATCTAGAAAAGAGTTGGGGTGATTGGCAATAATTAATAAGGGCCCCTTTGTATTTAATAAATATTTATTCTTTGTATTTATTTCAGCGCAAAAAAGCCAGAGCGCCGCTTTAATAAAAAGTTTCAAAATGGTAATCACCTTTTTTATATAAATATAAAAAAACCGCACCATAGTTGATGCGGTTTATACTAACTAACCCTAAAAAACCAAAACCTTTACTGTTTTTCTATAATTATTCTTTACTTGTTATTTCGCGGCCTCTTCTGCTTTTGAAGCTATTTTAGCTCTAATTTTCGCTTCAATTTCATTGGCCATTTCTGGATTGTCATGTAATATGGTTTTTACAGAGTCGCGGCCCTGTCCTAGTTTGTTGCTATCATAACTAAACCAACTTCCGCTTTTTTGTATGATTTCTAATTCAACACCCATGTCAATTATTTCTCCAATTTTACTTATTCCTTCTCCAAAGATAATTTCAAACTCTGCTGCCCTAAATGGTGGTGCTACTTTATTTTTGACCACTTTTACTTTTACTCTATTTCCTATTGCTTCATCGCCGTCTTTTATTTGTGCCATTCTTCTAATATCTAATCTTACAGAGGCATAAAACTTTAAAGCATTTCCGCCGGTGGTTACTTCTGGGTTACCAAAAACAACACCAATTTTTTCTCTTAATTGATTAATAAAAATACAAATGGTATTTGTTTTATTAATAGTGGCTGTTAATTTTCTTAGTGCTTGGCTCATTAGTCTTGCATGTAAACCCATTTTACTATCTCCCATTTCTCCTTCTAATTCACTCTTTGGAACTAGCGCTGCCACTGAGTCTATAACAAGTACATCAATGGCACCTGATAAAATTAAACGATCCGCAATTTCTAAAGCTTGTTCTCCGTAGTCGGGTTGAGAGACTAATAAATTATCGACGTCTACTCCTAATTTTTTTGCATAAGCACTATCGAATGCATGTTCAGCATCGATAATTGCACACATACCCCCTTTCTTTTGTGCTTCTGCAATAACATGTATTGCTACCGTTGTTTTACCAGAAGACTCTGGCCCGTATATTTCTACAATTCTTCCTTTTGGTAAACCACCAATTCCTAGGGCAGTGTCTAAACCAATAGAACCTGTTGAAATCACTTCTTGTGGTTCTTGGCTTCTTTCATTCATCATCATTACACTGCCTTTACCATAATCTTTGTCAATTTTATCGATGGTTAATTTTAAGGCTTTTAATTTTTCTACATTTGGGTTACTCATGGTTAGTCGTTTTATGTTTTTCTTTAAATATTTAGGTGAAGGTAGGGATAAATTGTTAATAAACTAAAATATTTAGTATTTTTTTGCTAATTAGCTTAGTTTTTATATTTATACTTATTTATTTTTATTTAATTTATTGATTTTCAATATTTTATATAATATTATCTATTTAGTAATAAATTTAGTATTTTTTAATATTTCTTTTTAAAGTATTTATTTGAGCTAAAATAGGGGTAAAAAAGGGCATGTTTTGATTGTTTTATATTGAAATGATCCTGGTTTTCTTATTCTTAATAAAAGTAGTTTATTTTAAATGATCCCTTTGAAAAGCATATGTGCATTACTATTGTAGTA
>QYPL01000013.1 GCA_007280515.1 Sediminibacterium sp.
TAATAACATACCTGTGGCAATATCACTGAATCCGCCACCACCAATATTGGAACCGCCGCCACCCCCTTTTTTACCAAGGATGGCCACTATAATAAATACTATAAATAAAAAGAGTAAGGGATTGCTACCCTTTCCTTTAGTTTTTCTTTCGCGCTTCTCATTGTATTCACCCACAGCAGCTTTTGCAATATCATCTGTGGCTTTATCAATGCCTTCAAAATAAGCTTGCTTTCTGAATGCAGGCTTTATATCGTTATCAATAATACTATTAGCTGTTATGTCGGGTATGGCCCCTTCTAATCCGTAGCCTGTTTCAATTCTAATTTTTTTATCTTGGATGGCTATCAATAATAAAACCCCATTTCTAGATTTTTTATTGCCAATTCCCCAAGTTCTAAAAAGTTTGGTGGCATATTCCTCAATAGGATTGCCGTCTAATGTAGGAAGTATAACTACCGCAATTTGATTCGAACTTGCATCGTCAAGGGCTACTAATTTATTTTCCAAGGCTTGCTTTTGTTCAGGGCTTAATACACCCGCTAAGTCTGTAACTAATACGGGAGGATTAGGCCTTTCAATTATATTTTGCCCATTCACATGCGTAAATGAAAAAAATGTAATTATAAAAACAATAAATAGCTTGGTTAATTTCATAGTATCTACTTGCTTAAGATTATTTACCTATCATAATTTCGTCCGATAATTCATTGGAATCTGTAACACGGTCATAAGGAAAATGATGCGTAAGCGCTTTGCCTATTTCTGCAATAACAACAGACATGCCCTTTACATAATTTTCTTCCTTAAAATGCGAAGTCATTTCTTGCACTTGGCTATACCAAAATTCAACACCTACTTTATCGTAAATACCTTGATCGGCATAGATAGCTAGCTTTCTATCTTCCACTGCTACATACACTAGAACGCCATTACGCTCCTTGGTAGCATTCATCTTATTTTTAAAAAATATTTCTGTGGCCCTGGTAAGTGCATCTCCTTTTTTAGTTTTGCTTTCAACATGCACACGAATTTCTCCGCTAGTTGTTTTTTCAGCAGCTTGAATAGCCTGGACAAGCATTTGCTTGTCCGAGGTATTCAATAATTTGTCTGTATTAGTTTTAAAAAGCGAAAAGGGATTCCACATAATTTTGATTAAAGAATGTCTTTAAAGAGATGCGTTAAAATTTAACTTCAGGTGCTTTAGAAGCGCCCTCCTCTGCTTTAAATCCTTCTTTAGTTTTGAACCCAAATGCACCAGCTAATAAGTTAATAGGGAATGATCTTGCTTTTTTGTTATAGTCAGCTACAGCCCCATTAAAATCATTTCTAGAAACTTTAATTCTATTTTCAGTTCCTTCTAATTGCGCTTGTAAACCACGGAAAGCATCATTGGCTTTTAGGTTAGGATAGTTTTCAGACACTACCATTAAACGACCTAAGGCTTGTGATAACTGACCTTGATTGGCTTGAAATTGTTGTAATTTTTCTGGTGTTAAATCCTTGGCATCTACTTTCATTTGTGTAGCGCTTGCACGAGCAGCAATTACATTTTCTAAAGTAGTTTTTTCAAAGTTAGCTTCTCCTTTAACAGAGGCCACTAAGTTTGGAATTAAGTCGGCTCTACGTTGATAGTCACTTTGAACATTGTTCCAAGATTGGTTTACATTCTCGTCTTGGTTTACGAGTCCGTTATAACCATTGCATCCCATTCCAAATAAGATAACAATGACTCCTAAGAAAATGAATAAACCTAAATTTTTGCGTAACATATTTTTGTATTTGTTTATAAAGATAATGCAAAGCAGATGCCAAACTTTGCGTATGACGGAATTACATGACAAAAAAATGCCCCTAGCTAGGCTAAGGGGATTAATTTAACAAGTTCTTGGGTATCTAGCGCTGACAAAAAGCGCCTTTTATCATTTTTTATTTCCCTTCTCCTTGAATAGCTGCTATTCCTGGAAGTGTTTTGCCTTCAAAATATTCTAGCATGGCTCCACCGCCAGTGCTTACATAACTTACTTTGTCATTAAAGCCAAACTGGTTAACGGCTGACACACTGTCGCCACCCCCTACTAAACTGTATGCCCCCTTTTGAGTAGCTTCTGCCACAGCCACTGCAATAGCCTTGGTTCCTGCTTGGAAATTTTCCATTTCAAAAACACCCATCGGACCATTCCATAATATTGTTTTACTTGCTAAAATTACTTTTGCAAATATTGCTCTCGATTTTTCTCCTACATCTAAACCTTCCCAACCATCTGGAATTTCACCACTCGCGCAAGTTTGTGTATTGGCGGTATTACTAAAATCATCGGCCACCACATTGTCAACAGGCAAATGAATATTAACATCTTTTGCTTTTGCTTTAGCTAAAATTTCTAAAGCAAGTGGCATACGATCGTCTTCATGAATGGACTTTCCAATTTTTCCACCCTGTGCTTTAAAAAATGTATAAGCCATTCCCCCACCAATAATAATATCAGTAGCACGCTCTAATAAATTTTCAATAATTAAAATTTTATCAGAAACTTTCGCTCCACCAATAATAGCTGTAAATGGTTTTTGGGCAGCATGCATTACTTTTTCAGCGCTCATTACTTCTCCTTCCATTACTAGTCCAAAGGTTCTATTTTCTTTTGAAAAGAATTGTGCAATAATGGCCGTTGATGCGTGCGCACGGTGTGCGGTTCCAAATGCATCGTTCACATATACATCACCTAGCTTGGATAATTTTTCTGTAAAGGCAATATCTCCTTTTTCTTCTTCTTTATAAAAACGAAGGTTCTCTAATAATAATACTTCGCCTGCTTTTAAAGCCGCTGCTTTATTTGTTGCTTCTGCACCAATGCAATCATTGGCAAACTGCACATTTACGCCGCCCAATAATTCAGATAAATGTTTTACAATATGCTTTAAAGAATATTTTTCAGTTGGCCCCTCCTTAGGACGACCTAAATGACTCATTAATATTACACTACCCCCATCTTTCAAAATTTTTGTAATAGTAGGAATAGTGGCGCGCATACGATTGTCGTCGGTAATTTCAAAGGCGTCGTTTAAAGGCACATTAAAATCAACTCTAATTAAGGCCTTCTTGCCTGCGAAAGAAAAATTATTAAATAAACTCATACTATTATTTATTGCTTTGTAATTTACTACTATTGGAACTAAATTAAAAATGCCCTCCCGAGGGAAGGCATTGTATAAAAAATCTTATTTTATTTTACTTGCGAAATATTTCACTGTGCGCACTAACTGGCTTACATAGCTCATTTCGTTATCATACCAACTTACGGTTTTAACCATTTGCACATCGCCCTGTGTCATTACTTTAGTTTGTGTTGCATCAAACAATGAACCATAAGTAATTCCAATAATATCAGAACTTACAATTTCATCTTCAGTATAACCAAAAGACTCATTCGCAGCCGCTTTCATGGCTGCGTTTATTTCTTCTACTGTTACTTTCTTAGATAAAATAGTGGTTAATTCTGTTAAAGAACCTGTGATGGTTGGAACACGTTGTGCAGATCCGTCTAATTTTCCTTTTAAAGAAGGCAACACTAAACCAATTGCTTTTGCAGCACCTGTACTATTAGGAACAATATTCGCAGCAGCGGCACGTGCACGACGTAAATCACCTTTAGGATGTGGTCCGTCTAAAGTGTTTTGATCGTTAGTATAAGCGTGTACTGTTAACATTAAACCTGTAAGAATACCGAATTTATCTTCTAATACTTTAGCCATCGGCGCTAAACAGTTTGTAGTACAAGATGCACCAGAGATAACTGTTTCAGTACCATCTAAAATTTCGTGGTTGGTATTAAATACTACTGTTTTCATATCGCCAGTAGCTGGAGCAGAAATAACTACTCTCTTCGCACCTGCTTTAATATGTAATTCTGCTTTTTCTTTATCGGTGAAAAAACCTGTTGATTCAATGACTACATCAACATTATGTGCGCCCCAAGGAATTTGAGCAGGATCGCGTTGAGCATATATTTTTACGGCATGCCCGTTTACGACTACAGAATCTTCAGTTGATTTTACATCGGCGTTAAAACGACCTTGTGCACTATCATACTTTAATAAATGTGCCAAAACTGCTGGAGAAGTAAGGTCATTGATAGCCACTACCTCGATACCTTCCATGTTATAAATTTGGCGAAAAACCAAACGACCAATACGGCCAAAACCATTGATTGCAACTTTAACTGAACTCATTGTATTAATTTTTATTTTCAATAGGAGATGCAAAGGTACCATCTTTTTAAAAAATATGGGGCAAATAACTAAGAAGAAATGAACAAAATCAAGGATTTATACAAACAATTGATCGTATTTGGGCATGCCTTCTACGATTTCGGCTATTGGCTTGGGTAGAATTAAAACCCGCTAGGGCATTGATATTCACTAAAAAAAGCTAAAAACTTTTGGCAGTAAAGCGTTTGCGACCTATTTTTGCGACCCTAATAACATAGTGAACATGGAGCGTTCGACTAAGGGTTAGGTCACCTCCCTTTCACGGAGGTAATACGGGTTCGAATCCCGTACGCTCTACAAAGCCTCTCATGCAAATGAGAGGCTTTTTTAATGCAAAGCCGCGAAACAAGCTTGCTTGATTGAGCGGATGAGCGTTAAAAAAGCCAAACAAACGCTTCGCGTTTGTTTGAAAGGCTCCCGATAAATCGGGACAAGTTTTGGGTAAGGAGCCCTCTTGGGATGACGTTTGAGCGAAGCGAAAACGGCAGTCCCGTTTGCTTTAACCGATTAAGTCGGCGAAACGAAGTGAAGCCGACAGTCCCGAGGACACACTAAATGTTTTTTTTCTAAGATAAACTAGTTATATTTTACTTTAAGCCATGAAAGTAAAATAAGATATTCCTTATTTTACTTTGTTTGAAAGGCTTTGGGTAAGGAGCCCACCGAGGAAGACAATGCGCAGCATTGGCAGTCCCGTTTTCATCAAATAGAATCCAGCTTACTCTTCAATAAAGTATATAATTCTTTGTGCTTTGCCGGATTAGAAGCCTTTATTTTCTCCAAATTTTGCAGCTTCCATTTGATAGAAGGGTATTTCTCAAAATTATAGATTGACCAATCGGGAATAACATCTTTAAAGCCAAGGATAAATAATTTATCCGCCTCTGTTATTGATGCTTGCAGAGTTTTAACCATCGTCTCTCTTACAAATTCATATTCCTCATAAGTAAACTGCTCCTCGGACATGCCAGCAAACTGATTAGTCATCGCCAATCGTTGGTCTTGTAAATTTGGAAATAATACATCTTTTATTGAACGATCAGAACTAAGTAATCTAAAAAGAAAACCTTCTTTAATTTCCTGAGTAAATCCCTCCCTTTGCAATAGCTGTTTTACATCAAAAATATCACGAGGGTGTTGTCTATCCATAGCAGCACAAACTTTTCCGCCATATAATTGTCCCTTAGGAACAACATTTATTGAACAAAAAGTGTCAAATTTTTCTTGGGCTTTTTTACAAAGTATCTTTTCTGTAACTGCACCAAGAATACCTCTAACAATTTGGCTTACTTCAATTTTAATCATTGCATCATTATGGGATACTAATAATTTATGCAGTTCAACTTCATGTTCTACTCTACTTCCTTCTAATCTTTTTTCAATGCTAGATTTTATATTAGTTAACGCTACTGAAATATTAGTAAACGAAGTTTCTCTATCCTCTATTGGAATATATGTAAGGTCAATATCCACCGATAGTCTTGGCATATCTCTATCAAATAAATTAATTGCAGTACCTCCATGTAGCGCAAACCTAGGTTCTAAAGCAATTTCAGGAATTACTTTAATTAATAAAGCTACTTGTTTATAATAATTATTATTGCTCATTACTTATTAACTTTTTAGGCACTGTTATTTGATATTTTGATATATATACGCCATCCTTCACAAGACTTCTTTTACCTTTTCCTAAATCAACTTTAGATAGCTTTAAATGTTTATACCAACTATGGTTCAGTTTCTCAGCCATAAATAAAAATAACCTTTTTACTTTTATGGATGTACAGGCTTCTAACAATTCTTGCACTATTGCGGGACGAAGGTCATTTAGGTTTTCCATTAGTTCATAGCATTCAACGATATCAAATTTTTCAGGAGCTAAATATAAACACTCCATTATTGCCCTTGCTGGGCTCGACACTTTTATTGAAAAGTTAGATAATGAGAATTCAGTCAAACCTAATTCCTTTGGCAAAAAAGAACTTGCTTTATAATTTACATTTTGATTCCATTTATGTTTTCTAAACCAAGTGGGTAGCATTTCTTTTTCACCACCAAATAACCATATTTGAGCAGTGTTCAATTCTATATAATGTGCTTTACCTTGAAGTGCAAGCGCAGTTCTACCTCCAGGATGCACTGAAAGTCCTGATTGCTTTTGTAAAGCATAAACACCACCTTCATAACCCGGCTGGTTCTTACTACGATACATAGCGCCATTTCCCAAGGCCTTTAACCATCCACTGTTTCTATAATATTTTTGTAAGTCAAGGCTGTATCCCTCATTTATTAGCCATGAAGATTGTAACACAACATCCTGCGGGATTGTTGACAACAATTGGTTTATTTTTGTTCTATTTTCAGTAAGCATACTACCATTTTATTGATAAATTTAAACTAAAATTCTGATATTGTTAATATTATTTATAATTTAAGTAGTATTACTACCTAAATATATAAATTTATAAACTAAATTATAGTTTTGTATCGAAAAATGCGTCAAAATATGGGTTTTCTGACTTATATCTTAAAAATAGACATCAAACAAGATGAAATCTGAATTATAAGAAGCCCATTTGGGATAACAATGCGCAGAAGAATGGCCATCCCAAGCATCTTTGAGCGTATTTCCCGAAACAATTCATTAAAACTTATAAAGTATTATGCAGTTTAAACAAAATACTTACCTTTGACGTAAGTATCGTAAAACGTTAGTATGATACTTAATTGCAAAATGAAAAAATTAAAAAATATTCATCCAGGAGATGTGCTTAGAGAAGAGTTTCTACTCCCTTTAAATATTACTGCATATAAGCTTTGTAAAGCAACCCTAATTCCACAAACTAGAATTTCTGAAATTTTAAAAGGCAATAGAAGTGTTACTGCCGATACCGCACTGAGGCTCTCTAAATACTTTGGCAATAGCCCCAATTTCTGGCTGGGCCTTCAAAACGATTTTGACATTGAAGAACAACTATTGCTAAAAGGGTCTGACCTAAAGCTTATTAAAAGATATTCGGCGAATTAAGAAATCATTTCCTAACAGTTCAAGTTTCTAAAGCTAGTATAGATGTATACTTCAGTACTACTCCACTGCCTTCTCTAAATCGGCAATAATAAATTTAGACATTTGTAAAAATGCATAGGTAGCCTTGGGCGCAGTGGCGGGGTTGGTCATGAACTTCCCTAAACAACTAGGTACCACCTGCCAACTTATACCATACTGGTCTTTCAACCAACCGCATCTGCCAGGGGCGCCATGTTCAACCAAGGTATTCCAATAATAATCTATCTCTTCCTGCGTGTCAACAGTTATAATAAAAGAAACCGCCTCATTAAAACTAAATTGATGCGGCGCAGAACTATCCATGGCTCCAAAGGAAAGATCATTTAATTCAAACTGTGCATATTTAATATTGCCTTCAGTATCAGGCTCTCCTTTTTGATAAGTATCTATTTGAATAGTGGTGGCACCTTTAAATAAATTGGTATAAAATTCAATGGCTTGCTTCGCATTCCCATTTTGATTGCCTGTGAATAACATATTGGGCATTATTTTACTGCGGCTTTTATGTCCAAGTATTAATTGAAAGTTCACACCATATTTATCGGCGCACCAACCATATTTTTCACTCCAAGGATATTTATTAAGGGGCATTAAAATTTTACCACCCACAATTAACTTTTCCCAAAGGCTGTTTATTTCTGCCTCGGTTTCAATGCTTATAAAAAAAGAAATGGAAGGGTTAATTACAAAAACTGGACCACCATTTAAATTCATAAACCTACGACCAAATAAATTATATACTACGGCCATTGGATTTTCAGAAACAATCTCAACATCGCCAAATACTTCTTTATAATAATACGCTGCTTCCTTTGCTTTGCCATCAAACCATAAACAAGTACCTATCGAATGAATCATAGCGATGTATTTGCAGTGAAAATAAGGAATATTTTATTCAGCTGCTTGACTCATAACCCTAGGCTCCATAATAGCATCCCAAAGAAGCGACCTCATTTCCAATGACTTTAAAGATGCTGCGGCGGCCTGCTCCCATTTGGTAGCGTCCTCCCCGCATAATTCGGCAACCATTTCTAAGGCCAGATGGCTATGGTGCCCGCCATCTACTTCAATATGCCTTTCGATATAGTATTTGAAAGTGGAAACCTGGTGGGGATGGTCTGTGTAAATTTTATGTAAAATTTCGGTGAACATATCTGGAATTAAATCCTCTCTTCCAAATGTAAACACTGCAGCTTTGACATGTATTGGTGCATCTTGGGCTACTTCAAATGTATAGGCTAAAAACATTTTCACCTTTTGAGGCAATGCCGAATTTTCAATGGCTTTTTCAATGGACTGACCACTTTGTATTTCATGCATTAAAGCATCTATTAAAGAAGTGGATGCCCCCATTTGAACCATGGCCTTCAAATATAATTCGAAATGACTAATTCGATTATCATGCTCATCTACATCAGATTCTTCACCAAGTACAATTTCATTAATTAAATACCTGGTATTGGCCGTGCCCACGGGTACCCAAGGAAGCTCTACGCTTGTCAAACCAATTTGTAAGGATTTTAATAAACTCATAAAGTCCCACACTGCAAAAACATGAAATTGTACGAAATTTTTCAGCCCATCCAAATTGTTAATTTTCGAATACACCGGATGTGCTAGAAGTTGAGCCCTCATAGGGGCAATTTTTTTATTCAATAAGGCTACCTGAGAATGCATATATCTATTTTCTAATAAAACAAAAGCTATCTATGTTTTGTTCAATATTGTAGAAAATAAATTGGTAGGATTAAGCTAGTTTAAATAGCAATGGCAGCTACTAAATAATCGGCAATGAGAATAAGTATACAACTTACCACTACCGACTGCGTGCCCGCTTTCCCAATTTCTAATGCCCCACCTTTTACATAATAACCAAAATAACAAGGCACTGTACTTATAATAAATGAGAAAATAAACGATTTATAAAAGGCGATTGCTACATAATTAGCATCAAAGCCTTTTCTAATACCCATGATGAAAACTTCTGGCGCAATGGCTCCAGTTAATCCACCCACGAAATAACCACCCCAAACCCCAATCACTGCAGAAACTCCAACAAGAATAGGCACCATTGTAAAGGATGCTAATATCTTAGGTAAGATTAGATAATTCTTAGTATTGATACCCATAATTTCAAGTGCGTCTATTTGCTCGCTAATACGCATATTGCCTAATTCACTTGCAATCTTAGAGCCAACCACTCCGGCTAAAACAATACTTAAAAAAGAGGGTGCAAATTCAAGCAGCATTCCATCGCGCACTACAATTCCAATGGTAGTTATAGGAATTAAAGGATTGACAAACTGCGCTGCTGTTTGTACTGTAATAACCGCCCCTAAAAAAAAGGAAATAATAATAACAATAGGTAAGGAGCCAAAACCGATGTCCATACATTGTTTGATATACTCATTCCAGAACATTTTTTTGTTTTCGGCGGATGTAAACATCCCTTTCAACATCAAAAGATAATAACCAAAATGAGTAAAAATATTCATACCACAAAAATAGCCTATTTCTTTCTCTTTTTCATACGCTTCCACCAACTTACTCTTTGTACTTCTAAGTTGGTATCTATTCTAGTTTTTAACTGCGCATCTACCACTGCTACGGTGGCCATATTAATGATATTTCTCACCCCAGAACCCAATTGTAATATATTTACGGGTTTCTTTAAACCAAGTAAGATAGGACCAATAATATCTACCCCACCTACTTCTTTTAATAAATGATACGCTATATTACCTGAAGTTAGATTAGGAAAGATGAGTACATTCACTTGCGCGTCTACTAAATCGCTGAATGGATAATTTTCTTTCAAAATTTCTTTATTAAATGCCAGCATACCTTGTATTTCACCATCTACTATTAAAGAAGGATTTCTTTGCTTAATAATTCTAGTGGCTTCTGCAACCATTTTTGCTTCTGGGGTATCGCTGCTTCCAAAGTTGGAATAACTTAACATAGCAATTCTTGGCTCCATATTAAAATTGCGCACTTCTTTAGCAACTAATAAAGCAATATCTGCAAGCTCCTCTGCATTCGGATTAATATTCACAGTAGTATCGGCTAAAAACAAAGGACCTTTTTTCGTTAGAAGTAAATACATACCTGCAATTTTCTTCACACCTTCTTCCGTACCAATAATATGAAGTGCTGGTTTAATGCCATCGGAGTAATTTCTAGTTAAGCCAGACAACATCGCATCTGCTTCTCCTGTTTCTACCATCATGGCACCAAAATAATTTTGGGTAAGCATTAATTTTAAGCTCTCGTGTTTATTAACTCCCTTTCGTTGTCTTTTTTGAAATAAAATAGATCCAAAAAATTCTCTTTTCTCTTCCATCTCATCACTTCTCACATCAATAATGGGTAAATCGCTAATATCAATATTATTGGCATCCGCTATATTTTTGATTCTAGTTTCATTACCCAATAAAATGGGGTATGCAATACCATCGTCATATACAATACTAGCCGCTTTTAATATTTTAATATTTTCTGCATCGGCAAACACTAAACGTTTTGGATCGCGGCGCGCTTTATTACTAATTAAACGCATTAATTGATTGTCTAAACCTAAACGCTTATTTAATTGTAATTCATATTCCTCCCAATTTGAAATAGGCTGTTGCGCAACACCCGATGCTACTGCTGCTTTTGCCACTGCCGGCGCTAGTTTGCTTAATAATCTTGGATCTAATGGTTTGGGAATAATATATTCTGGACCAAAACATAAGCTCTGTTGATTATACGCCATGTTCACCGAATCAGGCACAGCCGATTTTGCTAAGTCTGCCAGTGCATTCACAGCAGCTAACTTCATTGCTTCGTTGATAGATTTTGCACGCACATCTAAGGCACCTCTAAATATATAAGGGAAACCTAAAACATTATTCACTTGATTAGGAAAATCGGACCTACCAGTTGCCATGATAATATCTTTTCTTGCTGAAGTAGCAGCGGCATAATCAATTTCAGGATCGGGATTCGCTAGTGCAAATACAATCGGATTTTTTGGCATAGAGGCTACCATTTCCACAGTTACAATATTACCCACGCTTAAGCCTAAAAACACATCGGCAGTTTTAAAGGCTTGCACCAAGGTCATATTCTCTGCTTTAATCGCAAATGGTTTTCTATCTTCTCCTAAATCGGTTCTGCCTGTATGAAGTACCCCATCTTTATCAAACAAAATAAAGTTTTCATACCTGGCCCCTAAGGATACATATAATTTTATACAAGCCATGGCTGCAGCACCTGCACCACTTACTACAAACTTTGCTTTCTCAATTTTTTTCTTTTGTAACTCTAATGCATTTAATAAAGCAGCACTACTAATAATGGCTGTTCCATGTTGGTCATCATGCATTACCGGAATAGACATGGATTCTTTTAATTTCTTTTCAATATAAAAACACTCAGGTGCTTTTATATCTTCTAAATTAATCCCCCCGAATGTAGGTTCTAATGATTTTACAATTTCTACAAATTTATCGGGATCGGTTTCGTTGATCTCAATATCAAATACATCAATGTCTGCGAAAATTTTAAAAAGTACGGCCTTTCCTTCCATCACCGGCTTACTAGCCAAGGGTCCAATATTACCTAAACCCAAAACAGCAGTTCCATTGGTAATTACCCCTACTAAATTTCCTTTCGCTGTATACTTAAATACATCGGCTGGATTGTTTTTTATCTCTGTACATGGAATGGCTACCCCTGGGCTATAGGCAAGAGATAAGTCTTTTTGCGTTTTAGCTTCCTTGGTAGGAACCACTTCAATTTTACCTGGTCTGCCATTAGCATGGTATTCTAAAGCCTGTTCCTTTCTTGAGTTTTCTTTATTCGACATGTAATAAATTTATAACGAGTGTTAGTTTTCGACTTTTACAAAGCTACTGAATATATACAAAACGAGGTTTTTGTAGTATATATTGTTGAAATATAGTACTTTATGCAAATAATTGAGTGCCCAACCAGGCCATCATGCCCACTCCATTTTCAATGGATTCTTCCTCTATATTAAAATGTGGGGTATGTACATTATGTATAATTCCTTTCGATTGATTGCGAACACCTAGTCTGAAAAAGCAACCAGGAATGACTTGAGAATAATAGCCAAAATCTTCGGCGCCCATTCTTTTTTCTGTTTCTTCGACATTGCTAGCACCCATATAAGCGTCGGCTAATTTCCAAGCAGCTTCTGTAATAATAGGTTCGTTATCGACAGTAGGATAACCTACATCCACTTTAAAATCTATTTCTGCACCGGTAGCTATTGATAAACCCCTTGCTTGTTGCATCATTAATTCATGTGCTTTGAAACGCCATACTTCATCCATGGCTCTGAAAGTGCCCATTAGTTTTACTTCAGTTGGAATGACATTGGTAGTATTACCACCATGCACAGAACAAATGGAAAGTACAGAAGGATTTTGTGGATCGCGATTGCGCGCTATAATAGTTTGTAAACTAGTAATTAATTGCGCCGCTACTAAAACAGTGTCCACTGTTTGATGTGGTGTGGCAGCATGTCCTCCTGGACCTTTAATAGAAACATATAATTCATCGGCACTGGCCATCACACGTCCCTTTCTAAAACTTAATTTTCCATGATTCAATCCTGGATGCACATGCAAGCCTACAATGCCTGCTGGCACTGGGTTTTTAAGCGCTCCATCACGAATCATATAACTTGCTCCGCCGGGATTTTTTTCTTCCCCCGGTTGAAATAATAATTTTATAGTGCCTTCAAATTCTTCACGCAAGCTCCATAAAATTTTTGCAGCGCCTAATAAAATGGTGGTATGCACATCATGTCCGCAGGCATGCATCACGCCTTCTTTAGTAGAAATATAATCGACTTTATTTTCTTCAATAATAGGAAGGGCATCCATATCGGCACGAAGTGCCACTACTCGCTTGCTTGGATTTTTTCCTTCAATAATACCTAGTACACCTGTAGTAGCAATAACAGTAAATGGAATGCCAATAGCTTTTAATTGTGCTTGAACATACTTACTAGTTTCAAATTCTTGATAACTTAATTCAGGATTTGCATGCAAATCCCTACGTATAGAAACGTTTTCTGCTTGATGCTGCTTGGCTAAAGATTTTATTTTTTCTAATAACATGATAATCGTAAAGTTAATAATTTGATTTTACATTATCTGTATTCGCGCCCGATACTATGGCCACCCCCGAGCTACAACCTATGCGCGTAGCGCCGGCGTCTATCATTAATTTTGCAGTGGCATAGTCCCTAATGCCACCTGAGGCTTTTATTTGCACCTGATCGGGTAGATGTTTTCTAAATAATTGTACGACTTCTACACTAGCCCCTTTTTCTGCATAACCAGTAGATGTTTTTAAATAATCAATGCCTGCAATGCCATAAATATCGCAACACTTAATAATTTCATCATCGGTTAATACACCCGACTCTATAATTATTTTTACTACTTTATTCTTAGAACGAATAATGGGCATGATATGATTGATTTCATCTGCGATAGCTGACCAGTCTGCATTTTTTATAGCAGAGATATTCGCCACCACATCTAATTCATCGGCGCCATCTACCATGGCTAAAATAATTTCTGCAATTTTTGCTTCCGTAGCACTGTATCCAAAAGGAAATCCAATAACGGTGGCTACTTGTACAGTAGAACCCGCTACTTTTTCTTTGGCTAATTTCACAAAATTGGGAGGCACGCATACTGCAGCAAAATCATACTGCTTTGCTTCAGCACATAATTTTTCAATGTCCGCCACTAAACAAGTGGGTTTTAAAATAGTATGGTCGATGTATTTATTAAGCAACCTCTTTTCCATGACATGCTTTGAATTTTTTTCCACTACCACAAGGACAAGGATCGTTGCGTCCAGTTTTAGGACCTACTTGAATAGGCGCTTGCTTTATATCACTAGGATCATGATATGCATTGCTGCCCGCATCCTCTGTTCTATTCGCACTTAATTTACTTAAGTCTGTTTTTTGTTGACGACCTTCTTTCACCGCATCTTCTAAAGGCAAATGCGCGTGACATAAAAACTGAACTAGCTTTTGATTAATCTCTAAATCCATTTTTCTAAATAATTCAAAAGCTTCCATTTTATAAATAACTAGCGGGTCTTTTTGTTCATAAGTAGCTGTTTGTACCGATTGTTTTAAATCGTCCATGGCTCTTAAATGTTCTTTCCAGGCATCATCAATAAAGCTTAAGGCAATATTTTTTTCTGCTTGTGCAGCTAGTGTTGCGCCTTCGGTGCTTACATTTTTATCTAAGTTTACGAGCACATTGTAGGCAATTTTCCCATCACCCACTGGCACTATTACATTTTCAATATGTGCTCCCTGGTTTTTTCTAATATTTTTAAAAACAGGCATGCTTTGTTTCATCATCTCCTTTTTCTTATACTCATAATGCGCAATGGCTTCTTGATATACTAATTCTACAAGTGCAGCATCATTAGTCGACTTAAATTCATCTTGCGTTATTTTAGTATCAAAACCTGTTTGAACAATTAAGGATAATTTAAGCCCTTCATAATCGTTATTCAATTTATAATTCGTCACCACACCTTCAATCACTTGATAAAAAGCATTGTCTAAGTCCAAGGCTAGTCTTTCTCCAAACAAAGCATGATTTCTTTTCTTGTAAATAACGGTTCTTTGTTTGTTCATCACATCATCATATTCTAATAAACGCTTTCTTACACCAAAGTTATTTTCCTCTACTTTTTTCTGTGCACGCTCAATAGATTTTGTAATCATGCTGTGCTGAATAACCTCCCCTTCTTTATAACCCGCGAAGTCCATCACTTTGGCAATACGCTCGCTTCCAAACATGCGCATTAAATCGTCTTCCAAAGAAATAAAGAATTGAGAAGAACCAGGATCACCTTGTCTACCCGCACGTCCACGTAATTGTCTGTCTACACGACGAGACTCGTGACGCTCTGTACCTAGTATGGCTAACCCGCCTGCAGCTTTTACTTCAGGGCTTAATTTAATATCGGTACCACGACCTGCCATATTGGTAGCAATCGTAACCGCTCCTGTTAAACCTGCTTCTGCAACCACCTGTGCTTCACGCGCATGTTGTTTGGCGTTTAACACATTATGCGGAATATTTTGTTGACGTAACATTCTACTTAATAATTCACTTACCTCCACTGAAGTAGTTCCACATAAAACAGGACGTCCTTTTTCTCTTAAATCAACAATGGCTTCAATGACCGCCCCTAATTTTTCACGCTTAGTTTTATACACTAAGTCTTGCTCGTCATTTCTAATAGCAGCAATATTGGTAGGAATAGAAACCACATCTAATTTATAAATACTCCAAAACTCTGAAGCCTCTGTTTCGGCAGTACCTGTCATACCGGCTAACTTATGGTACATTCTAAAAAAGTTCTGCAAAGTAATAGTGGCATAGGTTTGTGTAGCCGCTTCAATTTTTACATTCTCTTTGGCTTCAATGGCTTGGTGTAATCCGTCTGAATATCGACGGCCTTCCATGATACGACCCGTTTGCTCATCTACAATTTTTACTTGCCCTTCAATGACTACATACTCCACATCATTATCAAATAATGTATAGGCTTTTAATAATTGATTCACTGTGTGAATGCGATCGGCTTTAATACTATAGTCGGTAATGATGCTTTCTTTTTGTTGGAATTTTTCTTCCGCTATTAAATTGGCATTTTGATCAATGGCATTTAAGGCCACACTAATATCGGGTAGTAAAAAGAAATTCGGATCTTCTCCTTGCTTGGTAATTAATTGCAAACCTTTATCGGTTAACTCTACTGAATTATTTTTTTCGTCAATATGGAAATATAAATCAACATCTACATGAGGCATTTCTCTTTGCTGATCGGCTAAATAATAATTTTCTGATTTTTGTAATTTCACTCTTACCCCTGGCTCACTTAAGTATTTAATAATAGCACTGTTTTTTGGTAAGCCTCTAAACGCAGAATACAAAGCCTTTCCGCCATCTTTAGGGTCGTCGTTGCCTTCTGCAATTTTCTTTTTAGCCTCAATTAAAAATTGGTTCACCGTTTTCTTTTGCATCTCCACCAACTTTTCAATTCTTGGTTTCAATTCAAAAAATTGTTGCTCTCCAGTTTGATAGCCAATAGGGCCAGATATAATTAAAGGTGTACGCGCATCATCAATTAATACACTATCCACTTCATCCACCATCGCATAATGGTGTTTACGTTGCACCATCTCTTCTGGTGTGTGCACCATATTATCTCTTAAATAATCAAATCCAAATTCATTATTGGTTCCGTAAGTAATACCTGCACGGTAAGCATTTCTACGTTCTTCTGAATTCGGCTGATGCTTATCGATACAATCGACTGTGATACCCAACCACTCAAATAAAGTACCATTCCATTCGCTATCTCTTTTGGCTAAGTAATCGTTCACTGTTACAATGTGCACCCCTTCTCCGGCAAGTGCATTTAAATAAGCGGGTAAAGTAGAAACTAAAGTTTTACCCTCACCCGTTGACATTTCGGCAATCTTACCTTGATGTAAAACAATACCTCCTAATAACTGCACATCATAGTGCACCATATTCCAAGTAATGGGTGTGCCTGCCGCCTTCCAAGTAGTTTGGAATACCGACTGGTCGCCCTTAATACTGATATATTCTTTTTTGACAGATAAATCTCGGTCCAATTGGGTCGCTGTTGCCACTAACTGCTCTTCTTCGGTAAATCTGCGGGCCACTTCCTTTACCACCGCAAAGGCTTCTGGCAAAATGTCCCAAAGTACCTTTTCCAAAGTGCTGTCCTTGTCCTTTTTGAGCAAATCAACCTGCTCATAAAAACCATCTCTACCCATAAAGTCGCTAGTGGGAAGCGCTTCCGCCTCGTTTTGAAGGGCTTCAATTTGGCTATCGGTATCGGCTAAATAGGCCTTAATTTTAGCCTTAAATTCGGTGGTTTTAGCTCTTAATTCGTCGTTGGAAAGGCCTTTATAGCTATTAAAATGGCCATTAATAACAGCCACTAAATGGTCTATTTTTTTAACGTCCTTTTCGCTTTTCGAACCTCCAAATAGTTTACTTATAATTTGCAACATATTCCTGCTTAATAATTGTGTAATTTCCTATACTCAATAGGCGTGCCAAAGTTAAGTAATTGGGGTGAGTTTGAGGGTTTTCAGAGGGGTCCAATATAAAAAATAACAACAATAGCCTTAAAATTGAAAAATGGATGAAAAAATGATACCTTTGCTCGCCTTTGGAGCCCTACAATTTTAGCGGGCTTCCACTTGAACATCAGAAACTAAAAAATGCTATGGCAGGTCAATTAAACGAAGTAAGAAATAGGATAAAAAGTACACAAAGTACGCAGCAGTTAACCAAGGCCATGAAAATGGTAAGTGCTGCCAAATTACGCCGTGCGCAAGACGCCATCACTCAAATGAGACCCTACACGCGTAAGTTGCAAGAAATGTTAAGCAATATTATTGGAAGCTTGGATGGCGATATGAATTTAGCTTTAGCTGAAACGCGTCCAGTGAGTAATGTTTTAATAATTGTAATTACTTCTGACAGAGGTTTATGCGGTGGGTACAATGCTAACTTAGTAAAATTAGCAAAGACAACAATAGCTGAAAAATATGCGAATAAAAATATCACTATCTGGAATATTGGAAAGAAAGGATATGAGAGTTTAACCAAAACAGGTTACAAAACCAATGCCGATTTTAAAGATATTTTCTTGAACTTAAAATTTGAAAATGTACAAACTGCAGCAAAAGCAGCCATGACTGCATTTTCGAATAAAGAATTTGATGCGATAGAAATTATTTATAGTGAGTTTAAAAATGCTGCTACTCAATTACCTACTGCAGAAGCCTTTTTACCTATTCCCACTTTAGCTAAAAAAGGAAACAAGAAAAAAACTGATTTTATTTTTGAACCACAGAAAGAAGTATTAGTAGCAGAGTTAATGCCTAAAATTTTAAATACACAATTGTTTAAAGCAGTACTAGACGCCAATGCTAGTGAGCATGGTGCAAGAATGACTGCGATGGACAAAGCAAGTGAAAACGCAAACGAATTATTAAAATCATTGAAATTATCATATAACCGTGCACGTCAAGCCGCTATTACCACCGAATTAACGGAGATAGTTAGTGGTGCAGCTGCCTTAAACGGTTAAGACCCAACAACTATGGAAATTAGTCAAATCATACCTCATATTGAAGCACTTATTTTTGCAAGTGAAAAAGCCTTGAACGCGAATGATATTACCGAGCTTATTAATAATGCTTTTGGATTTTTAGAAGAGCGTATTAGTTTAGACCAAGTAGAAAGTGCATTAGAAGGTATTCAAGAAAAATACAGCACTGAATTTTATCCTTTTGAATTAAAACAAAGCGGGGGTGGCTGGCAGTTTTTAACCAAGCCCGATTTTCATAAAACTATTGCTCAATTAAATGGAGATAAATTTTTAAAGCGTTTGTCCAATGCGGCTTTAGAATCTCTAGCCATTATTGCTTATAAGCAACCTATCACCAAGGGTGAAGTGGAAGCCATTAGAGGAGTGAACAGCGATTATTCTATTCAAAAATTATTAGAGAAGGAATTAATTACCATTAGTGGTCGTAACGAACACTTACCAGGTAAGCCACTAGTATATTCTACTTCTAAAAACTTCATGGATTATTTCGGTATTAATTCAACCGACGACTTACCAAAAATTAGAGAGGTTTTAGCAGAACAATTGGTAGAAGCCACTGTCATCAAGCCTGAAGACTTCACAGACAATAGTGTTTTAGAACAAACCGAAGAGGAAGAGACACCGAATCTGCCTGAAGAAGACGAGCGTCCTGAAAGCCCTGTTCAATAGTCCTTCGACTACGCATTCCTCTATTTTTTTTCAAAATTATACACTTGTTATAATGACTGAACCTAGTTCTCATTGTATCTTTGTGTAATGAATCCGAGTATATCTTACGAAGAACTTAATAAAGCGGCCAGTACCTTTGGCACGCCTTTGTATCTGTACCATGGCGAAAAAATTGAAAGCCAATATCAAAACTTATTGACTCATTTTTCAAGTAAGTCTACACGATTTTTTTATGCTTCTAAATCACTTACCAATATTCATATTTTAAACCTTGTTAAAAAAGCTGGCTGCAATATTGACTGTAGTTCTATTAACGAAGTTAAATTAGCCATGCATGTTGGATTTGATGTTGAAAATATTTTATACACCAGCAATAGTGTTGCCTTCGAAGAAATTAAAGAAGCCGTAAGCTTAGGCGTGCATGTAAATATTGACAGCCTCTCTAATTTAGAAAAGTTTGGTGCTGCATTCGGCGGTAGATACCCAGTAGGTATTAGAATTAGACCCGATATTATGGCAGGAGGGAATTTAAAAATTTCAACAGGGCATGATAAAAGTAAGTTTGGTATTCCTTATACAGAAAAAGAAACGCTAAAAAATATTCAAAAAAAATATGGCATTAATATTAGTGCCTTACATATTCATACGGGCAGTGAAATTAAAGATGTAGCCGTTTTTTTACAATCGGCTACCGTGTTTGAAAATTTATTACCCGATTTTCCTACAGTGAATATATTAGATTTTGGAGGTGGCTTTAAAGTGCCTTATATGCCAGAGGAAAAAGGAACAGATATTGCTTTATTAGGAGCGGAGGTAAATAAAATTATGGAAAAGCTGTCTGCAAAAATGGGACGCAACCTCACTGCATGGTTTGAACCCGGAAAATATTTAGTGAGTGAGTCGGGCTATTTTATTACACAGGTAAATGTTTTAAAAAAGTCGGGGGATATTGAATTTGCAGGCATTAATAGTGGCTTAAACCATTTAATAAGGCCTATGTTTTACGATGCTTACCATCATATCGTAAATATTTCTGCCCCTACTAAGGAATTAAAAAAATATGCAGTAGTAGGTAATATTTGCGAGACCGACACCTTTGCCTGGGACCGCCCTATTGCTAGTATTGAAGAAGGAGACTACTTGGTATTTTTTAATGCAGGTGCTTATGGGTATGAAATGTCAAGTAATTATAATGCTAGGTATAAGCCTGCACAAGTATTATATAAAAATGGAAAAGCAACTTTAATAAGTAGAGCCGATACTTTCGAGGATTTACTTCGATTACAAACACCTTTAAGCTAATTATCATGATTGAAATACAAAATATTAGCAAAAAGTTTGGCGATAAAGTTGTCATTGATGATATCAGCGCCCAATTTAAACCTGGTATTTGTAATTTAATTATAGGCACTAGCGGAAGTGGTAAAACCGTTTTAGTAAAATGTATTGTCGATTTACTAAAAGCCGACAAGGGTGAAATACTATTCGACCATGCGCTTTTTTCAAAAATGGATAAAGAAGAAAGAAAAGATTTAAGACAGAACCTAGGTATGCTATTTCAGGGAAATGCATTATTTGATTCATTAACGGTGGAAGACAATGTGAAATTTCCTTTAGATATGTTTTCTACCCTAACTATTGCAGAGAAAAAAATAAAAGTGAACGAAATTTTAGCCCGCGTAAAATTAGAGGGGGTAAATAATAAATTTCCTGCTGAGTTAAGTGGAGGAATGAAAAAAAGAGTGGGATTAGCCCGCGCCTTGGTGATGAAGCCTAAATATTTATTTTGCGACGAACCAAATTCAGGCTTAGACCCTCAGACATCGATTATTATTGATAGATTAATTGAAGAGCTAACCGTTGACTTCAATATCACTACCATTGTAGTTACCCATGATATGAATAGTGTAATGGAAATAGGGAACCATATTATTTATTTATACCAAGGCAAGAAAGAATGGGAGGGCTCTAATAAAGACATAATTTATAGCGAAAACAAGCTACTCAATAATTTCATTTTCGCTTCCGACTTCTTACAAGATGCGAAGGCCATGAGAATGCAATCCACTCAAAAAAAATAATTCAATTAAATAATTCAAATAATAATTTAAGTTAATAATTCCTTTAATAATTTATTCAAATTCTATAATATAAAACTCTAAAAGCACCACTATGAAATACCTTTTTGCCACCTTATTTAGTTTTTTACTTATTAGTCAATTAAAGGCGCAAACTTCCGGGGACCCTGGTGCTCCTTATTTAAAGAATAATAAAATCCCTGCCTTCTCTATTACTTCAGTGGATGGTAAGGAAATCACCAATAAGCAAATGCCTAAGTATGCATTTACCTGCATTATTATATTTAGCCCCGACTGCTCTCATTGTGAAAAAGAGGCAGGCGATATTAATAAGTATGCAGATAAATTCAAAAACGTACTCTTTATTTGGGATAGCTACCGTGATATGGAGTCTATCAAGAGATTTGCTGCAAAGTATAATTTGGTAGATAAACCCAATGTCATTATTGGCCGTGATCCTAATTTTACCCTACCTACTTTTTACCGTCCAAGAATGACGCCCTTTGTGGCCCTATACCAAAAAGGGGTATTGTTGAAAGTGTATGAAGAAGGTGCAGATGTTTTCGAATTGATTAAAATAATAGAAGGTAAATAACTAACTTTGTCCCGTAAAATAAAAACACTTAAATAAAAATTACATTATATGAAAGTTACCGTAGTGGGTGCAGGAGCCGTAGGAGCAACTTGCGCAGACAATATTGCTCGTAAAGAATTAGCTCAAGAATTAGTTTTATTAGATATTAAAGAAGGATTTGCAGAAGGCAAGGCACAGGATATGATGCAGACCGCTGCTTTATTAGGATTTGATACAAAAATTAGTGGTAGTACCAATGATTACAGCAAAACAGCAAATTCAGATGTAGTAGTTATTACTTCTGGTTTACCGCGTAAGCCAGGTATGACGCGTGAAGAATTAATTGGCACAAATGCAGGTATTGTAAAAGGTGTTTGTGAGAATATTTTAAAATTCTCTCCCAATGCAATTATTATTGTTATTAGCAACCCAATGGACACCATGACATACTTAGCCCTACAGTCTACTGGTTTACCTAAGCATAGAATTATAGGAATGGGTGGTACTTTAGATAGTGCTCGTTTTAAATATCAATTAAGCACTGCTTTAGATTGCAGCCCTGCGGACTTAAACGCCATTGTAGTAGGCGGTCACGGCGATACCACTATGATTCCTTTAATTAAGCATGCTACTTGGAATAGTATTCCTGTTACTAAATTTTTAGATGCAGCTGCGCAAGAAAAAATTGTGAATGATACTATGGTGGGTGGTGCAACACTTACTAAATTATTAGGTACTTCAGCTTGGTATGCACCAGGTGCAGCAGGAGCAGCTCTTGTAGAAAGTATTGTAAGAGATGAGAAAAAATTATTTACTTGTTGCGTAAGCTTGGATGGGGAATATGGCCAAAAAGATATTTGCTTGGGCGTTCCAGTAGTCATTGGCAAGAATGGCTGGGAGAAAATTGTTGAAATGGATTTATCTGCTGATGAGCAAGCAGCCTTTAACAAAAGTGCCGACGCTGTTAGAAGCATGAACGATGTTTTAAAAACATTGTAATTAACTCGTAATTATTTATACAAAAGCCTTCTACTTTATTGTAGAAGGCTTTTTTTATACCGCCTTATAAAACTCATTTGTTTTACTAGCAATAATATTAATATTTTGTAGTCGCATACAAGCAAAATGACCTTGCGGACATTTATTTTCACCTTGCTTCGAACAAGGTTGACAACTTAATTGAGTTACCATTGAGTTATAATGAGGCGCACTAGAACCTGTTGGGTAATTAGCTTCAAACTGTAAAGCCGGACTAGTGGCCCCCCAAATAGTAATGGTGGGTTTTTTGAAGGCAGCAGCCACATGTAAAAAACCAGTATCATGTGAAACCACCACCTGCGCCATTTGAATAATACTAGCCGATTCTTTTAAGTCGTATTTACCAGCAGCATTGTAAATAAAATTGGGAACAGCAGCGGCTATTTCATTAGCGCTTGTAATATCATCCTTGCCTCCGATAAGTACAATGGGCTTATTAATTTGCTTTGCAAGTTCAATCCATTTTTGAACAGGCAATTTTTTATTAAAATAAGAAGCCCCAATTACAAAAGCAATAAAACCGGCCTGATGGCTAGTAGGTAAATTAGCTGTCTTGAAACTATAGTCCTTTGGAAAAAAATAATCAAGGCCCTTGCCATCGTTTGTTACTTTAAAATGCTGAAGGGTATTTATATATCTCTCACACACATGTGTCTTCGGTAAAAAGTTAATTTGCAGTTTGGCTAGTAACCATTTTTGAAGGCTCAATTTTTTATAAGAATAAGCAGGCGCCCCTAGGGCTTTTTTAATTTTCCAGCTTCTAATATTTTGATGCAAATCAATAATATAATCAAAGGGTATTTCTTTTAATCCAGCAATGGTCTGGTCTAAATTTTCATCTAAAAAATGGCAATGATCAATATGGGGGTTCCCTATCACCAAATCTTTCATAGAAAGCTTAGTTAAAAAATGTATTTCAACACCCGGTATTTGATTTTTAGCGCAGCGAACCGCCGGCGTGGTTAAAACAATATCACCAATAGAAGAAAAACGTATAAATAGTAAACGCATATACTTGAATGACTATGGAAGTGGGGTATCCATCTCTAAATAATCTAAATCCTTGTGGTAGGTTTCTTCTGTAAATACAAAAGCAACAAGGGTAATAAGCATTACCGTAGCACCTGTAAAAATGCCACTTTGTACAATGGTCCAACCCATTTTCTTTTGTAATATATCTAAGAATAAAAAATTAATTAAAGGTAGTGCCCCTCTTACCATATTCGGAATGGTAGTGGCAGCGGTGGCTCTTAAATTGGTGCCAAACTGTTCTGCTGCCATAGTGTTAAAAATAGCCCAGTAGCCTGTACTAAAACCAAGAAATCCACAAATGGCATACATTCTGTCGTCGGTATTATTAAAATTACTAAAAAATAAAACCATACAAATTATATTAAAAGTATAAAATACTAGTAGTGCTTTTTTTCTACTTTTAAAATATTGACTCACATAGCCAATAAGTAAATCTCCGGTGGCGATACCAATATAGGCGAACATCACCGACTTACCTGAGTCAATTAAATTCACTCCATATAAAGTAGAGGCAAACTTATTACTATAATTAACCATCACACCAATCACAAACCAAGTAGGAAGTCCAATTAAAATGGCCTTGATGTATTTAGAAAAGCGTTTATAAGAACTAAAGAATAATAAAAAATTACCTTTGGAAATATTGGCAAGCTTAGCCGATTCAAACATAAAGGACTCAGCTACTTTAACGCGTAATATTAAAAGACAAAAACCAAGCACCCCTCCTATTTGATAACATAATCTCCAGTCGGCCGTTGCTTTAAATGTAAAATAAGCAAAGACAGCACCAAACAAACCAATACCTGCTACCATAGATGTACCAATACCTCTTTTATTTTTAGGTAGCATTTCAGATACAAGTGTTATGCCCGCACCTAATTCACCTGCTAATCCAATGCCTCCTAAAAAACGACAATACGCGTATTGGTCGACAGTTTGTACAAAGGAGGTTAAAAAATTGGCTGTTGAATAAAGTATAATGGACCCGAACAAAACTTTTAGCCTTCCTTTTTTATCACCTAATACACCCCATAAAATACCGCCTATTAATAAGCCCGACATTTGCCAGTTAATAATATGGGCGCTATCTACAATAATGGTTTCAGCAGTGGACCCTAAACTCATTACACTAGGCTGTCTTACAATGGTAAATAAAAGCAAGTCGTATACGTCTACAAAATAACCTAGGGCTGCCACTAAAACGGGCAGCGATAATAATCCTATTTGTTTATTAGTGGTCATAAGCTTTTTATGGTTACGATATTTTAAAATACTTTTTTAATATTCAATTTATTTTTTGCGTTAGCCTATTTTTTTGTTCTATGCTTGAGCACTTGAATTATAACTGGAGCGGTAGTAACAAATACAATAACTAGCACAATAACTTCTAAATGCTTTTTTAAATCGAATTGAAATTGATTCAATATATAAGATTGTAAAAAATGTCCTGCGCAAAGCATGGAAGCTACCCAGGCTAAGCAACCCAACACATTAAAATAAATAAATTTAGCCTTATCCATTTTTACAATGCCTGCTACAATGGGCGCAAAGGTTCTTACTATAGGAATAAACCTAGCAATTACTATGGCACGTCCTCCATGCTTTTCATAAAAGGCTTGTGCCTGTGCTAAATATTTTTTCTTAAAAAACAGATTCTCTTTCCAATCATACATTGCGGGGCCTACTTTATTACCAATTTGATAACCCACATAATTACCTAAAATACCTGCCACCGAAATAAAAGAAAATATTATAAATAAATTAAGCCATTCGTTTTCACTTGCAAATATTTGTGCAGCTAGTGGCGCGCTGTAAATACCTGCTACAAAAAGTAAACTATCTCCTGGTAAGAAAAAACCAAAGAATAAACCAGTTTCTGCAAACACCACAAATAATAATAACCAAAGCCCTCCATTTTCAATATAATATTGAGGTTGTAATAATTGGCTCCAGTGAAAGGCGTCTAGTAATGTAATCATCAATATAATATTTAAGCTTGCGCCGGATTATCAAGTGCACCTTCCCATTTGCTCACCACAGTAGTGGCTAGGCTGTTACCCAAAACATTGGTAGTGGAACGGAACATATCGCAGAAATGGTCAATGGGTAAAATTAAAGCAATCCCTTCTGGAGGAATATTAAACATTGCACAGGTTGCAGTAACTACAATTAAAGAAGCACGCGGCACACCTGCAATACCTTTGCTCGTTAACATTAAAACTATAAGCATGGTTAACTGTGTGGCAATATCTATATGCACGCCATAGGCTTGTGCAATGGCCATACTTGCAAAAGTCATATACATCATACTTCCATCTAAATTAAAAGAATAGCCTAATGGAAGAATAAAAGAAACAATTTTGTCTTTACAACCAAAGCGCACCAGCTCTTCGGATAATTTAGGAAATACAGCTTCGCTGCTTGTCGTACTAAATGCAATAACCAGTGGAGAAGTGATATGTCTTAATAAAGAAGGAATTCTTTTGCCTAAAACTAAAAATCCAACCCCTAATAAGAAACTCCAAAGCACTCCAATACCCATTAAAAAGAATAATAAATATTTACCATAAAAAGCAAAAATGGCTAAACCCTTACTTGCAATAACTGCAGCAATAGCGCCAAAAACACCTAGTGGCGCAAAATTCATCACATAGCCCACCATTTTTAAAATAATATGCGAAACAGTTTCTAAGGCTTTAATAAAACCTTTGGCTGCATCTCCAATGGCAGCGGCTGCAACTCCAAAAAATATACTAAATATAACTATTTGTAAAATTTCATTATTGGACATTGCCTCAAACATACTTTTAGGAAAAACATGCTCTACGAAGTTGGCTAAACTAAATGCTTTTGTATTCCCTAGTAAATCTTTAGCACCGGTTGTATCGGCATTGCTTAACGCAATTCCTTCTCCTGGTTTAAAAATATTTACAAGTACTAATCCTATTAATAAACTCACAAGTGACGCAGTAATAAACCATAACATGGCCTTACCCCCCACACGACCTACTGTTTTTAAGTCGCCTAATTTGGCAATACCTACCACCAAAGTACTAAACACGAGGGGGGCAATAATCATTTGCACCAAACGCAAGAAAATAGTGGTTAATAATTTGCTGTTTTTTGAAAAAGAAGCAATAGTCCCTTCATTATAATTTTCATGTATATAATAGCCGAGAATAGCCCCAGCAATCATAGCAATGACAATGTAAATAGTAAGTTTATTCGATTTTTTCATACAATAGTAATTGCTGCAATATAAGACTTAAGTACTAAAAAAATAAGCAAAAAAAAGGGTCATTTTCCACGAAATTATAGCTCGGTTTTGCAAAAAAAGTGCTATTTTCCAAGATAAATTGAAACCACAACAAACCAATTATTTATGAGTTTATTTAGAAAGAAAGATTTGTCCGCCATGTTAGCACAGGCAGATGATGGTGGAAAAGGATTAAAGCGCACTTTAGGTGCTGGTAATTTAGTGGCCTTAGGCGTGGGTGCCATCATTGGAGCAGGCTTATTTGTTAGAACTGCCGCTGCCGCTGGACAAGCTGCAGGACCAGGGGTTACTTTATCCTTTATCTTAGCAGCCGTAGGTTGCGCTTTTGCCGGTTTATGTTATGCAGAATTTGCTGCCATGATTCCTATTTCTGGTAGTGCTTATGCTTACTCTTATGTGACCATGGGAGAAACAGTTGCCTGGATTATTGGATGGGCATTAATTATGGAATATGCATTAGGTGCCGCAACGGTTTCTATTGCTTGGAGTGAATATTTAAACAAGTTGCTGGGAGGAGCTATCCCTTATGAATGGAGCCACTCCCCGCTCGAAAGTGTAACCGATACAGCTGGTGTACTTCATCATGGTTTTATGAATGCACCCGCACTAGTAATATTATTATTACTAACCTTATTATTAATTAAAGGAACACAAGAATCCGCAACAGTAAATGCAATTATTGTATTTGTTAAAGTAGCCATTGTAATTTTATTTATTATTTTAGGCTGGCAGTTTATTCGCCCAGAAAATCATACCCCTTATTTAATACCTGCCAACCAACCACCATTAATAGATGCATCGGGCAAGGTCATTGCCGATTATTCTAGTACTTTCAAACATGGATGGGGTGGCGTATTAGGTGGTGCTGCTATTGTATTTTTTGCATTTATTGGCTTTGACGCGGTATCTACAGCAGCGCAAGAAGCAAAGAATCCTAAAAGAGATATGCCCATTGGTATTTTAGGTTCATTAGTAGTGTGTACTATTTTGTACATCTTATTTGGTCACGTACTAACAGGGGTTGCCAACTGGAAAGATTTCGTCGATCCTTTAAAAGGTCGTGAAGCATCTGTTGCTTATGCGATATCAACTTATATGACAGGCTATGGATGGTTAGCCACTGCTGTAACAGTAGCTATTCTTGCAGGATTTAGTTCTGTTATTCTAGTAATGTTAATGGGACAATCACGCGTATTCTATTCAATGGCCAATGACGGGTTACTTCCAAAAGTTTTCTCTGAATTGCATCCTAAGTATAGAACACCTTATAAATCTAACTGGATTTTATTTGTTTTCGTAGGCGGCTTTGCAGCCTTCATTCCAGGTAATGTTGCAGGTGATTTAACCTCCTTTGGTACCCTATTTGCCTTCGTACTAGTAAGTGCAGGTATTTGGATTTTAAGACGCAAATCACCAGATATGGAGCGTCCTTTTAAAACTCCATTAGTACCATTAGTGCCTATTTTAGGAGCCGTTATTTGCTTAGCAATGATATTCGCCCTAGATGCACAAACATTAAAGGTGGCTTTTGCTTGGATGGCTTTAGGCCTAGTAGTTTACTTCCTTTATGGCCGTAAGCATAGTAAATTGAATAAATAATTCTAATTCAACATAGATTAGAAAAGTCCTCTCGATTACTCGGGGGGACTTTTTTTTCTTATTTTTGCAACTCTTAACACATACCACTATGGGAAGGATATTTGAAGTTAGAAAAGCCACAATGTTCAAGCGTTTTGATCGTATGGCAAAGCAGTTTACCCGCATAGGTAAAGAAATAGTTATTGCTGTAAAAGCAAGCGGCCCCAACCCCGATGATAACCCAGCTTTAAGAAGATGTTACCAGAATGCAAGAAGTGTGGGCATGCCCAAGGACCGTGTGGAAGCGGCTATTAAAAGAGCCATGGGAAAAGATACTAGTAACTATGAAGAAATATTATACGAAGGCTATGCGCCACATGGTGTGGCTTTATTAGTTGAAACAGCTACCGACAATCATGTAAGAACAGTGGCGAATGTAAAAAGCCATTTTAATAAAGGACATGGTACTTTAGGTAATTCTGGAAGTGTAAGTTTTCAATTTAAAAAAATGGGAGTGTTTAATTTAAAACCAGAGGGTTTAAATATGGACGACCTTGAATTAGATTTAATTGACCATGGCTTAGATGAGTTAGGCGAAAGCAACGACGACAATGGAAATGCCATTATTGTACTTCGTTGCGCCTTCACCGATTTCGGGAATTTACAAAAAGCTTTAGAAGATAAAAATATGCACCCTATTAGCGCAGAACTAGAGTGGATTCCTACTACCACTGTGCCAATGACAGATGAGCAAGCAGAGGATGTAAGTAAACTAATTGAAAGATTAGAGGAAGATGAAGATGTAAACAAAGTATTCCATAACATGGGGTAGGAATTCTTATGATTTATTCAAAAAATTAAAAATTTTTCGAAATACCAGTACTAGTTTTATGCGAATTATACCGAATTATGCGAATTATACATACCATACTTTTAACAGGCTTTCTTTTACCCAACATAAAAGACACTACTAAGCTTGTGTTTAATAAGTATGCAATTAATGCCGAAAGTAAAGTGCCTGCCAATTACTACACCAGTAAAACAGGATTTTTTTGTAACACAGAAAGGAGTTTGGAAAAACAAACAAAGCTTGCGGTAAAATTTAGATTGGGATCAGTAGAACAAACGCAGAAACTAGAAGGCTATAATTTATCTAAAAACACGCAGCATTAGATTAGTCCAGGCTACTCACTCATCATTTCATTAATAACATTTATAATTTCCTCGGTATTAGGTTTAGAGAAATAATCTCCATCGCTGCCAAAGGCCGGACGGTGCGCTTTTGAACTTAATGTGCGGGCAGCTACATCTAACCAGCGGTAACCTCCTTGCAATTCAATGACCTGTTGATACATATAGGCACTTGCACCACCGGGTACATCTTCATCTACAAATAAAATTCGATTCGTTTTCTTTAAAGAGGCTAGTATTTGATGATTAATATCAAAGGGTAGTAAAGTTTGTAGATCTATAATTTCACAATCAATACCCATGGTTAATAATCTTGCAGCAGCATCTTCCACAATTCTTAAAGTAGAACCATAAGAAACAATAGTTAGGTCCTCCCCTGCTTTTAAAATTTCAGGTTTGCCTAATGGCACAGTGAATTCAGTAATATTGGATGGCATTGTTTCTTTTAAGCGGTAGCCATTCAAACACTCAATTAATAAAGCAGGGTCGTTCCCTTTTAATAAAGTATTATACATACCCACTGCTTGTACCATATTTCTTGGCACACAAACATACATACCTCTAAGTGCATTTACAATAACACCCATGGGTGAACCACTATGAAATATTCCTTCTAAACGGTGGCCTCTAGTTCTAATAATGACGGGACTACTTTGTATGCCATTGCTACGATAATGTATAGTGGCAATATCATCACTTAAAGTTTGTATCCCATATAATAAATAATCCAAGTATTGAATTTCAGCAATAGGTCGAAGTCCACGCAAGGCCATACCATGCGCCTGACCCATAATAGATTGTTCTCTTATGCCGGTATCAAAAATTCTATCTATACCATGTTTATTTTGAAGACCAGCAAAACCCTGATTCACATCTCCAATACCCCCTAAGTCTTCTCCAAATGCATAAACCAATGGGTTTTCTTCAAATAATTTATCAAAATAATGATTCAATACTTCATAGCCATTTATGGTGGGTGCTTCACTCGCATATTCCGCTTCCACCACAGATACATTCAGGGCACTCTTAGGCCCTTCGTTGTATAAATGCTTACTATAAAAAGGCGCTTCCACCTCGTTGTATTTTACTAAAAAAGATTTTATAGCAACAGCATTAGCATGTGTTGGAATTTTTTCCAATATTAAATTAACTGTTCTAAAAATATCTCTTTTTAGAGGCTCTTTACTTTGTACTAATTCTTGTAATAAACTATTCGAGGTATTTAAATCTGTTTCGCTTAAACCTTGATGTACCAATATAACCGCTTCTTTAATTTTTTCTTTAATAGGTGAAATATATTTTCCCCAGGCAGCTAATTTATCGGCACGCACTAATTGCTTTGCTTCATTTTCTACTTCTTGCAATACTTCGTCGGTAGCTAGTTCATTGGTAATGAGCCATTCTCTCATTTGCTTATTACAATCCCAATTTCTTTCCCATTCTAACCTTTCTAAAGGCTTGTATCTTTCATGACTACCACTAGTGGAATGACCTTGCGGCTGTGTTAATTCTTGCACATGAAATACAACGGGTGTATGCGTCTCTCTTGTATAGCGAATACCTTCTTCAAAAGTTTCACATAAGGCAGCATAGTCCCAGCCCTTCACTGTGTATATTTTTATTCCGTTGGTATTTTTTTCTTTTTCAAAACCTTTGAGCACTTCAGAAATGGAACCCTTGGTAGTTTGTAAAGCAATAGGTACAGAAATACCATAGCCATCATCATAGACAAAAACAGCTAAGGGCACTTGCAAAACACCGGCTGCATTTATAGCTTCCCAAAAATGTCCTTCGGAAGTACTGGCATCGCCAATGGTACAAAAACAAACTTCATTGCCATTATTACTTAAATGTTGAAAGGCCTCTTTATTTTTTGCATTTCTAAAACAATTAGAAGCAAAGGCCAAGCCCAAACCACGCATCATTTGTCCTGCAGTAGGGGCAATGTCCGCAGATACATTATAGCTTTGTGTTAATTCATTCCACTGCCCTTTTTCATTTACAAATGCAGTAGCAAAATGCGCATTCATATTTTTTCCACCACTAAAGGGATCGTTATAAACATCCGAATATAGTTGTGAAAAATAATCTTCAACATTAGCAACACCTAAAGCAAACATAAATGTTTGGTCTCTGTAATAACCGCTTCTAAAATCGCCTTTTTGAAAAAATTTTGATAGCGCAATTTGTGCTACTTCTTTGCCATCTCCAAAAATGCCAAATTTGGCCTTCCCTGTTAACACTTCTCTTCTTCCCAATAAGCTTACTTCCCTACTCATTATGGCCAATTTGTAGTCGGCGATAACGGAGTTACGAAATGCCTCAAAAGAGAGCATGTCTTGGGCAGATACAGCTTCAAGGGTGGATTCCATTAGACAAAAATAGGGGTCAGAATGCATAAAAAGTACATTCATAACTAAAATCACCTAATTAGTGAAATTTCAATAAATTCGTGAGCCTATTTGGGCCAAAAACTAGTAAAAATTACACAAACAATTACCCTAAAACCTTATACCATGAAAACCAGATTACTAATTCTAAGCTTACTAATTGCAGCCACAGGTTTTGCACAATCAACTGTTAAGTTTGATCAAACGAGCTATAACTATGGCAAAATAAAAAAGGGCATACACAAGTCAGTTATTTTTGGCTTTACCAACCAAGGGGCCAAACCTGCGGTCATAGAATTTGCTACTGCAGAATGTGGATGCACTCAACCCGAATATAATCAAAACCCTGTTTTGAAAGGACAGAAAGGAACCCTTAAAGTAACGTATACCGCACCGAATGAAGGGCTTTTTAAAAAAAGAGTGTCTGTTAAATTTGCAGGTGAAAAGGCAGTAACTGAATTAGTGATTGAAGGAGAAGTGGTCTTAAAATAATTATTAGTTCATTTCTAAAATAATTATTAGTTCATTTCTAAAATAATTTCTATCATAAAAAAACCCTCTACCAAAATCGGCAGAGGGTTTTTTAGTTCTTATCTAGTAAGTTGACTAAGTATTAGTCAATATCCCAGAATATACGTGTAGCTAAAGGATCGATTGTTCCTTGTGCATTAACGTTAGCACCATTAGAACCTAATTCAGTTCCAGGATACCATAAACGTAATGGACGAGCTGTACCTACATAGTTTTTAGAGTTAGGAGTTAGAGGATAGTTATTCTTGCGATACTCAGACCATGCTTCTAATCCATTAAAGTAACCAAGTGCTACCCATTTTTGGTAAGCAATCGTATTTAATTTATTAGTAGAGGCAGTAAAATCACAATCTTGCATACCGTTGGTTACTAAAGCTGTCACATTTGATGTGCTTGCTCCAATAGCGCGGAAGTTTTGTTTTACACCTTCTTCATAATATGATTGTGCAGTTCCAGTTAAGTTTACAGAAGAACCATAACGTTGCTTCGCTTCTGCTAAGCAGAATTGAACTTCAGCTGCAGTCATAATAACGATAGGTCTGTTGTATTGTCCTCTTACTAATAATACTGGGCCTAATGCAGAACTAGCTCCAGGAAGATATCCTGAACTTGAACCAAAAGGTATACCAATATAGTTAGCTGCAATTTCAGGCTTAACACTCACCCCTGGATTCGCTAAATCTTCATTACCTAGCGCATAAGCAAAACGCTTCAAACGGAAAGTATCTGCATTTTTAATTAATTCCTTCACCATAAAATCGGTAATTCTTGGCCAGTTATTGTTACCTACTCTAGCACCTGTTTCATTATAACCGTAGTTATTATAGATTGGGTTGATTTGACCAGAAGAAGCTACATAACCAGGGTTTGAACCTACTTCAGCTCCAGTAATAAAACCAGAACCTTCGGCAACGATTTTGTTAATCTCCGCAGTAATATAAGCATCTCTTCCACTTACTCTTGCTTGACGCATTAAAATACGCATTTTCATAGAGTTCGCGAATTTGATCCAACCAGAATTGCTTCCTTTGAAAACAATATCAGAACTTGAGTAAGTGCTCGCAAAAGCATTTGCTTTTAAGTCCTTGATAGCATCATCTAATAAAACAATCAAGCCTTCGTATACAGCTTTTTGGTCATCAAATTTAGGAGCTAAATTTCCTACCCCTTTTAAGGCTTCCGTAAATGGAATATTACCATATAAATCTACCAATTTTTGGTAATTAAAAGCCTTCATTACTTTAGCCGGACCTTTTAAATATTCTTGACTATACTTTGAAGCATTGTCAATTACATACTGATAATCGTATAGATTATCATAAGTTCCATCCCAATAGTTAAAATCAAAATTGGTAAAGTTATAAGCGAATAAAGTAGTTGAAATGATATAACCATTGGATTGAGTCCAATGACCAGACCAGAACATACCTACTTCGTTAGGAGACGTCATGCTAGAAGCAGAAGTGTTCAATGCATTCGCTAATACGTATGCAGGTGTTGCGGTTGGAAGTGAGTTAGGGTTGGTGTTGACATCAAGATAGTCTTTTTTACAACCTGTTCCCACAAGTACCAAAAACGCGGCGATATATAATTTATTTAGTTTCATATCTATTGTTTTAGTGTGTGGTTATTAAAAAACAAAATTTACATTAATACCAAATTGACGAACTGGAGGCGTTTGCAAGGTATTAGAAATACCTGAACCGTTTCCTGCTGTATAACTGAACTCTGGGTCAGTGTACATGTTTTGCTTGTCAACAATGGTGAATAAATTTCTACCGTATATAGCTACATTAGCTGCACTGAAAACTTTTGTTTTCTTAACCATTGCACTCGGTAGTGTATACGATAAATTTACATCTCTTAATTTAATAAACCAGGCTGGCGTAACGAAGTTCTCAGAAATCAAACGGTAGTTGTTCACCCATAGAGCGTACTCTGGTTCGCGAACATGTACTGTTGTATTAGGAACTTCAGCCTTAGTAGTTGGGTCTATATAATAAGAGTTAGGGAAGATTTGGTCTGTTCTGTTAGTGGTCCATGAACCAGAACCTGTGAAGGTCATTTGACGACCAAGGTCGGCATACATTACGTTGCCACCACGGTATTCAAAGTTAAATGCTAAACGGAATTCTTTATAAGTAACAGTTGAACCTAATCCGACCATATCGCGAGGTAATGTACCACCACGAGCAGTAAGAGCAGTATTTTGAACTGGGTAACCAGTTGTAGGACTTACTCTTCTCATACCAGAACCATCAGTTGAATAATAATAACCATTGGTTTTAAGTATTGGGAAACGTTCTCCTAAGATAACGTTTGAAGAAGCGTAAGAGTATCCGCCATATTGGAACTGAGTAATACCAGGGAATAAATCAACCACTTTGTTGTCGTTGAATGAATATTTTAAATTAACATCCCATTTAACTTTAGTATCACGTAACACTTGCACTTTTAAGTCGGCTTCATAACCCCAGTTGTCTACTTGACCTACGTTAATTAACAAGTTAGAGAAACCTGTTGTATTAGGTACTTTCACTGTTAATACTTGACCAATTGAATTTTGCTTATACAAAGAAACGTCTAAGTTCACTCTGTTTTTAAACATACTTAATTCAGCACCTATTTCCATAGCGGTTACAAACTCTGGTTTTAAATTAGCATCAGGTAAAGTATTTCCTACTGATAAACCTACGTTATTTCCATAAGGGAAATTCGAACCGTTTGAATAAGAAAGATCTAAACCATATAAAGGAATATTGTCATTACCATTCTTGTTATAAGATGTACGCAATTTAGCATAGTTCAAAGTATTGCTCTTTAAACCAGGGAAGGCGTCTGTTACAATAAAAGATAAGGCAGCTCCATAATATAAATAAGAATATTGATTCGCATCTCTTGTTTGTTTGAAGAAACGAGATGTTGCATCATAACGAGCAGTCAAGTTTAAGTTTAACCACTCCATATTTTTTATGTTCGTGTTTAAATCGGCCCAGTAACCAAACTTACGCTCTGTTGTGTTTGATTCACCACCGCCTAAGTTACCTTGTCTGTTAGATACGTTGTAAACATCAGGTACCACAATTGAACTTGAAGAAACAGAGATAGATTTAGTATAACGTTGGTATATACTATAACCTAAATTCAATTTGTTTTGAACATTAGCGATATCTTTTTGGATACGTACTTGGAATTCGTTGTTCACAACATTCTCCGTACTTGAATAATCAGATACAGCACCTAAGATATCACCGATTGCACGGTAGATACCAGGATAGTCATCATAACTTTGCCATGGCGCAGGAATATCAGCCGAATATTTTGCCCAGTCAGAGTATTGGAATTTCTCAGTAGTGTTTTTACCAGTACGAGAGTTATTCATAATACCTAATCTGTTATAAAGTTGTAACCAAGGAAGCGCACGATAAGTGATATCGAAGTTTCCAGAGATGTTAGCATCTTTATATTTTGCACGCTGAATATCTTTGTTAAAATAAGGGTTATTATAATAGTCATTATAGTAGCCATTCGGATTCGCAAAAGGATTAGTTCTCCAGTTTCTCATCGTAGTTAAATCTACCCAAGAAGCGGTGTTGATGATATCATTTTGGAAATCTGAATTTGTTCTATCATAATAAGCTTGTGTCAATGCAGCGTTGAAAGTAGTAGATATTTTACCATACTCCTTAGACGATTTAACACGAACACCTGTTCTATCACTTAAATCGCCAGGTATAATTCCATTGATTTTATTATTCTCCACTGATAAGTAATAACTAGATGTTTCATCACCACCTTGGAAACTAGCTTGATGATTTTGAGAAATTCCCATATCAAAGCTATTTCTACGAACGTTTGGAACGTCTGCATAAGGGATGATTAAAGCAGATCCATCTACTAAGGTACGACCCGCTATACGTCTACTTCCATCATAAGCATCACCATATTGTTGGTTTTCATATGAACGCCAGTTTTCCTTAGCACGGTTTAAGGCACTAAGATCGTAACCCGCTTCGCCAAAGGAAAGAGGATAGTATTGAGAACCAGAACCATATTGATTTTGGAAAGAAGGCAAGAAACTTACTTGCTCAAAGTTGGTGGTATTAGTATAGGAAACTTTTAATTTTCCTTTAGCACCTTGTTTAGTGGTAATGACTAAAGCACCGTTTACACCTGCAGAACCATACAATGTTGCCGCTTGACCACCCTTAAGGACAGTCACGTTTTCAACATCATTAGGATTGATAAGTGCTAAAGCAGTGGCGGTAGTTTGCATACCATCAATAACTACTAAGGCTTCATTGTTTCCTGTTAATGAACGGTAACCACGTAAAACCACTTTCACTGAAGGGTCAACGCTATTATTTACAGTATATACAGCCAAACCAGAAACCTTACCCGCAAGGGCTTGTGTTAACTGAGGTGAGTGACCTACTGTAATTTCATCACTTGAAACTTTAGCATAAGAATATCCGATTTCTTTTGATTTCTTACGGATACCTTGTGCAGTAACAACTACGTCTTCTAGTTCATCAGCTTGACGATTCAAAGTAATACTTAATGAAGTTGCAGTTGCTCTCACTTCAGTAGAAGCGAAACCAGTGGCACTTACTTGCAAAGTTGCGTTTGCAGCAGCATTAATTTTGAAGTTACCTTTTTCATCAGCCACTACAGCTGAGGCTTGGCCCTTTACTTTTACTGTTGCATAAGAAACAGCTACTCCTTTTTCATCTTTCACCGTACCGGCTACTGAACGAACTTGAGCATTGGCTGTTATCAAACTGCATAACACAGCTAAGAAGAGCGAGGATAGAATTTTCTTCATTTGCTTAAATTTTAATTTTCTTAGTTAGAAAGATAAGAAAAATTTCTTCCAATGTTAAGAAATCGTTAAGAAATTTTTAAGAGAATCTAAACAAGTTCTAGTTTAACCTATTTTATACTTATAAATTAATTATTTATATATTATACTTTATTTATATAATATAGGATTAAAATCTAAGATTTTAGATTATTTTTTTCAAAATATACATGCCTCTGTATTCCTCTTTCATTAAATGAAAAGTAGAATCTGAGAGCCTAAAGGAGCCTACTAAGGCATAGCCCATTTTAGTATAAAACTGCATAGCCAGGCTAGCCGTATCCATGGCCTTTAAAAAAATATATTTCTTTTGATAAGACTTAGCAATATCAAAAACAAAATTCATTAAGTAAGTTCCTAGTCCTTTATTCACAGCAGTGCTATGAATATAAATTCTCTCAAGTTCAATACCTTCTTTTATATCGCCACCCTCTATGGCTGCGTCAATATTTATTTTCAAATAGCCTACTTCTTTATTATTGATATAGGCAATATAATGTAAACAGTTTTTATTTTCTATTTCACTTGTAATTTTTGAAACAGGATAAGCGAATTCATTCATATACCAATCCATACCACCTGCCAACCATAAATGCGCATAATGATTTACATAAATAGTTTTAGCCAAACTACTGAAAGCTTTGGCCGATGCACTATCTATTTTTTTTATTTCTATTAATTCCAATTTTTGAGGAGCGTTAAATTTTAATTGAAAAATTAAATGGTAATTTTTCTTTTCCTAGCCACTACTTCCCAATTTTCCACTACTTTATTATTATTTACAATAATAGCGTTATCATATAAAGCAACAGTAGGGCAAATATGCACAGGCACTCCATACCAAATATCTCCTACTCTATGCTTTGTAGCGTCTTGTACTTTTACCACTAAATGCTCTTCACTTTGTCCTATGGGTTCTGCATTGGGTGCATTTAAAAAATGTACCCTTGGCATTGGATTCTCTGCAGCTACTGCTTTATGCCCTAAATCAACACAAACAGTATGTTCATCAATAATGGAAATAATTCTTGTTACCACCAAACAGGCAAATTCAAAAGGCAAATCGGGAAATAAATTTTTATAGCCCCAGTCCCAAAAAACAAATGTACCTGGACTCACTTGAATATCCTTTCTTTTAATGTGGCCAGAAAACGAACAAGAGCCTGCCATAATTAGTTCTAAGGAAGAAGATGAAATAGCTTCTAATTTTTTTCTAAGCGTATCGGCATTTTCAAAAACTGCATCGGCTTGTGCGTTTCTAACATTAATATCCGTTTCTCTGATATGCCCATCATAACAATGTAATCCAATAATGGTAATAGAAGGAAGCGGCGCAGATGCAGTATATAATGTGGTGGCCTTATCGGTCATAATTCCTGAACGGTTCATACCAATATTTACATCTATATAAGCGTCAATGGTCAAAGCTTCTTGAACCATTATTTTTGATACAGCCGTAGCGGTTTCTATATTATCTACTAAACAAGAAAATTTGGTTGCAGGAAAAGTTTTAATAAGTGAAACCAATCTATTTAATTTAGGACCCATTAACTGATGCGCAATCAAAACATTGGGTGTTTTCAGTATACCTAACATTTCTGCTTCAGCAATAGTGGCGCACTTATAATTACGAATGCCTTTATCCATCATCATTTGACAAACTTCTGCAATCTTATTAGTTTTAACATGGGGTCTTAATTGATCAACATTGCAACCCACCATCTCAATGAGTTTATTGATATTCTCTTGAGCCCTGGAAGCATATACAATTAAAGAGGGAGAATCGATTGTATCTATGGAATCTATTTCGTACCACTGCATAAAAAATATTTTTTACTAAACAAGTTCAAACATGGCTTCTATTTCTACCGGAATATTTCCAGGTAGAGAACCCATCCCTACTGCACTTCTTACACCCACACCATTATCTGGCCCCCAAATAGAGGCAAACAATTCACTGCAACCATTAATTATATAGGGATGCTTTTCAAAGTCACTAGTACAACTTACCATACCCAATACTTTTATAACACGCTTCACTTTATCCAGTGAACCTAGGTTGGCTTTGATAGTGGCTATAATAGCAAGTCCAACTTGTCTTGCAGCTAACTTACCTTCTTCCATATTAATAGTATCACCCACTCTTCCAATAATGAGCGAGCCATTTTCTTGTACTGGACCATGACCAGAAACTAAACAATGGTTGCCGTCCACCAATAAAGGCTTGTATACACCTAATGGTTTGGGCGCTGGTGGTAAAGTCAAGCCAAGTTTGGCAAAATTTTCTTCAGGAGTACTCATCATAATTAATATTAAATTTTAAAAAATAGTTAAAAATAAAAAAACTATTAAAGTGTTTTTATCATTATGTTTTTAAAGTAAATAGGGGCACCTGCATGCTTACCTTGCAGGCCTATGTAACCATGCAAACCCAATGTAGACATAGGGTTATACAACCAGCCAGGTATTTTAGTACCATCTGGATTTATTTTACTAGAAGTAAAATCGTCCATATTACATTCATTCACTAATGTACCATTCAATTCAATCTTAATATTTTTATCAACACAAGTAATGGTATAATGATTCCACTCGCCTGGTCTTTTTAAACTTTTATTAGTAGCAGGCTTATGTCCAAAAATGGCGCCACATTGCCAGCTAGGAGCAGCTTTGCTCCACTGTAAAGAGTAGTCATCGGCAATTTGTATTTCCACTGAATGGGGTATCCATTCTACTATATCTGTGGCATGAACTATTACGCCACTATTGGTTCCATCTGCGGTTTGAAAATCTAAATCTAAAATAAAATTATCGTACATGTCCTTACTCCAAATGGCTGAATCCCTAGATGCCGTTAAGACCCCAATTGAATCCTTCCAAATAGCTGGATCAAATTGAGCAGTTTGTAAATTTTTTCCAAATAAACTTTTCCAGCCTTTTTTATTTGTGTTGGGATAATTATTTTGAGCATATCCCACTGAGTTAGATAAAATAAATAATACTAAAACAAGGCTTAAGAAAATTTTCATTTTGATTTTTTTTAATTAACAACTTTTATAAAAAACAGGCGGATTGGCTTCCAATAAAGCTTCAATTTTTTTAGCAGTACTAGTTATAGAAAGGCCACCCAAGTTCGTGCAACGTAAGGTATGATGAATTTGATCGCCCACGGCTTTCATTGTTTCTATTACTTCGTCTAAAGGAATAAGGTGCTCGTAATTAGACAGGGCCATATTAGCACAAGAAATAGCATTGGTTGCTGCCATCACATTTCTACCAAGACAAGGTGCTTCCACTCTATTGCCAATGGGATCACAAATAATACCTAAAGAATTTTGTAAGGCTAAAGAGGCAGCCGCAATAGACTGCGCTAAACTTCCTCCCTTCATTTCAACAAGCGCCGCTGCGGCCATCCCGCCGCCAGAACCCGTTTCAGCCATACAGCCTCCCACTTCTGCAGCAAATGTAGCATGCGCAGCTATAAACACTCCTATAAGACCAGCCGATAGCATGGCTTTAATAATAGCTTCTTCATTATTATTGATACAATGTGCAGTTCCAAAAACTACGCCTGGCAAACCACCACAAGAGCCAGCTGTAGGCGCTGCTACAATCACACCCATGGAGCTTTTCACTTCCATAATAGCAGACACATACATAATAGTGGTGTTAAGCACATCGCCTCCTATTAATTGATTCGCATCGTAGCTTTTTTTAAACTGTGGTGATTGACTTCCTAAAATTCGGTCCTTATAGGCTGTTCCCTTTAATCCTGTTTCAATGGCATTACCCATAATATGAATAATGGATTTCATTTTGTCCATTACTTCTTCAGGGCTAATATTTCCTCTTATACTTTCATAGTCCACCGCTAATTCCCAGAGTGCTTTATTTTTGCCCTCATTATATTGCATCATTTCATTACAAGTAATAAAAGGAACCGTCATTCCTTTTCTGGCCATAATGGGCAGCACAGGCTTTATATTTTTAATGGAATGCACGGAATGCATTTGCATGATCTCTTTGCAAATGGTTTCAGAAATAGCAGCTGGCGATTTTATTTCGATAAAAGAACTAGCTCCTTTATGAAAAATAATTTCATCATAAGTAATAGTAGATTTTAAATACTGAATAATATTTTCTGCATCAGTACAATAAATTAATGTTTCATAATAATCGCCTGCCATAGAAACTTTATTGCCATCGATATTAATTACTTCAATCATGCCCCCTCCAGTAGAAATTGCAATTAATACTTTCGTTTCTTTTTCATTAGACAAGCTAATCTTATAAGTGTTGGGGTGCTTTTCTTCTAAAGCAGCTATATTAATACTATAATTTATTCCAGCAGTAGCTAAATGTTTTTCTGAGTCCGGTAGCCTCTCATCGTAAGCTTCCCAACCAAGGAAACCGCCAAATAAACCCATATCAGAGCCCTGACTTTTATGGGTAGTGGCTAAAGACCCATGCGGGTCAAATTCAATAACAATGTCCTTTATTTGCTCATCCATTAAATCACGACATATTCTAGCAATACGAAGTGAGGCAGCACAGTGTGAGCTAGAAGGGCCCCTCATTACGGGACCAATCACATCATTGAATATACTGGGATAATTTGACATCTTAGGTTCATTTAAGCATTCTAAATTTACTAAAAATAAAATTAAGTATTATTTGTTTTTTATAGTCGTCCAAAACATGGAAACAGAGGTATACACTATAATAATTAGTACTAGCCATCTTAAGGTATCCAAGGGCATTGATTTTATAATGAAAGCAGCTATTAACACAGCCAATATACTTGGTATAGCCATACCTAATGCTGCCTTTTTATTATAGGCACCCGATTTGATAAATTTATAGGAAGCAGGCGGCATTAAAAAAGCACAGGAACCCATCATAATAGGAAAGGCCACTTGAGGAGACAACCCCAATAAATACACTAAAGCCATACAAGGTGCATAGAGGCCTACTCCAGCAGTCATCATGGCACCTAATATAAAATTAACCACCCCTGCAATGACCAACTTCCATCCATGAATGCCAATGGCTACTCCTTCTCCATGTATCCAATGCATTTTATTAGCGAACATAAAACCAGCCGTAATTAATAATGCAGTGCTTATAGTAAGTCTAATATTTCTTTCAGAAAGTTTACCAATTATATCGGCACCTAAAATAGCACCACCCATAGCAGTTAAAAACATCACAATTAAAGTGACAGGCTCTACCTCCACCACTTGAATAAAAATAATGGCTTGAATTAAAACGGGTAATGTATTGGCCACATTCATGGTGCCAGGTATTAATTTATCTGAAGTTTGTTTGGTAAATTTTAATAAGGCTGTTTGTGGTGCAAAGGCACCAATACCCAATACATCAAAAAAGTTAACTACAAAACCAATAATGCCGGTTTTGATCCAACTTACTTTTTCTAAATTATTTTTATGCTTGATAATATCTGTTCCTAAAACATAAATAAACCAAATTGCAAACAGGACTAAAATAATCCAAATAATATTCACCATATAACTTGTATTTACAAGTTAAGTTAATACAAATTCTACTATTTAAGACTGTCATTGAAAATTATTTACTGCTGTATATAACCCCCTAAAAGCAGGTATGGACTCACTTAGTCTATTGAACCTTACGGCTTTAGCCTATTAACAATAAAATAACTTTATTTTTAAAAGTAATATTATACCTTACTTATTCATTAAAAAAAATTATATGAAAAAAGTTATTTTACTATTAAGTCTATTTATAGGCTTAAGTTCAATTGCACAAGATGCTACTAGACATTTTTTCTATCTGTCTGAGTCTAAAGTAAAAGATATGGATCTTTTTAAAAAAAACTTCCCTGTATCTGACGCTTTTACAAGAAAAATGAATGAAGGTATTATGAATAATAGAGTTGCTCATACATCTGAAACAGGCAGTCTTTATATTCTTTCTTTCATTGATGGTGATGAAAATTTAGGAAAATATTTTGCAAATAGAGCTACGAATAATGATAAATTTAGAGAGGCAAATCCAAAAATTGCAGAAGAAAGTTCAAATAATATTGATGGTGCATGGAGAAGATCGACTTGGATTAGGGTAAATGAATTACAATTTTTACCAGCTGATTATAAAATGGAAAATTATAATTTTAGAAAAATTGTGATGAGAACAGTTCCTGCTAATGAACAAGAAGCTTTTGAAAAACAACAGCAAAAAATGCATGAAATTGAATTAAAAATAGGTGTTAAGTATTTGAGTACTACTTGGAGAGCTACTGATGGCTACCCAACAAATACTTATATGACCATTTTACCAGATAATAGTATTTTAGATTTTTATACACAATATGCAGATAGACAAGAAAAAAGAAAAAATAGTAAGGAATTTAATGACTCAATGAAAACAGGCGTTGTATCTAATATAACTAGAATTGACCATTTATCAAGAGTTTATTAATTCCACTTTCAAAAAATTAGTTGAATTGTTGAAAATACAGAAAAGGCCTCTATTCATAGGGGCCTTTTTATTTGATATAGCTAATGAAAAATTGAAATATTCACTCATCAAAAAAAAAGCTCCCAAATAGGTAAATTCAGGTAGATTTCTTAATTTTCTAACCTTAAAACAATCCTATGCGTAAATTCTTACAAACATTACTGTTACTGATTCCTTTTTTTGCAATGAGTCAACAAAAAGCAAATTATACTTTAGCTGCTCGTTTCTCGCCAAAGAAATTAGAGAAAATGATTTTCTCCTTAGCGGTAGACCCTCATTGGTTAAAACAATCTAATAAATTTTGGTACACTTACGAAACCAGTGAAGGCAAACAATGGAATATTGTTGACCCATTAAAGAATGAGAAAAAAGCAATGTTTAACCGTGATAAATTAGCGGCTGAATTAACCCGCATTATTAAAGACCCTTTTGATGGTCAGCATTTACCAGTAGATTCGATTAAATTCATAAAAGATGAAAACTGGATTCGATTTGAAGTAAAAAGCAGCATTGAAATTAATAAAGAGGAAGAAGTTAAAAAAAATAAAGAAGAGGATATTAAAAAAGATACTAAGCCAGAAAAAATAAAAAAAATATTTTATTTTGAATATAACTTAGTTACAGAACAATTAAATGAATTAGTGGGTTTTAAAAAGCCAAAAAGAAAACCTAATTGGGCAAATATTTCACCCGATGAAAAGACCATTATTTTTGGAAGAAATTATAATTTGTTTTACATGGATAAGGCCAATTATGAAAAGGCTTTGAAAAATGAAGACGATAGCAGTATTGTAGAACAAGCCATTTCTAAAGACGGAGAACAAAATTTTAGCTGGCATAGTGAAAGTGCCTATGGTGGCGGTGGTGAAACCAATGTAGACGTAGAGAAAAATAAAAATAAAAGAAAAGCTGTTTATGGATTATGGAGTGAGGATAGTAAGCATGTTGCCATTACCAAAGTAGATAATAGAAAAGTGAAAGACCTATGGGTAATTAATAGTATTGCCGACCCTAGACCTACGCTTGAAACCTATAAATACTGGATGCCAGGTGAAAAAGAAGCACCTGTTGATCATTTGATGATGGTAGATATGGGGGCTTATAGCTATAAAGAAATTAATGCTTCTTTATTTAAAGACCAAGATATAGCTGTTTGGAATAAAACCAACAATGTAAATACAAGAGACGATGAGCATAAACCAAGTATTTGGTTAGGCACCAATGATAAATTATACTTATCTCGCACCAGTCGAGATTTGAAAAGAATTGACCAATGTATAGTAGATATTAATACAGGCGCAGTAAAAACTTTGGTTGAAGAAAACCTTAATACTTATGTAGAAATACAAAAACCAGGTATACTAAAAAATACCGAGGAGTTTATTGAATGGAGCGAACTTGATGGCTGGGCACATTTATACCTTTATGATAAAGAAGGAAAATTAAAAAACCAAATTACGCAAGGGCCATGGCATATTGAGGAAGTAATATCTATTGATGAAGAAAAAAGAGTTGTATACTTTTCCGCCAATGGCAAAGAAAATCTAAATGGCTCTTTAAAAGAAGACCCCTATTACTTGCATTTATACAAAGTAAATCTTGACGGTACTGGTTTACAATTATTAAACCCAGGTAATTTCGATCATAGCTTTAGTATGAACGATAAAAAGAATTATTTTGTGAATACTAGTTCTCGCATTAATTCCACACCTACCTCTGCCCTATATTCAACGGATGGTAAGAAATTAATGGATTTAGAAACAGCAGACCTAAGCTCTTTATTTGCTGCAGGCTATAAATATCCAGAAACCTATAAAGTAAAGGCTGACGATGGTATTACCGATATTTTTGGGGTAATGTATAAACCTTACGATTTTGATAGTACTAAAAAATATCCCATTATTGAATATGTATACCCTGGGCCTCAAACAGAGTCGGTAAACAAAAGCTTTAGCAAGGGTATGGATAGAATAGACAGACTAGCCCAATTAGGTTTTGTGGTAGTTACTATTGGAAATAGAGGCGGCCATCCTGCGCGTAGTAAATGGTATCATAATTATGGTTATGGTAACTTAAGAGATTATGGACTAGCCGATAAAAAAGCAACCATTGAACAATTAGCCGACAGGTATAGTTTTATTGATAGAGATAAAGTGGGCATACATGGTCATAGTGGCGGAGGTTTTATGAGTACCGCTGCCATGTTGGTGTATCCTGATATTTTTAAAGTAGCGGTAAGCAATGCAGGCAATCATGACAACAGTGTTTACAATAGATGGTGGAGTGAAAAACACAATGGTGTGAAAGAAAATATATCTGATAAGGGCGACACTACCTTCTCTTACATGATTGACAAAAACCCAGATATTGCCAAAAATTTAAAAGGAAAATTATTACTCATACATGGTGAAATTGATAATAATGTGCATCCTTCCAATACCATTCGCGTGGTGAATGCATTAATTAAAGCCAATAAGCGTTTTGATATGCTAATACTGCCTACTCAAAGACATGGCTTTGGAGATATGAACGAATATTGGTTCTGGAAAACAGCCGATTATTTTTCAAGATATCTTCTAAGTGATATGACAGAGAGACCTGTAGATATTGAAGAGTTAAATAAAGAAATTGAAAGAAAGAAATAGAAAAGAAGTGGTAGTAGAAAGGAAGAAGTAGTGATGAAAAAGTAAAACTTTGAACTAATAAAAAATTGCAAACTATTATAATTTAATAGTACTCATACCTCCATCAATGGCTAAAATTTGACCTGTCACCCAGCTGGACTTATCAGTTAATAAAAATTCAACTGCATTGGCTATATCCAAAGGTGTTCCTACTCTTTTTAGCGGATGCCTTTGTGCATTGGCATCTATCTTCTGTTCTGAATTCAATAAACTTGCAGCCAGTGGCGTATTGGTTAAAGAAGGCGCTATACAGTTTACTCTAATAGTAGGTGCTAATTCAGCAGCCAAGGCCTTGGTTAAACCTTCAATGGCCCCTTTAGAACTTGCCACTAATGAATGAAAATTTAAACCTAATTGAACGGCCACTGTGGAGAATAAAACAATAGAACCGTTTTTACTTTCTTTTAATTTTAGTAGGGCTGCTTGTATAATTTTAACGGCACCTACCACTTGTAAATTATAATCTTTTATAAAATCCTCGCTAGCTATTCTATTGAATGGTCTTAGACTAATAGCACCAGGACAATACACAATACCTTCAATGGATGCAGGTAAAAAATCTAGATTAATATTTTCATCTAACACATTTAAAAGATGATAATGAATATTACCTGCAGCTTCCACTATATGTGTATTATAAGTAGCATGCACCGTATGACCCGCCGCCGCTAATTGATTCGATACTTGTAAACCGATACCTGAAGAACCTCCTACTACTAAAAATGTTGCCATTGAAAATTAAATTATTTATTGTCTATTTTATTTATTATTTACCCCCCTTATTTATTACTTATTCCTTCCATTCTACAGAAATAGTAATTTCGTTTTTACGACCAAAAAAATCAAAAGGCGCATTATAGCCCAAGAAATTGTAGCCCCCTATTATTTTAATACCTTTCTTGTTTAAAAGCTCGACCAACTTATTGGTATACTCTTTTATTTTTTCATCATTGGCATATCCCCCAAAGGCAATCACTGCCTCATAGCTTTCTTTTGATTCTTTAATTTGAACGGTAGCATCCTTGGGCTTTGGCAAAGTAGAGGCATCATATTTTTCAGGCATTACAAAACTCATGGCTGAGCCATTATCACTCATCTCCATTCTAACGGGAGCTGTCATAGCAATACTTTTACTTTGATCATTGCCTCCAAAAATATAACCAGCTAATTTTCTAAAGCCGCTACTAGCCACTTGCTTATAATTGGTACCGCTTGACTGAATGGTTGCGAACATTGCCTTGGGGTAAAAGCGAATCTCAAAGCCCTCTTCAATTTTAACCACACGGTACTTTTGATTTTCAGTTTTAGCAGCCGAAAAGGTTCTAAAAGATTGAAATACAACGAATAGTAGCCCTAAAGCAACAAGTAGATATACTAATTTCATAATGATATTGTTAATATTAATAATAACATAGAAAGCCTAAAAAAGTTTAAAATTTACTTACTCTTTATAAGTCTATTCTATATACTTTACTACGCGTGTTAATCTTCCATTGGCATTCATGCCCTCTAATACTATTTGTAGTTTTTTACTAATATCGTTATTGTAAAATTCAAGCCTTACTCTTGGGCTTCTCTTATTGGTTAAGACATAGGGGTTCCAGTATAGGGTGGTACGATTATCTGCTTCAAAATTAGCCGTTGGTTTATCATAGTCTGGATGAAAGAATTCCTTAAATACAGAATAACCTCCCAAGACCACATTTTCCATGCCTTTACTATTAGCATTGCTTCCTTTATTATCCCCACCTCTTTTTGTGTAAATGGCAATTGCTCCACCACCGCCGCCACCGACTGCCCCAAAGAAAGGAGGTCTAAGGGCTTTGATATAGGCAATTTCTGCAATATTTATATTTTGAATTTGTTCAATAGGTGTACTAAACTCATTCACAAAAAAATCGGTATTGGATCCTCTCCAAGTAGCAGATGCTTGGGACCCAGCCACTGAAATGCTTAAACCAGGAACTCTTGCTTGCAAAAAACTAAGCACATCAATGGCTCCTATGGCCATGCCATCGGATGTTAAATCAAATGAAGTACCATCTCCCCCAGAGAAAAGTCCTGTTGCATATTTTTCTTCTAATAACTGAATAGGTGTTTTAATCCTAGACTTCACTACTACTTCTGCCAAAGTCATAGAGGCTAATAATTTTCTTTGTTTTTCTTGTTCTACAAAAAATAAATTTAGTTTAGCCCTAGCTAAACTATCGGTGGTATAAGCTTGAAAGCCTAATGGGTCTAGTGGTATTTTAGTTAATATGGGTTTTATTAATCCATTTTCAAATTGAACTACTGTTCGATTTTCTAGTTTTGATTTACCATTTATTGAATAATAAACTCTGGAAGTATCATAGAAGAACACCGACTTATCTACAAAGCTTCCATCTTTTGCGACTGGCACAAATAACATCTTATTCGAGCTATCCTTGCCTTGTATAATTAAATTTAATAAAAGATTTTCAGTAGATTTTGCCAAAGCAGCACCGTATAATTTGCCCTTTAATTTCATTAACTCAGTTTCTCTGGCATAGTTTAAAGTAGGTAAAATACCTGCCTTCATTTTTGCCCAATCAAACCTGCGCCATCCGTTGGTAAGCATGACTAAATCTAAATGAGCCGTCACAGAATCTGCATCGCTTGTAAAATAATAAGCAGGATTATACACCTTACCTTTAATATCACTACTTAAAAGAAAATCAGAATAGATAGTTTGTTGCTCGGGCATAACAACAGAGGCATCTGTAATGGATATAGACATATTAGTGGCAGCCGTATCCTTTACAATTATTTCAAGCACATTTTTACCTCTTTTATTCATATTGGTAATGCCCACATTTAAATTAGTATTAAACTCATGTAAACGGTTATTCACTAATATTATTCTTTCAGCTATAGGCAACCAATCATTGGTAAATAAAGTGAATTGCACCACACCCGTGAGTAGTTCATCAATAGGTAAGGCTACTTTCTGAACCTGACGTTCTTCTCCTTTAAATTCTACAGTATAAAGTAAATGTTGATTCTGATGCACAATTAAACGCATGTGCTTATAGTTTGGTGGCAGATCCAAGGTTTTTTCCACTTGCACATAAGCCTTATCATTGTCCATGGTAATTTTTAAAATGACCCCCTCTTTGCTAGGCGCTTCTATAGGACTAGTTCCTTTGATACCGTTTTCATCTGTCCAATTTAATTGATACTTCTCTCCTTCCTTAGAGCGTAATTTAAAAAAGCCCATACCATCGTGTAAAACTTTTAAGGTATCCAATACTTTATTTTTATCATTCACTAAAAAGCCTTTAATAAAAACAGGGGTACCAAAATTATTAGTGGCTTTAAATGCAATTTTACTAATTAACCCCTCCACAAAAGTGCCTCCTTCCGGGAAAACATCTACCCTTGTCTTGGGTGTTGAAATATTTTTTATTTTAGATGTTAATATATTATTGATAGATATATATTTTTCGTATAAAAAAACACTATCGTCATTTAACATCCAACGGGTATAGGCCTTAATCCTTAAAAAATTGCCTTTGTAATTAGCAGGTATTTCAAAACTACCTTTAGCCGATGATTGAAATAAAGGAGCTACTGTTTGTTTTATATAATTACCATTGTTATCATACCAGCTAACATATACATTCCTGCTGGTGCTGGGCCATTCTAATCCAGAGAGTACATAGAGCTTATAAAATATAGTCTCTCCTGTATTATACATAGTTCTATCAAAGTGAATATGTATTTTTTCATGCGGAAAGTTTTCTTCATAAATATTTAATAGCGAATCGAATACTTGTGCCTTCGACTTAAAAGAAAAAATGATTATAAAGAAAAAAAGTATAGTCAGGACCCTACTTAATTTAACTGATTGAAATTGATGAGTGCGCATGGTATTTGATAAACGTATGTGATAAACTATTTTATTGTGAAACAGAAGAATGCTTAGTTTTTTTAATGTAATTGATACCTAATACAATAAGTATAATCACTAAGCCAAAAAACTCTCTGGACTCTTCTACCCAAGGTTGTTCTGCTTTCATCGTACTTGCAATATTAGAGGCATTATGAAATTTTATCCAATCAATAATACCATTGGTATCAAACATTTTATAAATGGCATAGGCGCCAAATACTAAAAAACCAGCCCAATAGGCCATTGTAGAAATAGGCTTTTGTACTACTTTTAAATAGCATAGTAAAGCAGGATACAAATAAATAGGTATCCATAAATAAGGATCAGGGTCATTATATTGAACTACTGCAAATAAAATAAAAACGACACAAAAAAAGATATTAAAAAATTTCATTTGAGCAAAAGCATTAACTGTTTAATTAACTGTTTAATCAACCATTATAAAGTTAATAATAATTAAAATAGCTAAGCGCTTCTTTTATGCCCGAAAGGTAAAAAGTGGAGGTATATGCTATTATTTCAACTGATAATTGGCTGTCATCCCCCAATTAAAGGAAGTAGCGCCTTCTAGAACATTCCATAAAACCTCTCTAACGGTGAATAAGCCACTGTGGGTATTCACTGAAATAAGCTCAAAAGCTAATTTTTTCTCGTCTTTAAGCGATATACGCCCTTTCATGGGACTATCTGTTCTAATGCAAGTAAGGTTAATATTTTTTGAAGGGCCACTGTATGCATAATACTCCGTCCAATTTTCATGTCCATGAAAATAGGCTTTAATATTAGGATGCTTAATGATGAAGTCTACAAATTTATTTTGTTCAATAGTAGTTTCTCCTTTAAGATCTTTGCCATCTTTATAGCGCTCAGGTACTAAGTTTTCAAATCTATCTTCTTCATTAATATCATGAATTCCATTGGGGTTTTCAAAAAATCGTGGTTCTACATCTGGAATGGAGTGTGCAAATAAGAAAACAGGGGTAGTGATAGAAATATTTTTTAAATCTTTTTCCATCCATACTCTTTCTGCAGAGTCGGGGTATAGGCTTAAAAAAATAAAGTGCACGCCATTAATATCTCTTGAATAATGTATTCGGTGTAAACTACTATCAAAGCTGCTCACTTTACTATTGGGAAACATTAAATTGTAAATACCTATCATGGAAGCTGGGTCCTTCTTAGGTTCCATAGGTCTATGAAATCCAATGGCATTACTCATATCGTGATTACCTGGCACTACTAATAATTCTGATTTTGTTCCGTTGGCTTTTTGTAAATGATTACTACCAATAAATACTTCTTCAAACTGCTTCCATGAAGCCGTAGCGGACTGTACTCCTTTTTCCATCCTATTGGCTATATCTCCTGTAATTACTAGTGCATCAATTCCACCTACCAATTCATTTTCTAGTACTCCTTTATCCACCGGTATTTTACTAGTGTATAAAGTATTCATTACTTGCATCATAGCCATATCTACATCTCTTGCTGAAACATTTTCTTTGCCTCTAAAATAATCTTTTGTTAATCCAAAATGAACATCAGAAGTAAAAATAAAATTAATGATACTGTCCTTGCCTTTTGCGATTGCAAGATTGCTTACTAATAGCAATAAAACTAGACAGTTCAATGAAAAAGTTTTAGGCGATGAAAAATATTTATGCAGTTTCATTATAAATTTTTTGAATCATTTTAAGTTGATAACCAATATAAGTAACCATAATGGCAAGCAAATAAGTAAGTTAGTAAATAAGTAAATAAAAAAACTGCCTTAAAAAATGATTTTAAGGCAGTTAGTATAAATTAATTTATGTAGAAAAATTAGTGTTGATTACCTCTACCATTGCTTTGGTAACAACCTATATCCTTACCTGGAGGAGTAATTTCAGTTGCACCTAATCTAAGATCTTGGATCACATCTGCTCTTGGTGCAAAGCCTATAAATCCAGCACCAATACATGGAGAATTTGGCTTTAATGCAAAATTGTAAGTACCCACCACTGCAATATCTCTTAATCTTAAACCTGCAGGTAAAGGAACTGGTGCATTAATAAATTGTGGGTTATTAACTCCCACCACTGAAGCTGGGGCAGTATAAACAGCACCCACTGTCCAACCTACTGGTAAATAAGTAGAAGGTTTTGGAATATCTGTTTCCATGGGTTTACTAATAGCTGTACTTACAGACAATGAAGGAATAAATTGACTTGCTACAGAAACCGAATCGGCATAATAGAAATTATAACCATATCTTAAATTTGCTGTATCCGCTATTGGAGTATTTACTACACGTAAACCAAATTTACAATTCACAATTAAATTATTATATGCCATTCCACCAGCACCTTCCTCGAAATTAATTGAACCACCACGACCTGCAGCCGATCTTCTATATCCACAGTTAATCATGGTATTATTATAAATACGTACATTAGAGCCCGGCTTACCCACGGCAACGTTAATATTAGATACTTTTGGTCCATTAGTAGCCATTCCAATACATAAATTATAGGCAAAGTCGCCAATCGTTCCTGCTTTAGAATTCATAGCTTCTCCACCCGTATAGCCACATTTTTCAAAAGTATTTCTCATTACATGAATCTTACCACCATTAATTCTAAATGGATCATCTACACTTCCATAAATCCAAGAATCTTCTAAAATAAAACTTCCGTCAGGATTCGCAAAATACACTGAATAAGGGCTTGAGCTACCAGTAAAACTTTTCATGGCCGAACTTATAGCTGCTCCACCAAAATCAACATGGGTCCATTTAATAACAATTAAAGGGCAAGTAGTTGCTCCAATTACGCCAGTCCATTTGCCTTTTAAAGCAGGATCATTATCTGGATTAGAACCCAACTCATCTGTTCTAGTTACCCCAGGATAAGTTAATGTAATAGGCTGTTCTTTAGTTCCAAGAGAAAGTAAAGTCCCTTTTACACCTAAACCTACTGGTACACCAGCAGTTCCTGTAAAGTTTACAGTTACACCTGGTTGAATAATTAAGGTATCGCCAGCATTTATAAAAATATCACCGCTAACTGTATACGTTTTTCCAGCCAACATTGTCCCTTTAATTGTACCTGACAAAGGAGCTGATTCACTTATAGGTGAAGCTGGAGTAATCACAGCTTGCCAAAGATCTTTTGTTTCTTCCGTTTTAGAACAAGAAACTAATCCTGCTACTAAAATTGCCATTAAATATGTAAACTTCTGTTTCATTATATTAAATTGATATTTTTATTAAAGTTTATAACGGATTCCAAATAAATACGTTGTTTTATAGTAGTCTTTTTGAATGATGATACTATTTTCTGGATCGGTTTGTAAGGCCAATGTTCTAGCTCCACTTCCAGCCATATATGTATTATAAGATTGGTGTAAAGAAAGTTCTAATGGAGCGTCAGTTAAGTTGTTAATTTTCCCATAGAAAGAAAAATGCTTACCTAATTTCTTTTCAAAGGAAAGGTCTAACTGAGTAGTGGGAGACTGCCAATAATTTAAACCTGCATATGGGCTAATAAAGCTAATACGCTCTCCAGTATATACACCAGCTACTTGAACATCCAATCCAATTCTTGGATTTTTATATATTAAAGATAAATTTCCAATATTGTCTGACTGTCCTTGTAATGGTCTTGTTTCAGATACACGCTTTGAAACAATTTGACCAGCTGTATTTCTTGTAGAATAAATTAAACTATCATTGGTAATACTTGATTTAGTATAAGTATAATTAGCAGAAATCCCGAATGAACCAAAGAATTTTGTAGCTATCAATTCAAAACCATAGTTAGTAGCTTTTCCAATATTTACAGGTTGCAAATACAAGCTATTAATGTTTTGAGGTTTTACTGCAGAAATCTCAATGGGGTTTTGAATATCTTTATAGAATCCACCAATTAATAATTGATCAGAACCCTTACTATACATTTCATAACGTAAGTCTAAGTTATCGGCAACAGTATGTTTTAAGTTTACTGGATCACCTACTTCTTTAAAGAATTCCCCGTCAGCACCGTCTGGAATTAACTCAGCAAAGCCTGGTCTAGCGATAGCTCTATAATAAGCAAAACGTAAATTTTGATTAGGCGTCAATGCAAATTTCATTTGAGCACTTGGTAATAAATCTGTGTATTTTATAGTTCCAGATTTTGCTTGAACATCCTTGGTTAATAAAGTTTCATAATGCTGATTCGTATTTTCAGATCTTAGACCTCCTAACAATTCAAAACGACTCGATAAATTCCATTTACCTTGGATATAGCCTGCAGTAATTTTTTCTTCAAATGTATAGTTGTTACCGTTTAAACCAGGCGTACCATTACTTGCTGGATTAAATATAAACGGAGCAGCATTAATGTTTGTGAAGGCAGAACCCAACACTGGGTTTAAAGAATAAGAAATATAATAATTATCTCTATTCTTATCTCTATATAATCCACCCAATTTTAATTCAAAATCTTTACCAAATAAGCTTGTATTCTTTGTAAGGTTTACATAAGCATCTTTATCTTTATCTGTATTATTTGTCCAAATTCTAGACATAGATTGTAATTTATCTATGGTTAAATTGGTAGGAACAATAGGATATTCGTGACTGAAAGTTGTTTGATCAGGTGTATTGCTTTTTGCAATAGAACTAACTAATGACCAGTTAAATTTAGTAGAATTGTTTAGCTCATGTTCACCTTGTAAAGTGGTACTATTAATAGATTGGTAAACCCATTGACTTCTTGCCGATTTTAGAATAAGTGAGTTTAAAGCCACTGTATCCCAAATAAAACGAGTTTGATAGTCGTCTAAACGTACGAAAGTATTAAACAACGAAATTTTGTTTTTCTTATTGATACGATAATCAAATTTAGCGTTCACCCCTTTTCTTTGACTTTGTACCGAATATTCTCTTAATTGTAAGTCAGAAAATAAAGGAATATTATTTAAACCTGGTTGAGAGTTTGGCAAAAAGAAGTTCGAAGTAGTTCCACGAAAAATATTTTGGTAGCTTCCTGAAACAACAAAACCAAATTGCTTATTCTTACCAAATCTATTGCCTAAAGTTAATCCCATTGTGCTATTCACTGGATTAGCCTTTTCAGTATAGTTTAAATGTGTAAAAGGTAAATCTGCAGGAGTGGCTACATAGGTACTTCCCTGTCTTTGAGCAGGAGAAGATAAATTCATGGTTGAATTATCAAACTTGCTGAATTTCTGAGTAGGGAAAGAAGTATTAAAACCATTTGCAAAATTGGCTTGTAATAATAATTTTTCTGGAGCATCTTTCATGACTAAGTTAATAGTACCCCCAATGGCGTCACCTTCCATACTATGTGTTAAACTTTTACCTACTTCTAATCTTTCTAA
>QYPL01000017.1 GCA_007280515.1 Sediminibacterium sp.
CCCGATTTTTCAGGAGGGCTTTTTATTTAGAAGATATACAAGATATAGAAGATATAGATAGAAAATATAGGCGAAGTAGATTTGCATCATAGACACTTGATTAAAACATTTTTATGACGAACGAAAAAAATCCCTGGGAAACTATTAGCGGTAAATTGGTATACGATAATGCTTGGATAAATTTAACCGAATACCAAGTTATTACCCCTGCGGGTACACCTGGTATATACGGTAAACTACATTTTAAAAATATTGCTATTGGAGTGATTGTAATAGATGAAAACGGCGATACTTATTTAGTAGGTCAATACCGTTTTCCTTTAAATGAGTACAGTTGGGAAATTCCAGAAGGGGGTTGCCCAGAAGGAACCGATTATTTAACCGCTGCTAAAAGAGAATTAAAAGAAGAGACGGGTTTTGAAGCAAAAACTTGGACGGAGATTTTACGCATGCATGTTTCTAATTCAGTATCTGATGAGTACGCAGTAGTTTATGTGGCCCAAGACTTAAGGGCCGGGGAAGCGGAGCCAGAAGACACTGAAAAATTAGCTGTTCAAAAAATGCCTTTTACCACTGCTTTAGATTGGGTAATGGAAGGAAAAATTACTGATTCCATTTCAGTGGCTGCCATTTTAAAATGGAATACAATGCAATCAAAAATCGTTTAACTTTGAATTCTATGGAGGAAAGACAATCAAGACCAGATAGACCCTATAAGCCAAGACCCAGGTTTAATGCAGATAGAGGTCCTGCAACAGAGCGTAAATTTATTATTGGTCGTCAGCCATTGATAGAGGCATTTGAATCGGGTACCAATATTGAAAAAATACTCATTCAAAAAAATGCACAAGGAGAGGGCTTAAGTGAAATTAAAAATGCTGCTAGAGATAAAAGTATTCCTATACAATTAGTACCCATTGAGAAATTAAATGGAATGTCAAAGGCAAATCACCAAGGGGTGCTAGCCTATATTTCCAAGGTAAAATATTTAGAATTACAAGAAGTTATTGATTTTGTAGTAGCTAAAGCAGAGACCCCCCTTTTTTTAATGCTAGATGGTGTCACCGATGTAAGAAATATTGGAGCCATTGGAAGAAGTATACACTGCTGTGGGGCACAGGCTCTAATTATTCCCGATAAAGGCGTAGGCGCTTTAAATGAAGAAGCCTTTAAAAGTAGTGCAGGAGCACTTGAGCATATACATATTGTGCGTGTCAATAGTTTATTAAAAGCGGTGGACTTACTTCATTTAAATGGCATTCAAGTTTTCACCAGTGAAATGCGCTCTGAAAAAAATATTCATGAATTAGATTTAACCATTCCTTCTTGTATTATAATGGGAGATGAGGGTAGAGGCGTGCAACCTTATTTGGCCAAGGCCGCCGATTATTTTTTCAAAATACCTATGGCGACCAATTTTGATTCCTTTAATGTTTCAGTAGCGGCTGGTATTATTTTATATGAAGCCATGAAGCAAAGAATGTTTCCCTTAAAATAATTTGATTAGATGAGCACCTTAAAATTTAAATTAACACTTGCGTCCAAACGTTCCGAAAACCAAATTAGTTATAGGGATAGTTTATTTTTGATAGGCTCTTGTTTCTCAGAAAATATTGGTGCTAAATTAAATACACATTTATTTAAGGTATTTGAAAACCCGCATGGTATTTTATTTAATCCCATTAGCGTTGCTAATTCGTTGTCGGATTGTATTGAAAATAAGCAATATATCGAGGCCGATCTTTTTTTGTTGAATGAGGTTTGGAATAGTTGGCATCATCATAGTCGTTTTTCAGGCATCACTACTAAGGAGGCTTTAGAGAAAATAAATAATTCCATAACGAATGCACATGCTTTTTTAAAAACTGCCGATCATATAGTAATTACATTAGGCTCGGCCTGGGTGTATAAATTGAATAATCAATCAACTTATTCAGTAGGACAAGTGGTGGCCAATAATCATAAAGCACTAGCTACTTGGTTTGATAAAAAATTAATGAAGCCCGATGAGTTAGTTTTATTATTAAAACAAATGGTAAAGTCATTATTTCAATTCAACCCCCATTTACAAATTATTTTCACCATTAGTCCTGTGCGTCATTTAAGAGAAGGCTTGGTAGAAAATAATAGGTCTAAGGCTGTCTTAATTCAAGCAGTGCATGAAATAGTGGAAGCTTCTAAGCAAACTGCTTATTTCCCCTCTTATGAATATGTGATAGATGATTTAAGAGATTACCGTTTTTATGCCGAAGACCTTGTGCATCCTAACTATGCTGCTTCCAATTATGTTTGGGAGAAATTAGTAGAGACTTATTTTAATGAACAGACACAAGATATCATGAAGCAAGTGGCAGAAATACAACTTGCCGTGCAGCATAAACCTTTCTTTGCAGGATCATCTCAACATAAAGAATTTTTACAAAATTGTATCGCTAAAACGGAGCGATTATTAAGTTTATATCCTTATTTGCCATTGAATGAGCAAGTTCAGTTTTTTAAACAAGCATTTGCCAAATAATTTCTTAATTTAGTCGTCTAAATATTTCATATGCGTTTACTGCCATTTATTGCTTCAGCCATGGTTACTATTGGGCTAGTTGCCGTTTTAAATACTCAATTATCTATTGGCCCTACTAAGTCACCCAAGTTGGGTTATTTCTTATCGCCACAACATGGATTTTGGAAAAATGCAGAAAAAGTAAATACCAATTTTGATGCTTCCATTATAGCAGATGAATTAAAAGGCAATGTAGATGTGTATCTAGATGACAGATTAGTGCCGCATATTTATGCCGATAATGACCAGGATGCTTATTTTGTACAAGGTTATTTACATGCAAAATTTAGATTATGGCAGATGGATTTTCAAACAAGAGTAGCTTCTGGAAGATTAAGTGAAATTGCTGGAGCCGATAAATTATCTATTGATCGTTTTTTTAGAAGATTAGGTATGGTCTATGGAGCAGAAAAAACGGAGGCTAATATTAATGCCAATAATCCTGAAATGAAAGAAACGGTAGATGCCTACACTGCAGGGGTGAACGCCTTTATAAAACAAATGGATCCAGCAGATATGCCTTTTGAATTTAAGTTAATGAATTACGCTCCTGAAAAATGGACACCTGCAAAGACTTATTTGTTTTTAATGTTTATGTCTTATGATTTAACAGGACGTTCAGCAGCTAGCGATTTACAATTAACCAATACAAGAGATTTTTTAGGTTATGATTTATTTGATAAATTATATACTAATAAGCAAGACTCATTAGATCCCATTATTCCAAAAGGAACAGTGTATCAAAAACCTTCTATTGTTCCTATTAAACCAGCCATTGCCGATTCTGCTTATTTGCATCAAACAAATGCATCATTTACGAATAATGAAAGCCCTGAAGCACCTAATAAAAATAATGGAAGTAATAACTGGGCGGTATCAGGGTCTAAAACAAAATCGGGTCGACCTATTTTAGCGAGCGACCCACACCTTGGATTAAACATGCCATCACTTTGGTATGAGGTTCAAATTACCACACCTACACATAGCACTTATGGGGCAAGTTTCCCAGGTTCTCCTGCAGTAATTATTGGATTTAATGATAGTTTAGCTTGGGGCGTTACCAATGCAGGTAGAGATGTATTAGATTTCTATGAAATTAAATTTAAGGATAGCACAGAAAATGAATATTGGTATAATGGCAAGTGGAACACCGCTGAAAAAAGAATAGAAGTGATTAAAGTAAAAGATAGTGCCGATCTAGTGGAGCAAATACCTATGACCGTTTGGGGGCCTACTATGTATGATGCACATTATCAAAATCCACAATCTAAAGGACGTAATTTAGCCATTCAATGGACAGCGCATAATGCATCAACAGGGGCAGAAACTTTTTATAGATTAAACCGTGCTAAAAACTACGATGATTATATTAAAGCCATTTCACTTTGGACCTGCCCTGGACAAAATTTTGTATTAGCGACTAAGTCAGGAGATATTGCTATTAAGCAACAAGGAAGTTTTGTAGCAAGATGGGAGCGTCAAGGAGATTTCATTATGCCAGGCGATGATACTACTTATGCATGGCAGGGTATGATTCCGGGTGAAGAAAACCCTACTATTAAAAATCCGGAGCGAGGTTTTGTAAGTAGTGCCAATCAAAAGCCAACCGACCCTAGTTACCCTTATTATTTAGGCACTGCAAGTTCTTTTCCACTCTATAGAGGCATTAGTGTAAACAAGCATTTAATAGGTATGTCTAATATTACTGCGCAGGATATGCAAGCCTTGCAAACCAATAATGATAATGTGTTTGCGGCTACTGCAAGACCTGCTTTAATGAAATATGTACAAGTAGATAAACTAAGTCCAGATGCCAAAAGAATGGTGGATGAAATGAACAACTGGGATTTAGTGAATAGCGAACATTCAAAAGGTATTACGGTATTTGAAATTATTTGGGACAATGTTACGGAAGCAGTTTGGGGAGATGAATTAGCTGGTTCGCCTATTGCTCTTACCAAGCCCGATGATTTTGTTTTAGTAGATCAATTGTTGAAAGACTCTAATTGGTCTGTTGCAGACGATATTAGAACCAAAGGTAAAATGGAGAACTTAAAAGACCAAGTAACCTTAGGTGTTGAAAATGCCACCAAAAAATTATTGGCTTTAGAAAAAGAAAATAAATTAGAATGGTCTTTGTTTAAAGCGACTAGGGTAATGCACCTTACTAAAATACCTGCTTTAAGCAGAATGAATTTACCCATTGGCGGAGGGAAAAATATTATAAATGCCACCACTGAAATGCATGGACCAAGTTGGAGAATGATAGTGCACTTAACAGATGAAATAGAGGCCTACGGTTTATATCCAGGAGGACAAAGTGGTAACCCGGGTAGTGTTTATTATGACACCTTTATTGATTATTGGGCAGCCGGAAAATATTATCGATTATTATTTTTAGCCAAAGAAAAATTAATACAGAACGAAAGAACCAAATGGCATATTCAATTTAAAAAGTCAAACGCTTAAAAAGTATTAAATAAAAATAGTAGTCAATCACAATTAACATTAAATATTACTCATGAAATTTATAACCACTTTATTATTGGCAGCTTTAATGGCCTATGCAATAGGAATGTATACAAGTATGCCTTGGTGGAGTTTTGCCATTACTAATTTAATAGTAGCTATAGCAATTCCGCAAAAACCCTTCATTAGTTTTGTATCAGGTGCTTTAGCGGTAGGCTTATTATGGGCTAGCTTAACTATAATAGTTGATCAATCTAATCATCATATACTTGCTACAAAAGTGGCAACTATTTTGCCATTGAAAGGCTCTTATATAGTTTTAATTATAGTAACCAGTATAGTAGGGGCCTTAGTGGGCGGTCTTGCTTCTCTAACAGGAAGCTTTGTTAGAAATAGTAAATGATTTTTATTAGTACTCTTTTTTAAACTTAATTAAAGATTCTAATTATCTTTGTATTGAATTTCCCCAACCTGTAATTGGGATAAAAATTTAAGTTATGTCAGTGCTACACAATCGCGTCTCCAATAAGGAGTTGAAAGAAAAATTATACGAGGAAAATTTTCCGCGAACCACCATCAGTTTTTATCAGTATTTTACTATTCAAGACCCCTTGGCTTTTAGAGATGAATTGTATAAGGGCTTGAATCATTTACAAGTCTTTGGGCGTATTTATATTGCCACTGAAGGTATTAACGCACAAATAAGTGTACCCACCCATTTATTCGAAGACTTTAAAACTTATTTGTATTCCATTAAAGGGTTGGAAGGTGTAAGATTAAATAGGGCAGTGAACGACAATGGAAAAAGTTTTTGGGTTTTGCGTATTAAAAATAGAAGTAAAATTGTAGCAGATGGAATTGAAGATGCCAGTTTTAGTATGGAAAATAAAGGCAACTATGTAAATGCTATACAGATGAATGATTTATTAAGTTCACCTGAAACCATTGTCATTGACATGCGTAACCATTATGAATATGAAGTGGGTCATTTTGTGAATGCCATTGAAATTCCTTCAGATACTTTTAGAGAACAATTGCCGATGGCCGCAGACATGATGAAGGATAAAAAAGATAAAAATATTATCATGTATTGCACGGGAGGTATTCGCTGCGAAAAAGCAAGTGCTTATATGCTGCATCATGGGTTTAAAAATGTTTTTCATTTAGAAGGAGGCATTATTAATTATGCGAATCAAATTATAGAAGAGGGCTTAGAGAGTCAGTTTAAAGGAAAGAACTTTGTATTTGATGATAGACTAGGAGAAAAAATTACAGAAGATATTATTTCAAAATGTCATCAGTGTGGGGTGCCTTGTGATACGCATACCAATTGTAAAAACGATGGTTGTCATTTATTATTTATACAATGTCCTTCTTGTGCTGAAACCTTTGCAGGCTGTTGTACACAGGCCTGCACCGATATTGTACATTTGCCGGAAGAAAAACAAATAGAACTTCGTAAAGGCATTGATAAAGGCCAGCAAATTTTTAATAAAAGTAAGCAACGCTTAAGACCTCGGTTAGGAATAGATATTTAAAAATATTTCATTCTTCTCTACTCGTCATGACGCTAAAAAAATAAAAAAGAATCTAAAATTGTGAACTCGCTTCGCTCAAACATGCGCAATTTTTTAACGATTCATTTTTACTTTTTTTTACGCCTAGCAAATCTTTGATTTGCATAAATTATTAGAGTGTTTTAATTTAAAACTTATTCTAATTTAAGTTTTAAATTAAAACTTTAGACTCGAAGTTCAGAACTGAAATTAATTTTTAAATTTCTATTCTAAAACTTACTCAGCTTCTCTAGCGATGCGCAAACAACTTTATAAGTTTCTTCTTCAGATAATTGTTGCGGGTTGAATTTTTCGCCAATGACTTGTTCGTATAGTTCAATATATCTTTTAGAAATAGTATCAATCCACTCTGCAGACATCGCAGGCACTGTTTGACCTTCCTTACCCATGAAATTATTAGCAATTAACCACTCACGCACAAATTCTTTACTTAATTGTTTTTGTTTTTCTTTACTGGCTTGTCTTTGTTCAAAGCCATCTGCATAAAAATAACGAGAAGAATCGGGGGTATGAATTTCATCCATTAGATAAATGGTGTCTTCAATTTTTCCAAATTCATATTTAGTGTCTACTAAAATCAATCCTTGTTTAGCGGCAATTTCTTTCCCTCTTTGAAATAAGGCTAGTGCATACTTTTCTAAAATAGCCCAGTCATTTGCAGAAGCTAAACCTTGTTTAATAATTTCTTCTTTAGAAATATCTTCGTCATGACCTTCACTAGCCTTAGTGGAAGGGGTAATAATAGGACTTGGAAAAAAATCGTTTTCAGCCATGCCTTCTGGTAAGCTTACTCCGCATAATTCTCTTCCTCCAGCACTATAAGTTCTCCAAGCATGACCCACTAAATTACCACGTACGACCATCTCAATTTTATAGGGCTCACATTTTTTACCAATGGCCACATGGGGGGCAGGGGTATCGAGTAGCCAATTAGGGCAAATATCCCTGGTGGCCTTCAACATATAGGCTGCAATCTGATTTAGAACCTGGCCCTTAAAAGGGATGGGACTGGGTAAAATGACGTCAAAAGCCGAGATTCTATCACTGGCAATCATTACAAGTAATTGATTATCAATGTAATAAACATCTCTTACTTTACCATAGTACTCACTAATTTGATGGGGAAAAGGCTTTCTATTCATGGTACAAAATTAATTTTTTAAAGATACAAATGATAATTTTTTCTAGAATGAGAACAATATGTTAATTTGTAGAACGATTCAATCAAAAAACAATAATCTATGAAAAAATGTTTAAGCCATTTTGCGTTCATTTGCCTATCTACTTTAATAGTATTTACAGCCAATGCTCAAAATGCAAGTAGTGTTTCAGGTACTGTAAAAAACGCAAGTACTTCAGAGACAGTAGCTGCAGTTTCAGTTACCCTCAAAGGTAATAATTCTGGAACCTTTACTAATGATAGAGGTAATTTCAAATTAACTGTGTCTCAAAAAGTACCATATACTTTGGTATTTTCTTCTGTGGGTTTTTCGAATAAAGAAGTGGTTGTCAATGCCAATTCAGGTAGTCTAAGTGTAAGCTTAACTCCTTCCTTTGTTTTAGGTTCAGATGTTGTAGTGGCTGCTTCAAGAGTTCCAGAGAGAGTACTTGAATCACCAGTAACAATTGAAAGAATTAGTGCTGCTAATATTAGAAATGCACCTGCTTCAGGTTATTATGATATCCTTGGAACTTTAAAAGGGGTAGACGTAGTAGCTGCAAGTATTTTGTTTAGAAGTATTTCTACAAGAGGGTTTAACGGAAGTGGTAACACACGTATGAACCAATTGATTGACGGAATGGACAACCAGTTGCCTGGTTTAAATTTCTCAGTATCAAGTGTGGTAGGTTTAACAGAATTAGACGTGGATAATATTGAATTATTACCTGGTGCGTCTTCTGCATTATATGGTTCTGGTGGAATGAATGGTACTGTTTTAATTAACAGCAAAAACCCATTCAAATACCAAGGATTAAGTTTTCAAATTAAACAAGGTGTTAACCACGTTGACGGATCTCAACGTCCTCAAGCCCCTTTTAAAGATTATACAGTTAGATGGGCTAGTAAAATTGGCGATCGCTTTGCTTACAAAATAAGTGCTCAATATACTGAAGCACAAGACTGGTTACCAACGAACACCTCTAACTATTCTAGATTAACTGGAAATGGTAATGGTGGAGCTATTGCGGGAACAAGATTAACAGATCCTAACTATGATGGTATTAACTTATATGGTGATGAAACAACTTTGAATATTAATTCAGGCTTAATTGCTCCAGTAAAAGCGGGTATCCTTGCTCAATTAGCAGGTGCATATGGTGCTGGTGCAAGTACAGTCTTGGCTCAATTACAAGGCGCTTCAGCAGTGTACAATACACTTGCAAAGTATGGTGCATTTTTAGGAGCTAGCCCAGCGACTGCTGGTTTAGTACCTTATGCTCCCTTCTTATTTGGTGATGCAAAAGGTTGGTATAAAGATATGAACGTTAGTAGAACAGGATATGCTGAACAAGATATCATTGATCCAACTGTAAAAAATACAAAAGTAACTGGGTCTATTCACTATAAAGTTAACGACAAAACAGAAGCTTCTTTTAGCGCTTATACTGGTATGGGTAACACAGTATATTCAGGTTCTGATCGTTATTCTTTACATGATTTTAAATTGAGTCAATTCAAATTTGAATTGAAGTCTAAAAACTGGATGTTCCGTGCCTACAAAACATTGGAGGATGCAGGTAACTCATTTAACTCTACTATTGCTACTCGTTTATTTAATGAAGCTTGGAAGCCAAGTGCTACCTGGTATCAACAATATACTGGTGCCTATACTCAATACAGAGATGCTGGCTTAGATTATACTGCTGCAAACAATGCTGCACGTTTAATAGCTGATGCGGGTAGACCAGTTGGTCATATTAGTGATAATTCACTTTTCACAACCATTGCTGGTACCCCTATTTCTAAAGGGGGTGGTAAGTTCTTAGATAAATCTCAATTAAGTGTTGCAGAAGGTACTTTGAATTTAACAGAAATGTTGAAATTGAATAAGTATGATATTGACTGGTTAGTAGGTGGAACTGCAAAATTATATACTTTGAATTCTCAAGGAACTTTATTTGCTGATACTACAGGTCGTTTATATATTAACGAATCAGGTGCTTTTTCTCAAATTTCTAAGAAATTTTTTGGAGATATTTTGAAATTATCCTTCTCTGGACGTTATGATAAAAACTCTAACTTTGCTGGTAAATTCACTCCAAGATTCTCTGCAGTAGTGAAACTAGCTGAAGACAACAATGTTCGTCTTTCTTACCAAAGTGCTTATCGTTTCCCTTCTACACAAAACCAATGGATTAACTTGTTAGTAGGTGGTGGTACTCGTTTAATGGGAGGTTTGCCTCAATTAAGAGATTACTATAAATTTAATACAAACCCTGCTTATACTTTAGCAAGTGTTACTGCATTCGGCGGTTCTGCTGCTGCAGGTGCACCAAATCCTTCTTTGTTGAAGCAACAGGTATTTGGAGAGTTCAAGCCTGAATCAATGAATTCATTTGAATTAGGTTATAAAACTTTAATTGGCAAGAAATTATTAATTGATTTCTACGCTTATGCCGGGCACTATGAAAATTTCATCAGTGGTGTAACTGTGCTTCAATCAAGAAATGCAGCTAACCCAAGTGTCTATGATGTTTTAGATGCCAATAAGCGTATAGGTTACAGTATTTCTACTAACTCAACTGCCAATGTTTCTACAAAAGGTTGGGGTGCTTCAGTAGATTATTTATTACCTAATCGTTTTGTATTTACTTCTAGTATTTATACAGACGAAATTGGTGATTTACCTGCTGGCTTTATTTCTTATTTCAACACACCTACTTGGAGAGCTAACTTCGGTTTCAGCCACCCAGGTTTATTAATGAATAACAGATTAGGCTTTAACATTAATTTACACTACCAAGATGAGGTTATGTATGAGGGTACTTTCGTAACAGGTAAAATATCTTCTTTCAATACATTAGATGCTGTTCTTACTTATAGAGTGCCTAAAATTAAGTCTTTGATTAAATTAGGTGGTACGAACGTGATGAATAAATATTACAATACTTCATATGGTAGCCCTGCAATAGGTGGCTTATACTATATAAGTTTTGCATATAACGTATTATAATTCTTTTTAGGGTGGGTTAGATTTTAGATCCCCTCTCCTGACTAGCTCAGGTGGAGGGGATTTTTTTATGCCTTATAATTACTTTTTTCCTTTATAAATCTCTATTTTTGCAACTCAAATTAAATAGTTATTCATGCGATCAATTGCCTTAAGAGAAGCCATCCGAGAAGCCATGAGCGAGGAGATGAGAAGAGACGAAAGAGTCCTTTTAATGGGGGAGGAAGTAGCTGAATACAATGGCGCTTATAAAGTAAGCCAGGGTATGTTAGCTGAATTTGGCGCTAAACGTATTATTGATACTCCTATATCTGAATTAGGCTTTACAGCGGTTGCTGTAGGGGCTGCTCAGAATGGACTTAGACCCATTGTTGAGTTCATGACATGGAATTTTGCAGTACTACCCTTGGATCAAATTTTGAATACCGCTAGTAAGATGCTAGCCATGAGTGGAGGTCAAATTGGCTGTCCTATAGTCATGAGAGGGCCTAACGGAAGTGCGGGTCAATTAGGGGCTCAGCATTCAACTTCTTTTGAAAGTTGTTTAGCCAATATACCGGGTATTAAGGTAGTATCTGTTGCAAATGGATATGATGCAAAAGGTTTATTAAAGCAGGCTATACGTTATGAAGAAGATCCTATTATGTTCTTGGAAAGTGAAGTCATGTATGGAGATAAATGCGATGTACCCGATGAAGAATATTATATTCCATTAGGTCTTGCCGATGTAAAAAGACCAGGCCGTGATATTACCATTGTATCTTATAGCAAGATGATGAAAGTGGCTTTGGGTGCAGCTGAAGAATTAGAGAAGGAAGGCATTAGTGCAGAAGTGATTGATCTTAGAACGATTCGTCCATTAGATTGGATGACTGTTTTAGAAAGTGTGAAGAAAACAAATAGACTAGTCATTGTGGAAGAGCAATGGCCATTTGCCTCTGTCTCTTCTGAGCTAAGTTATCGTATTCAAAAAGAAGGCTTTGATTATTTAGATGCTCCTATTAGAAGAATAACTAGTGCGGATGCACCTATGCATTATGCACCTAATTTAACAGCATTGGCTATACCGGATATTAGTAGAACGGTTAAATTAATTAAAGAGGTAATGCATCAGTACAAGTAATGACAAATAAAGGTTTTCTTTACCTCATCCTTCTTTTAACCCTTTTAAATTAAAAATCAGTTAATTCTAAATCTTTTTATAAATATCCCTCACAAAGGGATATTTTTGTTACAACAATAATCTCTTATTTATGGGACTAGCTTTCTTTATTATTTTTTGGTTGGGTTGGCATATTGGTATGTATAGCATGCTTGTAAAAGCTGGAGCAGATAAAACCAAGGCAATGATTCCTATTTACAATACCTGGGAAGTGGTAAGGTTATGCTCTATTCCTAAAATTTGGTTTTGGTTACAGCTTATTCCCATTTTAGGACAATTTATTAGTCTTTGGATTTCTATCATTTTTACCATGCATTTTAAAAAGGTAAATGTAATTCAACATGCATTAACCGTTTTTTTTCCTTTTATATATTTACCTTATTTAGGTTTTTCGGAAAAAGAAAAATGGTATGGGGAGCAGGCCTTAGCGCATTATCATAAACCCGCATCCAGAGAATGGATTGATGCAGGTGTATTTGCTATTGTGGCTGCCACTTTAATTAGAACCTTTTTATTTGAAGCTTATGTGATTCCTACAGAGAGTATGGAAAAAACATTGTTAGTGAATGATTTTTTATTTGTAGACAAGCTTACTTATGGGGCAAGAGTTCCTCAAACACCTATCTCTTTTCCTTTTGTTCACAATACTTTACCAGGGGCACCTACCACCCCTTCCTATGTAAAATGGGTGCAACTCGATTATCAAAGATTACCTAAGTTTCGAAACATTAATAGAAATGATGTAGTGGTTTTTAATTTTCCAGCAGGGGATACTATTATTAATTTACCAGAATTTGGATCTAAGTTTCCTTATTATGATGTCTTAAGAACGCCCGAGTATAATAATAATAGAGAAAAATTGCAAGCCGATTATCCTATTTTGGTGCATCCAATAGATAAAACCGATAATTACATTAAAAGATGTGTAGGTATTCCTGGAGATATTATTCAAGTAAAAGAAAGTAGCTTATGGGTGAATAACAAGCCTGCTTATGTGTCACCCTCTGCACAAACAGAATATATTGTAGTAACAGACGGCACAGCTATTCCTGAAAGCTTTATAGAAGATACCATTGGCATTAATATAAATGAGGCCAGTTCCGATTTTAAAGTCATGGAAGGAAGTCCTAATACCTATGTAATAAATATGCCAGCAGGTGCGGCTGCCGGCCTTCGTAAATTACCGCAAGTAAAAGCAGTGAGTTTTTATGTAGATAATTTAATTGGTAATACTTTTCCTAATGATGTTTTACATGCACCATGGTCGGTAGATAATTTTGGAACTTTACGTATTCCTAAAAAAGGAGATGTAATTAATTTAAGTGATTCTACCATTGAAATTTACCGCAGACTCATTACCAACTATGAACATAATACTTTAGAAAAACAAAATGGCCAATACTTTATTAATGGAGCAGCTGCTACTACTTATTCAGTAAAGCTTGATTACTATTGGATGATGGGGGATAATCGTCATAGAAGTCAAGATAGTAGATACTGGGGTTTTGTTCCTGAAACACATATTGTAGGAAGAGCCGCCTTAATCTGGTTTAGTTATAATAAATCTATTAGATGGAATCGACTATTCAATCTAATTCAATAAAGAATTTCAATAAAGAACATAAATAAAGTACATGCAGCAAAAATTTGAGTTTGAATACGATTTGTTAGACAATTCAAGTCAATTATCAAGTTCGGATCAAGAACTTTTAGAAGCGGCGAAAAAAGCAACAGAGACAGCCTTTGCACCTTATTCCCATTTTAAAGTAGGGGCTGCTGCAAGGTTAAGCTCCAATGCTATCATAATAGGTTCTAATCAGGAAAGTGCTAGTTTTCCTGTAGGTATTTGTGCAGAGCGTGCTTTATTAAATACTGTGGGAAGCCAATTTCCGCAAGAAAAAATACAAACTATAGCTATCAGCTATGAACCGGTAGGTAAGCCCTCCGTGGAGCCTATTTCGCCTTGTGGCATGTGTAGGCAGTCCTTATTAGACTATGAAAACAGGTTTCAGTCTCCCATTAAGATTATTATGGCAGGAATGTCGGGTAAAGTAATGGTGCTTCAATCGGCCACGCATTTACTACCCTTTGGTTTTGATGGGTCTATTTTAAAATAAGGTTTGTACTCCAAGTGCTAGTCTAAATTCATGTTGCAATAGCCATTTCTTTCTAGCCTTGCCCCAGGCATATCCCACTAGTGATCTATCTGCCCCTACAACTCTATGACAAGGAACTATAATGGCTATTTTATTTTTACCATTGGCAGCGGCAGCTGCTCTAATAGCATTAGGGTCACTCATTTTTTTAGCAAGTTCTCCATAACTTAAGTTCTTTCCAAAAGGCACTTCGTATAATTCTTTCCAAACTCTTTGTTGAAATTCTGTGCCTTCCTGGTTAATGGCTACTGAAAAACTTCTTCTACTGCCCGCAAAATACTCTATCAGTTCATCAATGCATTGTTGAATCACAGGGGGTGAAAGCTCGGATAAATTTATTTTTGATACAGCATCCGCTTCTACAAAAACTAGCTCTTCAATACAAAATTCGGAGGCTACTATTTTAATAACACCAATGGGGCTATGATATATTTGAGTGTATTTAGTTTCCATTAACCGATGGGTTGTCCATTTTGTACTGGATGTGAGGGATGCAATAATACTACTTCATTTTGGGTATCATAAACACCTAAAACTAAACACTCGCTCATGAAATTAGCAATTTGCTTGGGTGGAAAATTCACCACAGCAACCACTTGCTTACCAATTAAATTTTCAATGCTATAATGAGCTGTAATTTGCGCAGAAGATTTTTTTATACCTAGGCTTCCAAAATCGATACTTAGTTGGTAGGCTGGTTTTTTTGCTTTTGTAAAAACTTCAGCCGATAAAATGGTACCGCAACGAATATCTACCTTGGTAAAATCATCCCACTGAATCATAATTGTGTATTTACTCCCAAAGGTACAACGCTCAGTTCAATAATGCGTTCAATATATTTCAATAATGCTTTCAATATTTAGTCTAATAAATTGGATAAATCGGTAAGGTCCTTTTGTTTGTATTGTAGGGTAGGGCTATTAAAACATTTAGCAAATTCTAGTAAATATTTTTTGATGATTTTTACATTAGATAAAGCTTTGTAATAACTATTCTTTGGCTCTATGTTGGATCTAATCATGTATTGATCTAAATCTTTTTGAGAAAAGGCATTGCCTGTGGTACCCTCTACATAGAATTGAATAAATTCTTGAGGGTTGGGTACTATTTCTTCAGGGTCCCAGTCCGATGCATAAAAAGCAATAATACATTGCTTTGGAATATTAATAAACTGTGCCTGTATTTCTAGTTGTTGACAAAGCTCTGCATATAATAAAGTATTGGCAATGGCATTGCCTTTTTTAGATTGTAGTGGAGATGAAATTAAAAATTCATCTGGCTTTCCGTAGTTCACTTCTACGCCCTTTATTTGGTAGTAGCTAAATAATATGTTTCTAATTACATTGGCTTGTTCCAAGGGCGTTAAATAGTTATTCAATTCAAGCCAAATATTGCGCCTTATTTTTTCTATTTGATGGCGAAGGTTGTCCGTGGCTAATTCTGGAAATTGAAATTTAGTCACTAGTATAGCACCTTCAAATAAAGAGGGGTCGGGTTTAGATTTCCATTCAATAAACGCTATTTTTAAATCTTGCAAACGCAGCTTGTAAATCATGATTTCAATGCGTTCTAATGTAGCCTCGTCCAAGGTATTTTCCCAAAGATGTTCTAGGTCAGGTATAATGGGTGTGCCATAATTGAGCAACCTGTCTGCAATGGTATTAAATACTTCTTCGTCAGGGTCGTCTATTAGCTTAAATAGGGCGCTAATTTCGGCTTCTTTTTGCATAGGTTAGGTTTCAAATATTATTCAAATCAACGAAATATATCGTCAAAAATCATTTTTACTTATCCCATCTATGTGGATATATTTAACAATTGCTTACATAATAAATAGAATTATTAAACGTTCGGGTAAATAACAGAGAATTATGCCTAGTCTTATTGCTAATTGCCTTTTCTTTGTATAATATAACGATCGACTATGTCAAACATGCATCTGATTACCCCTAAGTTCCCTGTAAAGGCTAATTCAATTCATTCAGAATTAAAAAGAAGAGTGAATCTATATTTAGAAGACCATGCCATTAAAGCAACAGGTAATTTTAAATTGTTTTCTAAAGCTATTATTTTAATGAGCTTATTTGTGGTTACTTATGTTCATTTAATATTTTTTACTCCGCCTGTATTTTATGCCATTTTAGAATGTGTATTATTTGGAGGCCTTATTGCCGCCATTGGGTTTAATGTAATGCACGATGGTAGTCATGGTAGTTTTAGTAAATACGCTTGGTTAAATAAATTGGCCTCTTCTTCTATTAGTGTTTTAGGAGCAAGTCGTTTTATGTGGGCAATGAAGCATGTAACTTTACATCATACTTATACCAACATTGATGGGGTAGATGATGATATTGAAGTGGGTGTTTTAATGAGAATGGCGCCTACGCAGAAACATTATCTTTTACACCGTTTTCAACATATTTATTTCTGGGGTTTATACATGTTATTATATATATTCTGGATTTTCTTTGCCGATTATAAAAAGTATTTCACTAAAAAAATTGGGTCTGTAGAAATTAGCAAAATGAGCGTTTCTGAACACATTGAATTTTGGGCTGTGAAAGTATACCATGCTTTTATATTTGTGGCATTGCCTATTTATATGTTAGGCTGGGTAAGCTGGTTAGTAGGCTTTTTAGTAGTGGGCTGTTTTGCTGGTTTTGTGTTAAGTATAGTTTTCCAATTAGCGCATACTGTAACAGAAACTGCATTTCCTTTAGCCAACCAACCTGAGAATAAAATGGATGATGAATTTGCAGTGCATCAAATTCAAACCACTGCTAATTTTGCTACTAAGAGTAAATTAGTAAGCTGGTTAGTGGGAGGGCTTAACTTTCAAATTGAGCATCATTTGTTTCCTAAAATCTCTCATGTGCATTATCCTGCTATTTCTAAAATAGTAAAACAAACCTGTGCCGATTTTAAATTAAAGTATATTGAATATCCTACTTTAGTAAGTGCCATCAAAGCACACGTTCAATACCTTAAATTAATGAGTAAGCCTTCATTCCAATAAACTTATAAGATTTAGATAAGATAAAAAAAGGTCCCTCGATTTTCGAGGGACCTTTTTTTATTGTAGTATTCTAGATTAATGTATTATTATTTTAACTTCTTGTGTAGCTGCATTAAGAAGCCTTTTTCTTTCTAGCCATTTTACGTGGCGGATTGGCTTTTAATTCAGCAATAGTTGCATTGACTTCTTCAATGGTCAAGGTCTCTACTTTTTCTTGTTGTTCTTTACTTAATTTGAAGTTGCGTAAACCTTGTTTGATATAAGGGCCATATGGACCTCTAAGTAATTGTATCTTTTCTTTTTCAAATACCTTAATGGTTCTCTCGTCTTTGGCCTTGCGCTTTTCTGCAATCATAGGAGTAAGCTCTTCTAAGGTTATAGTGTAAGGGTCCATTTCCTTATTAAGGGAGTAGAACTTCTTAGCATGGGCCGCATAAGGGCCAAAGCGACCAATATTAACTGAAACATCTTCCTCTTCAAATTGTCCAAGCGTACGAGGTAGTTTGAAAAGTTCCATGGCTTCATCAAAACTTATAGTTTCAATACTTTGGGAAGCCTTTAGTTTTGCAAATCTTGGCTTTTCTTCTTCATCTTGGTGGCCAATTTGTACCATGGGTCCATATTTACCCATACGGGCAATTACTTTTTTTCCAGTCACTGCATCAAATCCTAGTTCTCTTTCGCCTTTTGCTCTTTCAGCCGTTTCAAGGGTATGTTCAATGGTCACATGAAAGGGCTCATAAAAAGAGGCTAACATATCGCTCCATTTTAATTTACCTGCTGCGATTTCATCAAATTCGCCCTCAATTTTAGCTGTAAAGTTGAAGTCCATGACTTTTTCAAAATGCAATTTCAAAAAGTCAGTTACCACTAAACCTAAGTCGGTAGGAGATAACTTATTTTTTTCAGCCCCTGTAATTTCAGACGCAGTCTCTTGTTTAATGACGTCCTTATTATCTAATGTTAAAATCTGAAAGATTCTTTTCACCCCTTCTTTTTCTCTTTTCTCTACATAATTACGTTTCATAATAGTAGAAATGGTAGGCGCATAAGTAGAAGGGCGTCCAATACCTAATTCCTCTAATTTTTTAACCAGCGACGCCTCTGTATACCTAGAACTAGGTCGGCTAAAACGCTCAAGTCCTGTCATTTCTAAAAAGTCTAATACTTGTCCTTTTGCTAAAGGTGGTAATAAACTTTCTCCCTCTTCATTATTATCTTCTTCCTCTTCGTCGTTACTTTCTAAATATACTTTTAAGAAGCCATCAAATTTCATCACCTCTCCACTTGCCGTTAATGTTTCTTTATTGGTAGATACTTCAATTTTAGCAGTTGTTTTTTCAAATTGCGCATCGCTCATTTGTGAAGCAATAGTTCTTTTCCAAATAAGTTCGTATAATCTGTTTAAATCGGCATCGTCTACTTTACTTTCATTCATGTAAGAAGGACGAATGGCCTCATGCGCTTCTTGCGCATTTTCATTTTTATTTTTAAACTTGCGAGGTTGATAATATTTTTCACCAAAGCTTGAATTAATTTCTGCTTTAATGGCATCCACTGCTGTTTCACTTAAACTAATACTATCGGTTCTCATGTAAGTGATCTTACCACTTTCATATAATTTTTGTGCAAGTAACATTGTTTTACTTACACTATAACCTAATTTTCTTGAGGCTTCTTGTTGTAAAGTTGAAGTGGTGAAGGGCGCTGAGGGCGTGCGTTTACCGTCTTTTACTGCAATATCTTTAACAGTATATTTTGCACCTTTTGATTCGTTTAAAAACTTTTCAGCAGCACCAGCCGTTGATAATTTTTGAGGGCCTTCTGCTTTAAACTTAACTTTCTTTTTATTAATATCAGGGGCTGTAAATAAAGCTGAAATTTTAAAAACACTTTCTGGTAAAAATTGATTGATCTCTCTTTCTCTTTCTGCAATTAGTCTTACGGCAACACTTTGCACACGACCGGCACTTAAACTTCTTTGCATGCCTATTTTTCTCCAAAGCACTGGGCTTAATTCAAAACCAACAATACGATCTAATATTCTTCTTGCTTGTTGTGCATCCACTAAGTCCATATTAATGAAACGAGGATTAGCAACTGCTTTTTTAATAGCGGGCGCTGTAATTTCATGAAATACAATACGCTTTGTTTTTTTAGGATCTAAGCCTAATACTTCTGCCAAATGCCAACTAATACTTTCTCCTTCACGGTCCTCATCCGATGCAAGCCAGACTTCCTTGGCCTTCTTTGACATGGATTTTAATTCCTTTACTACTTTTTCCTTCTCACTAGGGACGGTATATCTTGGAGCAAATTTGTTTTTTAAGTCAATACCCATGTCTACTTTCTCTAGATCACGAATATGACCATAGCAGCTTCTTACTTCAAATTCTTCCCCTAAAATCTTCTCGATCGTCTTGGCCTTAGCAGGCGACTCCACAATTAATAAGTTTTTTGACATAGTTGCCAACCGCTCCTACGGGTATTTTTGGAATTGAATATCAGTTAATTATGAAAATTGAAAAAACACCATTGCTGGCTAATCTTCTCTTTTCTCGCGATGCAATATTAGAGCTTTCACCTAAAAAATAAAAATAAGCTATTCTATAGGACCTAAAAAGGACATTATTTTATCAATAATTTCAGGGGTTTTATATACTTTATTATGCCCTAAACCATTGGTAATCATGAATTTTATATTTTTTGGCGCTTTTTTTTGAAATTCGACCAAATCTTCGAAGGGACAAACCAAATCATCCCTGTCATGCACCCAAAGTAGGTCTCCAACATATTTTTCGATGGCCCTGTCGGCTTCAAAATAGGTAATTGGTAAGCTAGTACCCTTTTCTACTATTTCATTAAAAGCAGCTCTTATGGCAGGGCTAAGGTGCATCATATTGAAATATCTTTCAAAAGTAGTGGTAGTTTTAGTGGCTGGTGCAATTAATACAAACTTATGCTTGGAGGGATTTTCAATGGTCTCTGCAATCATGGCCAAGGTAATGGCACCTAAGGAATGGCCAATAAAATGATCAATAGGGCCTAGTTCTTTAATAATATGTTCAATAGCATGTTTATAGATAACTATATTAATGTGTTTGCCCTCGCTAAGCCCATGACCAGGTGCATCGAAGCCAATGACCCTAAAACCCTGTTTCAATAAGGGCTGAATGTATTGTTCGAATTTATAAAAATAGCTGGCATAGCCATGCACTATTAATACTGTTTGTCCATTTGGCTTAAGGGGTTTCCATTCAAAACCATGGATTTTGGTTTTGCCCGTTGTTTTAATGCCATCTCCTGTGAGTATAATATTTAATGACTTCCCTTGGTGGAATATAGCGGGAGCCTTTCTTTTCTTATATTTTGGATAGGGGGTGCAGAATAAATCAAAGGCCAATTTGCCTGCCACTGGGGGTGAAACCATGCCTAAAGTTTTAAACTTGGTTCTCAAATATTGTAAATACATCCTTTCTGAGAACCCGAGCGTGGCCATAATTATATAATTAGAGCGCAAAGATAGGAAGCCCTTATGTATAGATATTAATTTTTTTGTATTTCGACAAAGAAAAATAAAAATGAGACTAAGCATTGAATGATATCTAGTATTTTTGCAAAAATCTAATAACGAGCTATGTATTCGATAAAAATTAATTTTGAACAAAAGGGATTAGCGCCAGTTACTTTAAATGACATTAAGCCAGACCATAGCTTATTAGAAGTGCTATTAGATGCTGGTATGGAACTACATCATAATTGCGGGGGTGTTTGTGCTTGCAGTACCTGTCATATATATATTAAGAATGGTTCAGAATTTTTACAGGAGCTATCGGATAAAGAAGAAGATTTTATTGACCGTGCTGTAAGTCCAAGAATAGAATCAAGATTAGGATGCCAATGCGAATTATTAGCAGGTACTGGTAATATAGAAATACTAGTTCCCGACCAAACACAATTTTTAGGCGAATAAATTATACAATACCTAAATTAAAAAATTAAAACATTATGACTCAGTTTGAACCACCCATTCATTGGAATGATCATGAAGACATCGCTCAAAAATTATATGAAAAATTTGGGGATGATTTTACAGAGTCAAAAATTTATAGAGTTCGTTTCACCGATTTATTAGATTGGGTTTTATCCTTGCCACATTTTGAGGGTAAAAAAGAGGAGTCTAATGAGGGCCATCTGGAAATGATTCAATCCGCCTGGGTGTATGAGTGGCGTGATAATCAAAAATAAGCTTACTTTTATTGTCTAAATAAAAATACCTTGTTAGCTGAGTTTAAAAAAATTACTTGTTTTGTATTTGATGTAGATGGTGTATTAACCAACGGTAATTTATTGGTTATGCCCAATGGACTAATGGCAAGATCCATGAATATTAAAGATGGCTATGCGATTCAGTTAGCTGTTAAAAAAGGCTACAAGGTTTGGATTATTTCGGGGGGCAATTCCGATGAAGTGAAAGATCGCTTAGAAAAATTAGGCGTATTGCAAGTGTTCATGAAAGTAACAGACAAGAAAGTACTTTTAGAAGAGTTATCTATTTTACATGCCACCCCGCTGGATCAAATATTATATATGGGTGATGATATGCCCGACTTAGAAGCCATGCAAATGGTAAGTATTGCAGCTTGCCCTAGTGATGCAGCAATTGACATTAAAGCGATGGCTACCTATAAAGCCATTGCTAAAGGAGGAGAGGGTTGTGCTAGAGAAGTAATTGAAAAAACATTAAAGTTGAATGATCATTGGAATAATGATGATCATATTCAGTCAAAATGAATTTAAAATAATCAATTTGAAATTATTCATTCATTTTTTAAAGTTAGTGCGTTGGCACAACTTATTATTCATTATATTAGCAGAATGCTTGCTGCATTTTTGTATTTACAAACCTTTATTTCCCCTATCGGGTACTGAGGTAGACATTCGTTTTTATTTCATGCTCACTAGCAATATTTTAATTGCTGCTGCAGGGTATATGATTAACGATTATTTCGATGTCAATATTGATCAGGTCAATAAACCTCAAAAAGTAGTAGTAGGTGCTTATATTAGTAGAAGGATGGTTATTTTCTGGCATCTTATTTTCAGTGTATTGGGTATGTATATATCCACCATTGTATTCCCTTTTCAAGCCTATTGGCATATTCATATTACTAATTTATTAGCCATTTTATTTTTATGGTTTTATAGTACTAGTTTTAAAAAGAAGTTTTTAGTAGGTAATATTATTATTGCCATGCTCACTGCTTGGTCTATTGCCATTGTTTATTTTTCTAAGTTCACGGTACAGGAAATTTTACATCCTGCTATTAGTAATGGGGCTATTTTAAAATTTGCAAAACTTACTTTATTATATAGTGCTTTTGCTTTTATATTAACCTTGGTGAGAGAAGCTTTAAAAGATATGGAGGATATGGAAGGTGATCAGAAATTTGGTTGCAATACCTTGCCCATTGCCTGGGGTTTAAAGCCAACTAAAGTATATTTAGCCGTATGGACATTTGTGGTCATTGCCGTTTTGTTAATCATTCAATTATATGTAATTCCTTTTGGTTGGTGGTACACTGTTTTATATTGTCTAGGGTTTATTATCACCCCTTTAAGCCTTGTTTTAATACAATTGCCTAAATCCTTTACGCATAACCATTTTAAAAAATTAAGTGCCTATTTAAAATTTGCTATGTTAGCGGGTATTTTATCCATTCTGTTTTTTTACTTTTTGTTTTAATATCATAGTTTCAAATAATCGATTCATTTCATGCATTCATTTATACTAGCCTCGCAATCTCCTAGAAGAAAAACATTACTTGAATGGGCTGAAATTCCTTTTGAAATTATTGTTTCAGCTATTGATGAATCCTACCCAGCTAGTTTAGCTATCGAAGAAGTGCCGGTATATATTGCAAAAAATAAAGCCTTGGCGGTAAAAGATATTGTTCTTTCCACTAAACCCGCTTTAGTGAATTGGTGTATTATAGCTGCAGATACCGTGGTGGTATTGGATCAAAAAATAATAGGTAAACCTAGTAATAGAGCCCAGGCTATTGAGTCCTTGCTAGCTTTGTCTGGTCAAACCCATAAAGTTATTACTGGTGTAGTTTTATTATATCAAGGACAGGAAATAAGTTTTAGTGAAACTACCTTGGTAGAGTTTCATACATTAACAATTGAACAAATACAATTTTACGTAGATAAATACCAGCCCTATGATAAAGCAGGGGGCTATGCTATACAGGAATGGATTGGAGTAGTAGGGATTAAAAAAATTACAGGCGATTTTTATAATGTAATGGGACTTCCTGTGAGTAAACTAGTGCAAAAAATAAAGCAACTAAATATTGTCTAGTTGCTTTAAACTTCTACTGCCAATTAAAAGCAATATCTAATTCCAAATCTGGATGAAGGCTTCTTTCCACTGGGCAGGTTCTTGCCACTCTTTCTAATATCTCTTTTGTTTTATCATCTAAGTTTAAGCCCGCTGGCATGGTTACATGCGCAATAATTTTTCCAATTCTTCTAGGGTCTGCTACCATTATCTTAGTCACTTCTACTTTAGCGCCATCAATGGCTATAGACATAGATTCTGCCTTAATACCCATGGTAGTAATCATACAAGCACCTAAGCCAGTAGCAATTAAGTCGGTAGGAGAGAACCTTTCGCCCTTACCTTTATTGTCGGTAGGAGCGTCGGTTTGAATACCAGAGCCACTTTGTAAATGAACACAAGTGGTTCTTAAATTGGCATCGTAGGTAACAATAGAAGTCATGATATATTTGATGTTTTTAAATTATTGTAATTAAACCTTTCTTATTAATTATTTCTTGTAAATTCTTTTTACTCAATTTGTATTTTAGCTATTGCTCTTTCTGGACTAATTTCTTTTTTATGAAGCATATAGGTAATAGCTACCGATAATATAAAATAGGTAATCATTAACTTACTTAATAGGGGGTAGTATTTATCAGCACCAAACCAATCTCCTAAAACAATAATAAGGCTAATTCCAAAAATTGATTTTGCTATCTCCCAAAAAAGAGAACTGGGGTTGCCATCCATAAAATCGGTTAATGCATAAATATAAACATAGACAAAGGCTCCGTAAATGAATATATTGGGTACTCCAATGCTAGCAATATTACCTAAGAAATAAGCAACTATAATAAATATAAGGACAATTTGTAGCCATACCCATGCGTAGAAAGGGTTAGACCTTTTAGTTTGGTATTTATCAAAATGGTATACATCCTCAATTTTAAACACAGGACTTTTTGCTTCCACATCGGCAGGTCTCCAGCCAGTAGGTTTGAACCACAATTGAAACTTAGCCTTGATATCATTGGTTCTCCATGCATCTTTTATGAGTAACCACATATGCACGAAATTAATTTTAATGGGATTCCAAGTACGCATAGGACGTGTTATACCATAGACGGGTACTATATCAGCTCTTTCTTCTTGAAAAGTGCCAAATAATTTATCCCATATAATAAATATTTGTGCCATATTTTTATCCATGTACTCTCTATTGAATGCATGGTGCACTCTATGGTGTGAAGGGGTTACTAAAATATGTTCTAAAAATCCCATTCTTTTAATATAACGAGTATGGTACCAGAATTGAGCAAAAAATTGAATGGGTGTAACAGTAGCAATCACAAGTGGTGATATACCTAATAAAGCTGCGGGAAGTAAGAATAAAGAAAATATTTTTACGAAAGAAGAAATAGGTTGTCTAACGGCACAGGCTAAATCAAATTCTTCACTACTATGGTGTACAATATGACTATTCCAGAAAAAATTTATTTTATGGTCAATTCTGTGGATCCAATAGTGTGACAAGTCTAAGCAAATAAAGGCAACAACATAAGTAAGCCAGGTGGTGCTAATATGCGTAATGGCCACTCTTTGTTCAATCCATTTATAACTTAAAATGGTAAAACTTAAACCCAATACATTTTTAATGACCATGGTGATGGCTGAACTTAAACTACTCACTGTATCCATTGAATGGGTTCGTTCTTTTTTAATATACCAACCATACCATTTTTCTATAAGAATCATCATAAAAAAAATAGGCATGACAATTAATAAAATCTTTCCGTACTTCTCCATAAAGGGGGTATTTCTTTGTATGAAGATAAGATATAATTTTTAACCTTAAAAGGTGAATATCTAGGGCAAGTCTCGTATTTTTGTACCAGATTATAGAGAATGATTTATGCAAGAATTACCTATTGTAAGCGCTGAGCAAGATACTAGAATAAAAAAACCAGATTGGTTAAGAGTCAAACTGCCTATTGGGGAAAGTTATAAGCATGTGCGTAAATTAGTAGATACGCATAAGCTCCATACTATTTGCGAAAGTGGTAACTGTCCGAATATGGGAGAGTGCTGGGGCGAAGGAACCGCTACATTTATGATACTTGGCAATATTTGTACAAGAAGCTGCCAGTTTTGTGCAGTGGCTACAGGTAGGCCTAAAGCAGTGGAGTGGGACGAGCCACAAAGAGTAGCAGAAGCTATTTTACTTATGAAAGTAAAACATGCAGTACTTACAAGTGTGAACAGAGATGAATTAGCAGATGGAGGTTCCATTATTTGGTTCAATACTATTAAAGCCATTAAAGCACTAACGCCTTCTACTACTTTAGAAACTTTAATTCCCGATTTCAGAGGTATACAAGAACAAATTAATCGAATCATAGAAGCTGCTCCAGAAGTGGTTAGTCATAATATGGAAACCGTAGAACGCATTACACATAAAGTAAGGGTACAAGCAAAGTATAGAAGAAGTTTAGGGGTACTTGAAGCTTTGAAAAAAGGAGGAATGCGCACTAAGACCGGTATTATGTTAGGTATTGGAGAGCAGAAAGAAGAAGTAATTCAAACGATGAAAGACTTAGTGTCTGTAGGAACCGATGTATTAACCTTGGGTCAATATTTACAACCTACTAAAAAACATACATCCGTTCAACGCTTTGTTCATCCCGATGAATTTGCTGAACTAAGACAAATAGGTTACGAGTTAGGTTTTGACTATGTAGAAAGTGGGCCCTTAGTGAGGTCGTCTTATCATTCAGAAAAACATGTAATAGCAGGCTGGGGTAGAAATAAATGGTTAGAAGAATTAGCACTAATAAAATAGTTCAGCTACATTATAATAAAAAAGGCCACAGAAATTGTGGCCTTTTTTATTATAATTATATTACGCTGAGTTAATCCACATGCTTCAATTTATTGAAGCTGTGGGAGTAAAATACAAGGTGTTTTACTCCCACATTAAGGCGCTTGCACCTAATATAGCAGCGTCCGATTCCTTTAAATGACTTACTAATATTTTAATTTTATTTTGGAACACTTCTATTAAATTGGCTTCCATGTGTTCACGCGTAGGTTTTAAAATTAAATCACCTGCCTTGGTTAAGCCTCCGAATAATATAATGGCTTCAGGACTAGAGAACATCACAAAGTTGGCTAAAGAAATGCCTAGTATTCTACCTGTGTATTCAAATACTTCTTTGGCTACTTCATCGCCCGCAGTAGCCGCTTCAAATACTGCTTTAGAATCTATTTTATCAATTGGAATATTTCTGAGTGTACTAGGTTTGTCAGTATTATTTAAAATTTCTACAGCCGACTTAGCCACCCCTGTTGCAGAAGCATAACTTTCTAAAGAACCTCTTTTCCCTGTACCAGGGTGTATGCGTCCATCGGGTATAATAATAGTATGTCCTAATTCACCCGCCATTCCATCATGTCCATAAATTAATTCTCCATTGGCCACAATACCACTACCCACGCCTGTTCCTAAGGCAATTAAAATAAAATTTTTCATTCCTTTTGCTGCACCATAAGTCATTTCACCTACTGCTGCTGCATTGGCATCGTTGGTTAATTTTACAGGCAACTTAAATTTATCTTGAATTAATTTAGCTAAAGGAATTACACCTTTCCAAGGAAGATTAGGCGCATATTCAATAGTCCCCGTATATATATTTCCATTAGGAGCTCCTACACCAATACCTTTAATTCGTCCTACGCCACCCACTTTGTCTATAAGAATCATTAGTTTATCATACAATTCGTCTATATAAGCATGAATATCCGCATGCCCTCTGGTAGACATTGTATCTGAGGACAATACATTTCCTAAATTATCTACTATACCAAACTTGGTACCTGTGCCACCAATATCAACACCCGCTATATAAGAATCCATGCTAAATTTTTATTTTAAATTATTATTAGTGTCCTGCTGCTGCTTCAGTTTCTTCATAGTTAATTCCTTGCTTCTTTAAAATACCTTTCACTGCAATGGCGAATATTAAAATATAAGCAAAACAGAAAACAGGCACCCAGAAAGAATTATGAATGCCATAACCAGGCGTATCTAAATGGGCAGATTGTAAGTAGTCAGATAATTTTCCTTGAATAGGAGGAATAATACCACCGCCTAAAATCATCATAATTAAAAAAGCGGCACCTTGTGTGGTATATTTTCCAATACCTGAAATAGATAAAGCAAAAATACAAGGCCACATAATAGAACAAGCAATACCGCCTGTTAAGAAAGCATAAATAGCAATATTTCCTTTTGTGAATACACCAATTAACATAGCAATTAAACCAATTAAACTAAATATTAATAAAGTTTTTGCTGGCTTGTTTTGGCTAATAAAGAAAGCCACTATTTGAATGAAAATACAAACAACGTACATGTAAAGTGGACTCATATCATATTGCGCAATACTATTCACACCAATAACAATACCAAATGCCACTAAAGGAACAATGACTGTTAATATTTTATTTGTTTGACTTTTGAATTCAAAAGCAGAAATCGCACCTGTCCAACGACCAATCATCATGCTACCCCAATACATGGAAATATAAGGGGCAATTTTAGAAGAAGGGATACTTCCAAAATCGGCTTGCTTTAATAATTCTCCTAAATTAGAACCAATGGCTACTTCCGCACCTACATATACAAATAAGGCAAGCATACCTAATACTAATTGAGGATATTTCATGGCACCCCAACCATTTTCATTTTTCTGTGCTTTGAAATTAGCATATAATAAACCTACTACCACAGTAGCTAAGGCACCAAATAACCATTTTAAACGAGTGGTTTCTAAATCGTGTCTACCTGCGTCGGTTAATGTAGTTGCATCAATTTTATAACTACTAAAAATTGGAACGAACATAACAATTAAAACACCTGTCATTATTAATAATAAGTATAAAGCTTTATTGGCGGGTTCAATTTTTTCTTCAGAAATGCCTGGTGGTACTTTCTTAGAGAAATGGAACATGGCGGCTGCTGCTAAAAATAATATACCCACAGCTGTATATAAAATAACCACTTTGCTTAAACTTAATGCAGCAATTTGATCATCGGTAATAGCTGCAGCACTTCCAAATAAAGCAAAGGCTACTACAATGGGGCCGATAGAGGTTCCAAAGGAATTAATACCACCTGCAAGGTTCACACGGCTTGCACCAGTAGAAGGGTCCCCTAAGGCAATCGAGAATGGCTGTGCTGCGGTTTGTTGTAAAGAAAATCCTAATGCCACTATAAACAAACCTACTAACATGCCTGTAAAAGTATTCGCGTTTACTGCAATAATCATGGCAGCTGCGCCAATAGCAGAAAATAATAAGCCATAAACAATACTTTTTTTATAACCCCACTTGCCTACTAAGTCCTTACCACCAAATGCACCATAAGCAAATAGGCCTAAGGCACCTATATAATAGGCTAGGTAGAAAGCGAAATCAACTAATTGACTTTGAAATTGGTCAAGGTTAAATTTATGCTTACAAAATGGAATAAAGACACTATTACTTGAAGCAATAAAACCCCAGAAAAAGAATACTACTACAAGGGTAGACAATGCACCTGTATTGGTGGGTTGTTTGGTTTGGCTCATAAGATTCGTTAGTTTAATCGTTATTGGTTAAATCGATTCCGTAAAATACTTAAAATTATAATTCAATGTGTAAAAAGGTTAAAATCTATCTATAAATAATTAGAATTAACTGCTGAAAAACAAGGAGTTTTAAGGACAATGAAGTAAATTGAAACAAATTAAAACTGTTCATGGTAATAGTACATGTAAGTGCAGAATGTTACCCTATGGCTAAAGCTGGAGGATTGGGTGATGTGGTGGGAGCACTGCCAAAATACCAAAATAAACAGGGGGATAAAGCAGTGGTGGTAATGCCCATGTATAAAACACCTTTTTTGCAAGAAAATAATTGGGAAGTTCAATATAAAGGGAATACTAATTTAGGTAATTGGTTTTTCGATTATACCATCATTAAAGAAAGTACAGGTAAGTTAGGCTATGATTTATATTTAGTAGATATTAATGGCCTTTTAGATCGTCCTAAAATTTATGGCTATACCGACGATATGGATCGATTCATTGGTTTTCAAGTAGCCGTTGTGAATTGGTTAAGTCAATGGGCCGAACTTCCTTCTATTGTGCATTGCCACGATCATCAAGCGGGATTAATTCCTTTTATGATGAAATATTGTTACGACTATCAAAAATTAGAAAAAGTAAAAACTGTTTTAAGCATTCACAATGCACAATACCAAGGTACCATGGGTTGGGATAAAAGTATTTTAATTCCAAGATGGGACATTAGTAAAAAAGGTTTACTAGAATGGAATAATTGTATTAATTCATTAGCAACGGCTGTTAAGTGTGCAGGTAAAGTTACCACAGTGAGCCCAAGTTATTTGCAGCAGTTAACAGTGCAGTCCAATGGTTTAGAAATCTTGTTTAAAAATGAACAAAGTAAATGTGTGGGCATCTTAAATGGAATTGATAATGAAATTTGGGACCCGTCCACAGATACAATGGTTCCTTTTCATTATAATAGTAAAACAGTAGATGCAGGAAAACAAAAAAATAAAAATGCACTCTGCGCAAAATATAATCTAGACAATTCAAAACCTCTTATTGTATTTATTGGAAGACTAGTGGCAGAGAAGGCTGCTGATGTTTTACCAGGTGCCATTCAACATGCACTAGATAAAACGAACCTAGGTGCTAATTTTTTTATTATAGGTGCCGGAGACACTTCTACTGAATCGGCTTTACATTATTTACTGCAATTATATCAAGGACAGTATAATACATTTATTGGCTATGATGAAAAGATAGGACATGAGGCCTATGCGGCAGCTGATTTTTTATTAATGCCAAGTAGGGTAGAGCCTTGCGGATTAAATCAGTTGTATGCACTTCGTTACGGAACTATTCCCATGGTAAGAGATACGGGAGGCCTGCATGATACAGTGATAGATATGGGAGATGCAGGAGGTTTTGGCATTAAATTTTTACATGCTACTGAGGCAGACATTGTATATTCTGTTGAAAGAGCCATTGAAGTATATAAAAATAAAAATCAGATGAAAGTAATGGTAAATACAGCCATGCAAATGGATCATAGCTGGGAATCGGTCATTGCTGCTTATAGAAAAGTATATCAATCAATTATATAAATTAATAATAAACTATTAAATTTTAGTTATGGCAATGTTCGCAAAAGAAACAGTTTCTATTATATTAGGTGGAGGAGCTGGGTCAAGACTTTACCCACTTACTGCTAGTAGATCCAAACCTGCGGTGCCTATTGGAGGTAAATACCGATTGGTAGATATTCCTATTAGCAACTGTATCAATAGCAATTTGAATAGAATATTTGTGTTAACACAATTTAATTCTGCTTCCTTGAATCAGCATATAAAAAATACTTATCATTTTAGTGCTTTTAGTTCTGGTTTTGTAGATATACTAGCTGCAGAACAAACACCCGATAATCCGGGATGGTTTCAAGGTACTGCCGATGCAGTAAGACAGTCTTTAAGACATTTAGCTAAAATGGATTTTGATTACGTACTTATTTTAAGTGGAGATCAATTATATCAAATGGATTTTAGCAAGATGATTGAGGCACATAAAAAAAGTGGAGCTGCATTAACCATTGCCACCATTCCAGTGGGGGAGAGAGAAGCGCCAGAATTTGGTATTTTAAAATCGAACCAAGAAAATGTAATTACTTCTTTTGTAGAAAAACCAAAAAAAGAAATTTTAAAAGATTGGGTAAGCGATACGGGCGCTGAAATGAAAGCACAGGGCAGAAATTATTTAGCTTCCATGGGTATTTATGTTTTTAATAAAGAAATACTGTATCAGTTCTTAAATGAACTGCATCCTCATGCCACCGATTTTGGAAAAGAAATTATTCCAGACTCTATTACTAACTATAAAGTATTAAGTTATCAGCACGGTGGTTATTGGACAGACATTGGAAATATTTATTCTTTTTTTGAAGCCAATATTGCTTTAACCGAAGATGTTCCTTTGTTTAATCTATTCGATAGTGCACAAAAAGTGTATACAAGGGCTAGGATGTTACCACCTGCTAAAGTAAGTGGAACTATTATTAATAAAGCTATTTTATCGGAGGGTTGCATTATTCATGCAAAAGAACTAACCAGTTCGGTAGTGGGTATTCGTGCAAGAATTGGTAAAGACACAGTGATTAAGAACACCTATATAATGGGTTGTGATTATTATGAAAATATTGATCAAATTCATGAGAAGCATAAAAAAGGAGCACCCATTTTAGGTATTGGAGAAAGATGTATCATTGAAGACGCCATCATTGATAAAAACTGTTCAATTGGAAATGATGTAACTATAAAAGGAGGGGCGCATTTAGAAAAAGTAGACCACCCATTATATACTATTAAAGATGGTATTGTGGTGGTAAAAAAAGGGGCGGTAATACCCAATGGATATATAATATAGAGGATTGAATCATATAACGAGTAATACTAAAATTGTAAATACATAATTTAAGCTACATGAATACAGCCTATACCGGTACTAAAGCCCAACTTAGTTTTTGGCAAATATGGAATATGTGTTTTGGATTTTTTGGCATTCAATTTGGTTGGAGTTTGCAAATGGGTAATATGAGCGCTATTTACGAATTCTTAGGAGCTACGCCTGAACAAATTCCAGGTTTATGGTTGGCAGCGCCTATGACTGGTTTATTGGTGCAACCCATTGTAGGTTATTTTAGTGACCGTACCTGGCATCCAAAATTAGGTAGAAGAAGACCTTTCTTTTTAGTGGGAGCCATTTTAAGTTCATGCTTATTATTTGTAATGCCCAATGCAGGTTCTATTTGGATAGCAGCTGGTGTATTATGGATTTTAGATTCAAGTATTAATGTTACCATGGAACCCTTCAGAGCCTTTGTTGCCGATAATTTAGATGAAAAGCAACGCTCACGCGGATTTGCTATGCAGTCTATGTTTATTGGCCTAGCTTCTTTTATTGCAGGTTATTTACCCTTGGTATTGGTGAATTGGTTTGGTGTATCTAGAGAAAAAACAAATGGTTCTATTCCTCAAAATATTTTACTTTCCTTTTATATTGGAGGGACTGTATTTTTAGTGTCGGTATTGTATACTGTTTTTAAGAGTAAGGAATATCCTCCTTCTGAAACGCAAATATCTTCAGAAGAAAATAAAACGGGTATTTTTAAAGAAATTTTTGACTCACTATTAAATATGCCAGTACAAATGAAAAGATTAGCCTTGGTTAATTTTATTACTTGGCCAGGACTATTTTTAATGTGGTTTTATTATAGTACAGGGGTGGCTAGTCAATTATACCATGGGGACCCACTTACTAGTAGCGATATCTATACCAAGGGATTAGAACACGCTAATACTACCTCAGCCATTTTAAACTTAGTCACTTTTGGTTTTTCTTTTAGCTTACCCTTTTTAGTAGGTAAGCTTGGTAAAAAGTTAACGCATACTGCTTGTTTGTTAATAGGAGGTTTAGGATTAATTTCAGTGTACTATGTGCAACAACCTAATTTATTGTATGTTAGTATGGGGCTGGTAGGTATAGCATGGGCTTCTATTTTATCTATGCCATATTCCATGTTATCTAGTTTTATTCCTGTACAAAAAATGGGTATCTATATGGGCATATTCAATTTCTTTATTGTACTACCTGAAATTTTAGCCTCACTCTTTTTTGGAAAAATTATGTCTACCTATTTACACAATGACAGGTTAATGGCTGTTCAAATAGGAGGCTTCTTGTTAGTATTAGCAGGTATTGTCTGCGCTATTATTATTAAAGAGGAGAAAAAATAAAGTAGAGAAATAAAAGAAGAGAAATAAAAGAAGAGAAATTAAAGTAGAGAAATAAAAGTAGATAAATAAAAGTAGATAAATTAAGAGAAGAAAAATAAGGAACAGAAATAAAAGAAGATAAATAAAAGTAGATAAATTAAGAGAAGAAAAATAAGGAACAGAAATAAAAGAAGATAAATAAAAAAGTTAAATTAAATATGAATACTCGTTTTTTACACCGCCCACTATTATTGACTATTCTACTATTGAATTTTGCAATGCTATCTATTGTAAATGGTCAAGCAACAGAAGCGTATCCTACTAATTGGTTTACGCAAATGCAACATAATAAATTACAAATTTTATTTAGAAATATAAATGTAAATTTCTCAAAGGCTACAGTGAATGCAAATTATCTAGGCGTGAAAGTATTGGGAGTACATCACTTTGAAAATGGGCATTATATAGCGGTGGATATTGAAATTGCTGCTACTGCAAAACCAGGAAATGTAAATTTTGTATTTACCAATAAGGGAGAGAAAACAAATACCCCTTGGTCATTGCTTCCAAGAAGAAAGGGAAGAGGAACTTTGTTTGCACAAGGTATTAATCCATCCGACCTTATATATTTTTTAATGCCTGATCGTTTTAGTAATGGTGATATTTCTAATGACCGTATAGCTGGATTAAAAGACCAGTCTTTAAATAGAGACTCTATTTTTTTAAGACATGGGGGTGATTTAAAAGGAGTGACGAATCATTTGGATTATTTTCAAAAACTAGGGGTTTCTACTTTATGGATGACACCCGTTATTGAAAATGATATGCCTGATAGAACAGAACATGGTTATGCAGCTACCAATAATTATGCGATTGAAAAACGTTTAGGAGGTGACAGGGCTTATTTAACATTGAGTGATAGCCTTCATAAAAGAGGGATGAAATTAATTCAAGACATAGTATATAATCATTTTGGTCGTTTTCATTTTTTAGTGCAAGATGCACCTGACAAAAATTGGGTTCATCAGTGGCCTTCTTATACACAAACGCATTATAGAGAACAAGCTGTATTTGATCCTCATCATTCAAAAGTAGATGCAGAAAAAATGATTAATGGATGGTTTACTACCGAAATGCCCGATGTGAACCAGGAGAACCCTTTTGTAGAAAAATATTTAACTCAAAATGCTATTTGGTCGGTAGAAACCTATGGTATTGACGCTTTCAGAATAGATACCTATAAATATTGCAATGTAGAGGTAATGAATAGATTGAATCAAGCCCTTATTGATGAGTATCCAAATATATTTGCCTATGGGGAGTGCTGGGTAGATGGGGTTTCTTCTCAGGCTTATTATGTTCGAAATAATTTAAATATTCCCTACAAAAGTAATTTACATGCGACTTCCGATTTTCATTTATTGTTTTCAGGTATTCTACCCGCACTCAATGAAAAAAATGATTGGGGAGCTGGCGTGATTAAATTATACAATACTTTAAGCAATGACTATTTATATAAAGTGCCCAGTAATAATGTGATATTCTTAGACAATCATGATATGACGCGTATACATTCTTCCTTAGGGGAAAGTATACCCAAAACTAAAATGGCCTATGCCTGGTTAATGACTTGTAGAGGTATTCCACAAATGTATTATGGTTCTGAGGTTTTAATGAAGGGCATTTCTAATCCCGATGGCTGGGTAAGACTCGATTTTCCTGGAGACTGGGCTGGCGATAGGAAGAATGCTTTTACAGAAGTAGGCATGAGTGACCAAGAAAAAGATTTTTTACACTATGTGCAGCTATTGGGTACTTATAGGAAATCATCCACCGCTTTAAAGACGGGAGAGATGATGCAATACTTACCAGAAGATGGCTTGTATGTATATTTTAGATATACCAAAGGTCAAACTATTATGTGTGTGATGAATACCGATACCAAAGAAAGAAAACTTAATTTTGAAAAATATGCTGAAAGAACCAATGGGTTTACAAGCGGAAAGAATATTGTTACGGGTGAAAAAATAGGAAATGAATTTTCAATACCTTCTATGAACATGCAAGTGATTGAATTAACGAAATAATTATGCCAAAATACGAGGATCTTCATTTTGTTGATACAAAACAAGCTGTTTGGAATTATTCTTTATTTACAGATGAAGACGTATATAATTTTCAACATGGCACGCACTATTCATTGTATTTATTATTTGGTAATAAACAATTAGAACTTGCTAGTACTAAGGGAACTTATTTTGCTGTATGGGCGCCTAATGCAACAGCGGTTTTTGTAAAAGGAAATTTTAATGATTGGAATAATGAAACGCATTTATTAAAAGTAAGACAAGATAGTTCTGGTATTTGGGAAGGCTTTGTTCCAGGTATATATCAAGGAGAAGTTTATAAATACCATATTCATGGCTATCAAGGAGTGAAATTAGACAAAGGCGACCCTTTTGCGAATTATTGGGAACTAAGACCTTTGACCGCTTCCATTACCTGGCAAACTAATTATAATTGGAAGGATGCAAAATGGATAGAACAAAGAAAAATTAAAAACAGAACCGACCAACCTTATTCGGTGTATGAAGTACATTTAGCTAGTTGGATGCGCCCCGATAAAAATGATGAAGATTCTTACAATTCCTATACCCAACTCATTCATTTATTAGTTCCTTATGTAAAAGAAATGGGTTTTACCCATGTTGAATTCATGCCTGTGATGGAGCATCCTTTTGATGGTAGTTGGGGATATCAAGGGGTAGGATTTTTTGCACCCACTTCTCGTTTTGGAAATCCACAAGAATTTGCTGCCTTGGTAGAAGCCTTTCATGCAGCAGAAATAGGTGTTATCTTAGATTGGGTGCCTTCTCATTTCCCTTATGATGCTCATGGCTTATTTATGTTTGATGGCACCAATACCTATGAGTACGCCGATAGGCGAAAAGGCTATCACCCCGATTGGAACTCTTATATATTTAATTATAAAAGAGGGGAAGTAAAATCTTTTTTAATAAGTAGTGCGCGTTTTTGGTGTGATCAATTTCATATTGACGGATTGAGAGTAGACGCCGTAAGTTCTATGTTAAGATTAGATTATAGTAGGGAAGCGGGTGAATGGGAGCCTAATGAATTTGGGGGTAATGGAAATATTGAAGCCATTGCTTTTATAAAAGACCTAAATGAAACCTTGTACCGAGACTTCCCTTATATACAAACCATTGCCGAAGAAGCCTCTGATTGGCCGGGTATAAGTAAACCTACTTTTATGGATGGTTTGGGTTTTGGTATGAAGTGGATGATGGGCTGGATGCATGATACTTTGAATTATTTTAAATTAGACCCTTTGTATAGGTCAATGCAGCAGGATAAGTTTTCTTTTTCGATGATGTATTTTTATGATGAGAGTTTTATGTTGCCTTTAAGCCACGACGAAGTGGTGCATGGTAAAAGCCCCATGATTTATAAAATGCCTGGAGATGACTGGCAGAAGTTTGCGAATTTAAGACTTTTGTTTACTTATATGTTTATGCATCCGGGTGCTAAGCTATTATTTATGGGCAATGAATTTGCTGCCACCAAGGAATGGAATTATACTACCGAACTGCAATGGGACTTATTAAAAATAGAATCTCATGCGGGTATGCGAACTACTGTGCAAGCCTTAAATGAAATGTATAAAACTCATCCTGCTTTATATGAATTACAATTCGACCCTACCGGTTTTGAATGGGTAGAGATTAATAAAAGAGAAGAGGCCGTGATTGCCTTTAAAAGAAAGGGCCTACAACCTGAAAATGATGTTTTAGTAGTGATGAATATGACACCTGTTCCAAGGCATCAATTCCCCATTCATGTGCAAGGAAAAAAAGGTTGGTCAGAAATTTTCAACTCCGATGCTAAAAAATATGGGGGTGCTGGAGACCTAACCAATTCAAGCATAACCTCTCATGCTCAAGATGAAAAGGGAAACTGGAACCAGCTTTTGTTGAACTTACCTGCATTATCGGCAATAGTCTTAGCTTAATTTCTATTTCTTTATTGTATTTAATTCATTCATTTTCAATAGATTAATTAATACTTAGTCAATATTAATAAGTATACAAACATTTTTTGTCAAGTTTTCCACAAGAAAGCAAATATGACTATTGTTAACAATAAGGAAACAAAACGTAGTGAACTTTACAGTATAATTCAAAACCTAAAAAAAACAAAATGTATGAAAGCTACTAACAAAGCAATGTTGTATGAAGCCGTTTCGGAATTTATACAGTTGCACGCCTTCGATCATTTATTGGACAATGAATTAGCACAGTTGAAAAGATTATTAAATGCATACACAGTTGCTGAAGAGGGAACTGAAATGCATGAAATTAGCAACAAATTAATTCCTTTGTTAAGCAAAGCGAATTTCTTTGTAGAGTCTATTTCACCTGCTGCCATTCAATTATGGTTTTATGCTTTATCCTACAATGAAATACCTATTGGTGGTATGATGCAGGATTTTAGCAGTACCAATGAATTAGTGAGCTAGATTTAATAAAGTTTTTACTTTATTAAATAACGATATTAAAAAAGGCCTCCTTTTTAAGGGAGGCCTTTTCTGTTCATATGCTGATTAAAGAGTTAAGAACTAATACTGTTAACCCTCATAATTTTGGTACTACTTTTTTTAAATAAAGTATATTAGAACAATCCCTTGGTTAATTTAGTTTTACCTTCTCCAATTTTGAAACCGTTATGGTAAATTTCTACTAAATATTCTCCTTCTGCAAAGGTTACATTTTTGATATCATAGCTTACAGGCAATTCCTTATTTTGTTCGTATTGAACTGATAACTTGTTAGAATAGGCTTTAGCGCCATCTTCTCTTGTATTTATTTTCCCAGTTTCGTTAAAGGCTTTACCGTCTGGAGCAGTAATACACACATATAATTCTTGTGATCCTGTTGGCGTGATTTTGTTTCTATCAATTTGGAATGACAAACGAATGGTATTAGCTCTTCTTGTATTACTTGTTTTTTTCTCCGTACCGTCTTCTTTAATTCTTAAAGCTTGAATGCTAAAAGTAGAAGCGTGTAAAGTAGAGCCAATATCTTGTAATCTTTCTTTCTCTTTTTGAGTAGCTGTTAAATTCGTATTTAAGGTTGTATTCGTTGTGTTTAGCACTTCGTTTTTAGCAGTTAAATCTTTGTTTTCAGCTTGTGCTTTTGTAAGGTCTGCAAATAGGTTAGTTACCTTGCCATTTAAATCGGCTATTAAAGTTTTTGCTTCTGCTAATTCTACATCTGTTGCATTTTGCTTACGTAAAATAGTACTGATATTAGATTTCAATTTTTGAATTTGATTAGACTTGTCTAATAAATCACCTTGAAGGCTAGTATTTTGGTTGGTTAAAGAATCTGCTTTTGCAGATACTTCTATAAATTCAGCTTGAATTTTTGCTTTAGCACTATCAATAACAGCTATTTTGTTATCATAGCCAGTAATAATGTCCACTTTAGAACTATTGAAATATATCCAAGAGCCAATGATGACTAAAATTAAAATACCAATGGTTATTTTACTGCTCATGCTAGAAGATTCGTTACTCATAAAATTTTTTTAGTTTAATGCACAAAGATACAAAAAATGGAACATATTACAAATAATTATAGACTACCTTACTTGAGATCCATTAGGGGGTTGATTTTGAAGCATTTATTTTTAAAAATTTTTACGATTCAAGTATGACTTATCTTTATATTTGAATATGCCAACTTCTAAAATTATAGCTAACTGGAAAAAGAATGTTTTTGATGCCATTTATTGGCTAGAAGGGGAGGAGGCCTATTACATAGATAAAGTAGTAGACTATGCAGAAAAGCAACTACTTCCTGAAGCAGAAAGGGCTTTTAACCTTACAATTTTTTATGGGAAGGATGCAGAATGGACAGATATCATGAATGCATGTAAGCGTTATCCTGTTTTTGCAGAACGTCAGGTGGTCATTATTAAGGAAGCTCAATTAATGAGTCAAATTGAAAAATTAGAATCCTATGTAGAAAATCCATTGTCTTCTACTATTTTAATTGTGGCGTATAAGGATAAAAACATTGATGGTCGTAAAACTTTTGGTAAGCTATTAAAATCTAAAACTACTTTTATAGCTACTAAAAAAATGTATGATAGTAAGCTGCCTGAATGGGTCAGTGAATGGGTAGCAGAGAGAGGTTTTCAAATTGCGCCCAAGGCCGTACAAATTTTAGTAGATCATATTGGTAATGATTTAAGTAGAATTCAAAATGAGTTAGAAAAGCTTATTGTGAATTTAGGCGATCGTAAGAAAATGACCGAAGATGATATTGAAAAGTATATTGGCATTAGTAAAGAATATAATGCCTTTGAATTTCAAGAAGCAGTGGGGCAAAAAAACTTCGCCAAAGCCATTCGAATGATTCAATACTTTGAATCCAATAATAAAGCGGCCCCTATACAATTAATATTACCTACTTTATATGCTTTTTTTAGTAAGATTTATGCTATCTATGGATTAAATACGAGTGATGAAAAAAGAATTATGAGCGAAGTGGGCGTTTCTTTTTTTGCTGTTAAAATTTATTTAGCTGCTTTAAGGCAATACTCTTATTCAAAAGTGGAAAATATACTTTTATTAATACACGAGTATAATTTAAGGGTAGTGGGCATCAATGATGCAGATAATACAGACGCCGATTTATTAAAAGAGTTGGTCGTTAAAATTATGGATGTTCCTGAAAAGCAGTCAGCCTAAGGCTTTTAATACAAGTGTACTTGTATGTTTATTAATCCAAGTATTACTGATATTTCTTTAAAATAGCCGCTGTGGTTATTTTGTCTTTGGCGAGTTGTGCTTTTAAGGCCTCTAGTCCATCAAACTTCACTTCACCTCTAATATATTCGTATACCATTACTGTTAAATTTTGCTCATAAATATCTTGGTCAAAATCTAAAATATGTACTTCAATTACTTTTTTTTGTCCATCCACAGTGGGTCTAATACCAATATTCATCATACCATTATAAATAATATTACCTAGGCAATTGCCTTTTACTTTAACGGCATACACACCATTAGAAGGAATTATTTTTTCTTCATCATTGATATGCAAATTCGCAGTGGGGAACCCAATAGTACGGCCTAATTGACTACCTCTTACTACAAATCCATCAAATAAATATGGATAACCTAAAAGCGCATTGGCTTTTTCAATTTGATGCTCTAGTATATAGTTTCTAATTTGGGTAGAACTTACAATTTCTTCCCCTATAATTTTTTCATGAATCTGCTCTACTTTAAAACCAAGTTCGTTGCCAAATTTTTGGAGGAGCTCGTAATTTCCATTGCGGCCATTGCCAAATCGGTGGTCATAGCCCACCAAAATAGTATGCGGGTGGAAATGGTCAAATAAAAAGGCTCTAATATATTCATCGGCGCTTAAATTAGAAAAAGCGTAATTAAAATTGACCACTACCAAATGGTCAATGCCGCTTTGCGTTAACAATTCAATTCTTTCTTCTAGGCTAGTAAGTTGTTTAATTTCTCCAGGGATAGAGGAGATTACTTTTCTTGGATGTGGATGGAAAGTAATAATAACTGTTTCCCCGCCAATTTCATGGGCTATTTGCTTCATTCTGCTTACAATCTCTTGATGGCCTATATGCACTCCATCAAAGGCCCCCGTAGTAATAATGGCATGTTGGAAAGCGGGTAATTGTTTTAAATCGTAGTGAACTATCATCTTGCTTGTCTAAATATGGCACAAATGTAAAACAATTGTACCTTTATGCCATAAACCAATTTAGATTCATGTCATTGTATGCCCAACGCGGAGTCTCCGCTCAAAAAGAAGAAGTCCATGCGGCTATTAAAGACCTTGACCAAGGCTTATATCCCAATGCTTTTTGTAAGTTATATGCCGATTATTTAGGGGGTCAATCTGACTATATTAATATTATGCATGCCGATGGGGCAGGAACTAAAAGTATACTAGCCTATCTCTATTGGAAAGAAACAGGAGATGCCAGTGTTTGGAGAGGCATTGCACAAGATGCCATTGCCATGAATTTAGACGATTTATTATGTGTAGGTATTTATGATCAAATTTTATTCTCGTCTACCATTGATCGCAATAAATTAGTCATTACAGGAGAGGTACTAAGCGAGGTTATTAATGGTACACAGGATTTTTTTAATACCCTGAAAAAATTCGGCATTCAAATTGAATTTTTAGGTGGAGAAACAGCTGATGTAGGTGATGTAGTGAGAACCATTGCCGTAAATGGAACCATGACAGCAAGATGGCCTAAAGCAAAACTCATTACCAATGATCATATAGCCCCAGGGCAGGTTATTGTTGGGTTTTCCAGCTATGGTCAAGCAAGTTATGAAACTGCTTACAATAGTGGACTAGGTAGTAATGGACTTACCAGTGCAAGACATGATGTCTTAGAACATAGTTATGCAAAAAAATATCCTGAAACTTTTGAACCAAGTTTAAATGAGCAGGTGGTTTATATTGGAAAAAATAAAATGACCGACACAATTGCTATACCTGGCTTTGGTAATATTAGTATTGGTAAATTATTATTAAGCCCTACGCGTACTTATGCCCCACTCGTGAAAGCCATTTTAGATAAGCATTTTGAAATAGTGAAAGGTATGATACATTGTAGTGGTGGGGGACAAACAAAATGTATGAAGTATTTACCTGGCCCTATGCGTATTGTGAAAGATAATTTTTTAAAAGTACCGCCTATATTTAATTTAATTCAAGAAAATTCTGGAGCGAACGCTAAAGAAATGTATCAGGTATTTAATATGGGCCATCGTTTAGAAATTTTTACCGATGAAAAATCGGCATTGGATTTAATTGAGTTGGCAAAGACCTTTGCTATTGAAGCACAAATTATTGGAAGGGTCGAAGCTTCTACTCAAAAAGAATTAATTTTAAAAGGAAGTTTTGGAACAGAAAGTTTTAGCTATTAATTTTACACTAACAAAATAAGATATGAGCGAAATAGTAGTGCAATTAGAAAAGGTGAATATTTATCAAAGTGGTAATCTCATTTTGCAAGATGTAAATTTTACTGTTCAAAAAGGAGAGTTTGTGTATTTAGTAGGTAAGACGGGTACGGGAAAAAGTAGTTTATTGAAATCATTGTATGGAGAAGTAAATATTACTGAAGGAAAAGGTTTGGTGGTAGGATATGATTTAAATGAAATGGATTGGAAGAAACTTCCTTTTTTAAGAAGGAATTTAGGGATTGTTTTTCAGGACTTTCAATTATTAACCGATAGAAATGTGCATGAAAATTTACGTTTTGTGCTAAAAGCTACAGGCTGGGAAGATGAGCGTTTAGTAGAACAAAAAATAGAAGATGTACTGGCTAAAGTGGGGCTTCAAAATAAAGGCTTTAAAATGACCTATGAGATGAGTGGGGGCGAGCAACAAAGAGTGGACATTGCAAGGGCCTTGTTAAACTCACCAAAATTGATATTAGCAGACGAACCAACAGGTAGCCTAGACCCCGAAACCAGCGACGAAATCATGCAATTATTATTTCAAATAGCCAAGGATGACGGAACAGCTATAGTAATGGCAACACACGACTTTATGGTCGTTAATAAATTTCCTGCTAGAACCTTAACTACCCTTGGAGGTAGGCTCATTGCACAGGCTTAATTTTTCTCCACTAATTGTACACAAAACAACATTTAGGCCTTGATTTCTTGGGTCTTTTTCTTATGTTCGCAGACATAAAATAGAAGATAACAAGTGAGACTAAAGTCATTAGAAATCAAAGGGTTCAAGAGCTTTGCTGACAAAACAATTGTAAGTTTTGATGAGGGAATTACGGGTATTATCGGACCAAATGGTTGTGGTAAAAGTAATATCATTGATAGCATAAGATGGGTAATTGGAGAACAAAAAATTTCAGCTTTAAGAAGCGAAAATCTCGATTCTTTAGTTTTTAACGGAAGCAAAACCCGTTCGGCAAGTAGCATGGCCGAAGTGAGCCTCACTTTTGAGAATACAAAAAACTTATTACCTACCGAGTTTAGCACTATAACAGTAACGCGTCGTTTTTATAAAAACGGGGAGAGTGAATACCGTTTAAATGATGTGGCTTGTCGTTTGAAAGACATCCATAATTTATTCTTAGATACAGGCGTGAGTACCGATAGTTATGCTATTATCGAATTAGCCATGGTAGATGATATTATTAAAGATAAAGATAATAGTCGTCGTAGAATGTTAGAACAAGCGGCCGGAATCACCATTTACAAAACAAGAAAGAAAGAAGCGAAGAATAAATTAGATGCGACTGAACAAGATTTAGCGCGTATTGAAGATTTATTATTTGAAATTAATAATCAACTAAAAACATTAGAGAACCAAGCTAAAAAAGCAGAAAAGTATTTTGAAATCAAAAAAGATTACAAAGACACTGCCATCGAACTAGCGAAGGCTTCTTTAGAAGGTTTTAATATTAGCTACAAGGATCTAAACGATCAACAAGAAGCAGAAACGGATAAGAAATTTCAATTAGAAGCTGCTATTGCATTGGAAGAGGCTGCTTTAGAGGTTGAGCGTGTGGTATTTATAGAAAAAGAAAAGGGCTTGCAGGCTATTCAGCATCAATACAACGATAGTTTATCTACACTTAGAACCAAAGAGAACGATAAAAACTTAGCTGCTCAACGCTTAGATTACCTAAATGATAAAGAAGCTTCTTTACAAGAGTTTCTATTAAAAGCGGAAGGTCAATTAAAGACCATTGGTGATTCTATCGAGTACACCAAACTACAAGTAATAGAGGAAGAAAAAATATACCAAGATTTTAAAAATAGAGTTGATCAATCTCAAACAGCTTTAACTGAAAAAAGAGATTCATTCGATAGCCAAAGAGCTACTTTAGATAATCTGCGTCAGTCTTATCAACAAATTCAAAGAAATCAATTTGATGCAGAGAAAAAAGTAGCAGTTTCTGACACTTCCATTCAAAACGTTCAAAGATCTCATCAGCAATTAGAAGAGGAACAAAATCATAGAGTAGGCCAAATAGCGGATATTACTTCTCAATTAGCTACTAAAGAAGCCGATTTAGAATTGAATAAAACACATTTAGCTGCTTTACAAACACAGCATGATAATGCAAGAGCAAGTATTTTTGAAACGCAGGAGCAATTAGAAATCCTAAGATCTGAACTAGCAGAACAAACTAGAAAATTAGATGCCAAGAAAAACGAATACGATTTATTAAAGAGCTTAGTAGATTCTATGGAAGGTTATCCGGAGAGTGTTAAGTTCTTACATAAGAATACAGGCTGGAATCATCAAGCACCTATTTTATCAGATATCTTATATGTACAAGAAGCCTACCGTGCAGCGGTGGAGAATGTACTTGAGCCTTATTTAAACTATTATGTAGTCAATGATTTAAAAGAGGGTATGCAAGCCGTGCAATTATTGGATGACAATAAAAAAGGCAAGGCCAACTTCTTCTTATTAGATCAATTAAACGGTGCTTCCGCCAATGCGGCACCTGCTAACACTATTGCAGCTTTATCCGTTATAGAAATAGATAGTAAGTATAGCGCTTTGGCAAATCATTTATTAGGCAATGTTTTTATTGCTGAAAATGAACAAGCCTTATCGGGCGATTATGCAGGTATTATCTTGGAAAAAACGGGTAAGTATGTAAGAGGTAAGTATACATTAACTGGTGGTAGCGTTGGTTTATTTGAAGGAAAGAAAATTGGACGTGCAAAGAATTTAGAAAAACTATTAGAAGATATTCAAGCGCAAGAAAAAGTAGTAAATGATTTAAAAGCCACTATTCAAACTCAACATAATTCTGTATTGCAGTTTAATGAGCTTTTAAAAGAAAACGAAATACGTGCGACAGAGCAGGCCGTGAACACATTAATTAATGAGGTTTTTGCCAATAAGAATAGAGTAGAGAATTTACAACTAGCACAGTCTGCTGCTATTGTTAAGTTAAAGGAATATGAAGATAAGATTACGGAAGAACATACTGCTATTGCGGATACAAGAATTGCTTTAGAGGCATTGAATCTTTCTTTACAACAAAATCAATCTAATTTAAATGATATTGAATTAGCTTACCAAGCAGCAGAGCAGGCTTATCATTTAGCTTCTGGTGAGTTTAATGAAATGAACTTACAATTAACTAAACAGTATAGCAAAATTGAAGCCTTGCAACAAGAAGTGGTGTTCAAGGAAAATCAATTAAACGATTTACATGCTCAAATACAAACCAATAGTGTTCAATTAACGGAAGCGAGTGCTGCTATAGTGGAAAGTCGTGCCGAATTAGCGCAATTGGAAGAAGACTTAGTTAAACTATTAAAGACTAAGGAAGAGGAAGAGTCCGTATTAAATGAAGCAGATCAGGCCTATTATAATTTAAGAAATAATTTACAAGAAAAAGAGAGTGCCTTAAGAATGCAGATTAAGTCTAAAGAATTAATTGATCAATTAATCAATGAAATTAAAGACCAACTGAATAATTTAAAATTACAGTTGTCTGGCATGAAAGAAAGATTAAACGTTGAGTTTAAAGTTGAATTAGAAGAAATCTTGGACGAAGCTAGAACTACTGAAATCTCCTTAGAGGAATTACAAGCTAGCGCCGATAGAATGAAGAAGCGTTTGGAGAATATGGGTGAAGTGAATCCAACAGCCATTGAAGCCTATACTGAAATTAAAAAGCGTTACGATTTCATCTTAGAGCAAAAAAATGACTTAGTGACTGCGAAAGAAAGCTTAATGCTTACTATACAAGAAGTAGAAGCCACAGCGAATAAAGCCTTCTTAGAAACATACAATCAAGCAAGAGAAAACTTCCAAAAGGTATTTAAAGCTTTGTTTACAGAAGAAGACTCTTGTGACTTAATATTAGTTGATCCTGAAAACTTAGCAGAAACTGCAGTAGAAATTGTAGCTCGTCCTAAGGGCAAGAAGCCTTCTTCTATTAGTCAATTAAGTGGAGGAGAAAGAACTTTAACGGCAACGGCTATGTTGTTTGCCATTTATTTAATCAAGCCAGCACCATTCTGTATTTTGGATGAGGTTGACGCCCCATTAGATGATGCCAATGTAAGTAAGTTTACACAAATGATTCAAAAGTTTAGTGATAAATCACAGTTTATCATTGTTACGCATAATAAGCAAACTATGAGTGCTGTGGATGTCATTTATGGTGTGACTATGCAAGAGCCAGGTGTAAGTAAATTAGTACCAGTAGACTTTAGAAGTTTAAGTAACTAAAGTATATTATAAATTCGCTTTAAGAGTCCTTGGTAGTAATACTAGGGGCTCTTTTAATTTAGAACCAGTTTTTTAATGATCAAATCTGCCATAATATTATTTCTTACTTGTTTTTTATTATACTTACCATTCACAAGGGTACCTGATTATTTTGATAGTGAAAGGGCTCCTGGAATTATTATAAAAGAAGGAACGGGGTCAAGGACCAAGATAATGGCTATCTATTCTGAATATGGTAAAGAATATAAGCTTGAATTAGATAGCGCTGAGTACGCTTCTAAACTAGGAAAGAAGCTAGAACTAATTTATGAGTTAAGTAATCCTCAAAAAGCTGCTGTGAGTAAACTTTGGGGCTATTGGTTAATTCCTATTGAACTAGCCTGGTCTTTTGGGATATTTGCAGTCTTATTAGGCATTGCTTATGCCACTACTCATAAACCGCATCCTTCTGCTATCGCCGAACAGTTAAAGAGTGAGGAAGCGCCGAAGAAAAAGTATCAATAACGCTGAATGGAACTTGAAAAATATTGAATAATTAGTAATTTAAATATTAAATGAAAAAACACCTATATCTCACTGATGAAGGCTGTATAGTAACTAATAAATTATTTTGGGTGGAACTTGAAAAAATATTGAATAAAGAATAAATGCTATATCGAACGAACTTTGTGAGCGAAGCGATCAGAGAGTGAGATATAGGTGATTATTCTATGAAAATATTTTTTAAAAGAAAATTTTGAAAGAAATTTATTAGCGCTTCAGCAGTCGTTTAATTTCTTTATCGACATCGCGTGACTTAATGGTTTCACGCTTATCAAATTCTTTTTTACCCTTACCCACACCTATTTCTACTTTGGCATAATGTTTATCATTAAAAAATATGCGTAAGGGAATAATGGAGTATCCTTTTTCTTTTACCTTGGTCTCTAATTTTTCAAGCTCTCTTTTTTGCAATAATAATTTACGGTCGTGCACTTCAATGTGGTTGTTGACATTGCCATGGGTATAGGCATTAATGAATAAGCCACGTACCCATAATTCGCCTTTATCAAACATACAGAAGGAGTCATTGAAACTTACCTTACCTTCTCTAATCGATTTTACCTCTGTGCCTAACAATACAATGCCTGCCTCATATTTGTCCTCTATGTGGTAGTTGAAATAGGCCTGCCTATTATTCAATTCTTTTGCTTGTACTGGTTTCGCTTTAGCCATAAAAAATCCCGGAACTGATATAGCGCCGGGAAACAAAAATAGGATTAAATATTGACTTCCTAAATGGATTAATGTTTGAATAAGTAAGCCACTTCGGATAATTTATTTTTTAAGTCTTTTCTATCAATGATAAAGTCTAAAAAGCCATGTTCTAATAAAAATTCACTGCGTTGGAATCCTGCGGGTAAATCTTTTTTAATGGTTTCTTTAATAACACGAGGGCCAGCAAAACCAATTAAGGCGCCAGGCTCTGCAATGTTAATATCACCTAGCATACCAAAGCTTGCAGAAATGCCACCAAAGGTAGGATCGGTAAGCATAGAAATAAAAGGAAGTTTAGCGTCACTTAATTGAGAAAGCTTACCACTGGTTTTAGCCAATTGCATTAAACTAAAGGCGCTCTCCATCATACGGGCACCACCACTTTTACTAATGACTAAATAGGGTAGCCTATGTTGTATACAATAATCAACAGCTCGACTAAATTTTTCTCCCATCACACTTCCTAATGAACCTCCAATAAATTCAAAGTCCATACAAGCCACCACCATTGCTTCCCCATTAATTTTACCCACTGCTACACGCATAGAATCCTTTAAATCGGTTTTAGCGTGAATTTCATCTAATCTTTTTTGATAGTTTTTTAAATCGGTAAAGTTGAGTGCATCTTTACTTTTAATATTATCAAAAAGTTCTGTGCACTGCGCTTCGTCAAATAAAATATCAAAATACTCATCACTGCCAATACGATGATGAAAATTACATTTAGAACAAATGAATAAATTTTCTTTTAATTCTGAACTAGTACAAATATGATTACAAGAAGGGCATTTTGTCCAAAGGCCTTCTGGTGTTTCTTTTTTATCGGCAGTAGAAGTAGTAATGCCCTTTCTTATTCTTTTAAACCATCTTGATTTACTAGCCTCAGAAGCAGCGGTTTCTTCACCTGTTAAGTTTACTTCAATATCTTCTTCTCTATTTCTCATAATTCTTTTTCTATTTCAAATAGTTAAGCAATTTTTTAGTTCTATATGAAGTTATAAAAAAATAAACAGCCACCCATTCTAATAAATAGGCAGCTATGTTAAAATTTTGTTTAAGCGTTTCTGTTAATACAGTTTAAGTCATCAAAAGCTACTTCCAATCTCTTAATAATGGACTCTTCTCCTTTTCTTAACCAAACTCTAGGGTCATAATACTTCTTATTAGGCTTGTCGGCTCCTTCAGGGTTACCTAACTGAGCTTGTAAGAAGGCCTCATTCTTTTTGTAATAGCCTAAAATACCTTCCCAGAATGCCCATTGTAAATCGGTATCTAAATTCATTTTAATAGCGCCATATCCAATGGCTTCTCTAATTTGATTTTGTGGTGAACCCGATCCACCATGAAAAACAAAATACACTGGCTTCTCTGCTGTGTTTAATTTTTTCTGAATATGCACCTGACTATTATTTAAAATATCGGGTCTTAATTCTACATTACCTGGTTTGTATACACCATGTACATTTCCAAAAGCAGCAGCCACTGTAAATAAGTTACCCACTTTGCTTAATTCAGTATAGGCATATTCAACATGTTCAGGTTGTGTATATAGTTTATCATTTTCAACACTGCTATTATCAACGCCATCTTCTTCGCCACCCGTTACACCTAATTCAATTTCAATACTCATTCCAAGAGGTGCCATTCTTTTGTAAAATTCAACAGAAGTTTGAATGTTCTCTTCTAAACTTTCTTCAGATAAGTCTAACATATGAGAACTAAATAAAGGTTGGCCTTTTTCTTTTTTATATTGTTCGCCCGCATCAATTAAAGCGCTAATCCAGGGTAACCATTTTTTTGCTGCGTGATCGGTATGTAAAATAACAGGAACATTGTAAAATTTAGCTACTTGGTGCACATGTAATGCACCTGCAATAGCCCCTTGAATATTAGCTTGTAAATTATCGTTAGGCATTCCCTTACCTGCTATAAATTGAGCACCGCCATTTGAAAATTGGATAATGATAGGGGAGTTCACTTTTGCGGCTGTTTCAATAGCTGCGTTAATGGTGTCTGTTCCAGTTGTATTTACTGCTGGAATGGCAAACTTATTGGCCTTTGCATCGTTGTATAATGTCTCTAATTCTTTACCAAATAATACCCCTGCTCTGTACTTGCTCATAGTTTATTTATTGAGTGGCAAATATACAATTTATGGCCCAAACGAATGTTAGCCTAAGTCTCCGTTTTGGGGTAAAATAATCCACAAAAAAGGGAAGAATACACACATTTTAATTGAAAATCAGTCCTTTATAAAAAACCTTTAGACTTCATCCATTCATCATTATAGACTTTTCCAACATACCTACTACCATGGTCGTGTAAAATACATACCACTAGATCTGTTGGTTTTAATTTATCCTTTAATTGTAATAATCCTAAAATGCAAGAGCCCGCACTGTAACCGCAGAATAAACCTTCTTCTTTAGCCAGACGCCTTGTCATTAAAGCACCTTCTTTATCGGCTACTTGTTCAAAATGATCAATTAAGCTCATATCATAATTGGCGGGAATAAAATCTTCGCCAAAGCCCTCTGCAATATAGGGTTGAACATAAGAGTGGTCTTCAATGCCTGTTTGAAAGTAATGTGTAAGTAATGAACCAATGGGATCAATGGCCCATACTTTAATATTCGGATTCTTTTCTTTTAAATACTTTGCAGTGCCAGTAATGGTTCCCCCTGTACCAACAGTACAAACTAAATGAGTAATTTTTCCTTCAGTTTGCTTCCAAATTTCTGGCCCAGTACTTTCATAGTGCGCCTGACGATTTGCTAAATTGTCATATTGATTAAAGAAAAAAGAATTCGGTGTTTCGGCAGCTAATTTTCTAGCCACAGAATAATAACTTTTTGGATCGGCTGGTGCAACATTCGTTGGACATACAATTACTTCAGCGCCCACGGCTCTTAGTATGTCCATCTTTTCTTTACTTTGCTTATCGGTGGTGGTAAATATGCATTTATATCCTTTCACAATGGCTACTAAGGCAAGTCCCATTCCAGTATTACCACTCGTGCATTCTATAATAGTACCACCTGGTTTTAGTTTTCCTTCTGCTTCCGCCACTTCTACCATTTTTAAAGCCATTCTATCTTTAATAGAATTGCCAGGGTTGAAATAATCTACTTTAGCAAGCACAGTAGCAGGCAGTTCACTCGTTATTTTATTTAAACGAATTAAGGGTGTATTGCCGATGGTTTCTAAAATATTATTTAACCACATAGGTTTTATTTCACTTTATTATTGTAGTAAAAATAAACTAATTAATAAGAAAGTAGGAATAAAGAAATACAGAAGTTTTGAACGAAAACAAGTGCTCTGCGTGGAAAAATAAACCAGCATTAGTAGAAAACAAATAGAACTGTACTATAGATTCTCGAAATTACTAGTAATGATTTCGCAGAAGCGCGTTTTTATCATTTTTTCAGCAAGTAAAATCATATTATAAAATGCTTTTGCATTACTAATACCGTGCCCAATAATAACGGGTTTGTTCACACCTAAAACAGGGGTGCCTCCGTAATTTTCAAAATGGAAACGTCCAAAAAAAGAATCGTTTTCTAAGTTTTGATGTTTAGCTGCATCATACATGGCTTCAGCAGTTTTTAAAATAATATTACCGGTAAATCCATCGCAAACAATGACGTCAGCTTTGTCATTAAATACATCTCTGCCTTCAATATTGCCTATAAATTGAATGGCTGTATTTTCTTTTAGTAAAGGGTAGGTGGCTTGTGCTAAAATATTGCCTTTGCCTTCTTCTTCACCTACATTTAGTAAACCCACTGTAGGGTTGTCAATATTTAAAATATACTTGGCATATAAGTTGCCTAAAATACCAAACTGATTTAATTGTTCTGGTTTACAATCTGCATTTAATCCTACGTCTACTAATAAACCCGTTTTGCCATTAAGTTTAGGAAGAAGGGAAGCAATGGTGGGCCTTAATACCCCTTTAATGGTTTTGATGCTAAACATAGCACCTACTAACATTGCGCCAGTATTACCTGCACTTAAAAACGCGTCTATCTCGCCATTCACCAATAGTTTAAAACCAATGGCAATAGATGAATTTGGTTTTTCTTTTAAGGCTTTAGTAGGATGTTCGTGGTAACCTATCAGTTCAGCGGCAGGTATAATATGTAAAAAAGGTGAGGAAATCCCATGACGCTGAAAAAGTTCTTTCAGCTGGGTTTCTTCACCTATACAAAATAAATTATTTTCCGATTTTGCTAAATATTGCTGTACACCTTTAACGGCTTCTAGTGGGGCGTAATCGCCTCCCATCATATCGATGCCAATATTCATTGAATCGGCAATTAAGCTTTTAGTGGCGCTTTTTCGCTTACTAATAGCCCTTTGTAATACAATTTACCTTCTTGAACGTGTGCGCGATGACGTACATGGATTTCTCCAGTGGTTCCATCTTTGCTTAATGTAACTTCTTGAGCTACATAGTGAGTTCTTCTTTTAGCACTACGTTGTTGTGAGTGTCTGCGTTTAGGATTAGGCATCTCTTATTTTTTAAAATTTATTATTTAATATTCGTTGTTAATTCTTGCTTACTTCTTCTTCATTCGTATCATCCAATCCTTTAAATTTTTCTAAACCTTTCCAGATGTTTTTATTATTCAATTCTGTTGGATTTGCTTTGAATTGGTTCAACTGGTCTAATACTTTTTGATTGCAGGTCGATTCTCCTTTTTCATTCTTCTTACAAATATGTTGTAAAGGAATACTTAAATTAATGAATTCATAAATCCAAGCAGCGATTGAAAAATAATTTTCACCTTTATCAATGTAAAAAATATCAGCGTCTTCTTCTTGACTGTTCATGGTAATAGGGTCGTCCACTAATTTTACAATTATGTTGAACTCATCCCATAATTGAATCGTTAGGGGATTGCCGCAACGATCGCAAAGGGTATCTATTTTGCCATCAACATCAAAATGCAATTGGAAAAAACCTTGTTTTTTGTCAAGCGTAAGCTTAACAAGGGTGTTGCAATTAGAGAAGTCTTGTTGGCCAAAACTGGTAAAGAACTGGTCCTCGATACGGTATTCGAACTCGTGTAAACCGGGTGTTAAACCCACAAATGCTATTTCGTAAGCCCTGTTTTGGTTCATATCCGTACTTATAAGGTTGGCAAAGTTAGTAAAAACCAACCAAAAGACAAAGTTTATCCTACTTTTGAATACCTATTCATCGACCAGCCAATTAATCCCCAAAAGTTGAAAAAAGACCTAATAAAGCGCAGTGCTCCTATCATAAACCTATATCAAGCAGTTTGGCTGCTAATGGCATTGGCTATTCTCATCTTTTCATTCTTCCCTCAATTGGTCGCTTCTTATTTCAGTTTTGGCCTATTTAAATACATGAGCCTAGGCCTAAGAACAGTTACTGGAGGCGTTAAAATGCCCATTGGTGAATACATCTATCTTTTTTTAATAATAGTATTGATTATCAATATTATAATAAGCTTATATAAATTTAAAAATAAAGTTAATACTAGATCCTTTAAACCTTATTTGCTCGGTTTTGGCAAGAAATTTTTAATAAAGCTGCTTCAGTTATATGTGGTTTATATGCTTATTTGGGGGTTAAATTATCAGCAATCTAGCCCCGCTAAAAGCTTTTATTTAAAAATCGATACTAGCTATTCCGCCCTTCAGCTAGATAGCCTTAGTTTGGATCTTATTGATAATTTGAATAAAACCAGGCAAATACTGACAGATTCATTAATCCAAGAACTTAAAATAGACCAGGTATTTAGTAATAGCATTTTGGACTATAAACAGCTAAAAAACAGATTCCCCCAGCTTCATTTAGATAAACCGGTTTTGAAAGAGGCTGCTTTTCCTAGTTGGGGTGATTATTTAGGGTATATGGCATTTTATCAACCCATAACAGGAGAAGCTATTGTTAGGACCGATGTTCCGCTGCTAACCCTGCCCTATACAAGCTGCCATGAATTAGCTCATCAAATGGGCTATGCCTCTGAGGCAGAAGCCAATTTTATGGCTTATGTAGTTGCGACAGAATCTAATGATGCATTATTGCGCTATTCTATGTTACTGCAAATGTTTACTTATTGTCAATCCGAACATTTAGGCTTAATTGCAAAAACAGGCAATTTTGAAAACTGGAAAAAAATAGTGAATCGAAATAAATTCATACTCGATGCTAAAGTAATAGGGGATAGAAAAAAGATAAAAGATTTTTTTATACAAAGACAAGATTTACTCATTCCTGCATCCACATCTCTTTATGATCAATTCTTACTATGGAATAAACAGGCTAAAGGAATAAAAAGTTATGATGAAGTGCTTCTATGGGTAATAGCCTATAAAAAGCAAAGCAGTAAATAAATTATACTTAGGGTGTATACTAAAAATTATTTTTCCACATCATACTCTCAATAGGCTTCTCCGGCTGACCGCTATATTTAGCGTTTTTCTTTTGATTGTATTTCACTTCAATCTCTCCATCTACAGGAAAATAAATAAGTTGACCAATAGGCATTCCCTTATATATTTTAACAGGTTGTTTTACGGAAATTTCTAAAGTCCAGTAACCACAAAAACCTACATCGCCTTTACCTGCGGTGGCATGTATGTCAATACCTAATCTTCCGGTAGAAGACTTTCCTTCTAAAAAAGGAACATGCGCATGTGTTTCTGTATATTCTAATGTAACGCCTAAATAAAAGCCAGTAGGTTCTAAAACAAAACCTTCTTCAGGTATTTCAAAATAGGTAATGGTATTATGTGCTTTCGCATCTAAAATGGCATTATCGTAGGTGGCTAACCATTTGCCCAAATGCACGTCATAGCTATTGCTACCTAAGTCTTTGCGATCGTAAGGTTCAATTTTGATGGTTCCTTTTTGAATTTCTTCGAGTATGCGTGAATCTGATAATATCATCTTAATCGATTTATGTTTAATTTCGGTCTTTAAAACAGACTGCAATCTAATTCAAAATGCCTTTCTTTTATCAACAAAATATTAACGAGACAGCTCATCTAGCCATTTGGTCTATTCAAGAACCTGCGTCTTTTTTTGAGACAGATGTTCAACTTACTATTCCAATTGCCAATGAGGAAAGAAGGACGCAACATTTGGCCGTTAGGTTACTATTTAAATTAATGATGCCAGCAGCAGATTTGAATCAATTGGTCATGGCAGATAATGGAAAACCTTACTTAATGGGCTTGCCTTTTCATTTTTCATTTTCACATTGTAAGGGTTATGCAGCTTGTGCAGTAGATGACAAACCTATAGGCATAGATATTGAAATCATTCACCCACGCATTGCTAAAGTGGCGCATAAATTTTTAAATGACCAGGAGAAAACAATGATTGCAGGCTTGGACGAAAAGGATCAATTGAATCAATTGGCATTTTTTTGGGCAGCCAAAGAAGCCATGTATAAAAAATATGAACAATTAGGAATTGATTTTGCAAAGGATTTTAATATCCTTGAATTGACAAGGGGAGATAGGGGAACCTTGCCAGCAGTAATTTTACATAAAGGAAATAAAATCAAGGTTCATTTAGACTATCATTTTGGAACAGATTACGTATGCGTTACTTGTTATCACTAAAGATTCTTTATTATAGTTTAGACAACTTAGATACTTATTCTTCCTCTATTCCAAGTGTAGTATCATCCTCTAGTAAATCTAAGTGAATCGCGTCTGCACCAGCAATACCTTCAATGGATCCTTTAATGTGCATGGCATTGAGCAATACTTTTTCAAGTTGCTTTTCTCTTGCTTTCCAAAGTTTTTCCATGGAATCTCTTTCTTTTTGAATACTAGAACGCATTTGTCTAAAACCTTCGCCAACGGCTTTCCATTGTTCGCTAAATTCATTGCTTGTTAAGTAGTCATACAAAAAACTCATTTTGTCTCCTTTATTGACTTGACTCTTTTTAGTATCATGAATTTTTAAAATCGCATTTCTCAATAATAAAGCAACACTTTTAACTTCTTGGAATGAACATATATACACGCCGTCTTTTTCACCAAAACGATCTAGTTCTTTAGGGAAGGTTTGCGTAACAATCACTGCAATATCTGCACCTTGACTGCGCATATCCGCTTTTAATTTATCAATCCACTCTTGGTTAAAATCTTTGGTTCTTTTACTTTCATAAATAATTTTACCAGCTTCTTGTCCAAGGCTATTACGCACCATTTGAATACAATCGGCACCTCTTACACCTTTGCCCACTTCGGAAATCTGATCAAAAGGGAAGCTAGTTTTAAGAAGTTCTTCTAATAATAATTCTTGTACTTCGCCTTGCATTTGCATACTGCCTTGTTCGGCTTTGCGTCGCATTTCTTCGGCTAGCTTGCGTTGATCCTCTAATTGCTTTTCTAATTCTTTTACTTTCAACACATGTTCTTGGTCTTTTAAAGAACCTCTTTCTATTTCTTCTTTTTGTATTTGCGCTTTTAAGGTTTCTCTTTCCTTTACTAATTTTCTTTGTAGTTCTAATTCTAATTCCGCTTCCTTGGCTTGAATGGCTTGTACTTGTTTTAAAAATGCTAATTCTTTTTCTTGAAAATCTTTTACCTGCTTACTCATGGCAGTCTCGCTTTGCTGCATGAGTTTTATTTTATGATCATACTGAGCACCTAACTCTTTTTTTAATTTTTCTGCTAATTCATTTTCAATAGCTATTTTTTGTTCAGCTAATAAGGCAGTGGTTTCTTCTTCTTTCTTTTTTTGCCAATCGGTCATTTTACCGCGCAGTTCTTTTTCCACTTCCTCTCTAATAGCATCGGTAGGCTCAAAGTTATGTTGACATTTAGGGCAGGTAACGTTGTAGTTAGACATGGTGAAAATTTGAAGTTTTACAAAGATGCAAAAAATACTAGCAGAAAAGAAATTTTAAGTAGGTTTGCGTTTGAGCGGAGGTGGCGAAATTGGTAGACGCACTACCTTGAGGTGGTAGCGCCCATACCCGGGCGTGGGAGTTCGAATCTCCTCTTCCGCACATTTAGAGCTGATCTCAAATAAAAGAGTCCCGTGCATTACACTGGACTCTTTTTAGTATCTACACTTAAATAATCTTCTCAAATAATCTTCTCAAATAATCTTATAAAGAATCTTATAAAGAAGCAATCACATCATTTGCAGATCGCACATAATCCATATTTTTTCCTTCAGTAGCCATTTTAATACAAGTTTCAGCACTTGCTTTAGCACCTTTCTTATCCCCTAATTCTTTCTGAGCTTTTGCTTTTAAAAGAAATAACCAATAGGCTGTAGGTGTTGCATCAATAGCTTTATTTACATTGGCTAAGGCTTTCACATAATCCTTGTCCATATCAAAATAAAAATTAGCGGCTGCTTGGTAAGCGGCACCTGTTACGGTGGCACCAGAAGTAGAAGCTTCTACTTGTTTACGAATAGTCGATTTAATATCTGTTTTAATAGGAATGTTTACCATGGTTTTAGCCCACTTTAAATATATAGTAGCTGTTTCTGGAGTAATATTACCTACACCTATTGTAAATGTTTCTGTGTTATTGCTAGTCAATTCTGGTTTCACTTTTACACGTACTACATCTTCAGTTTCTTTATATTCAAAGCTTCCCCAACCTTTAGAATTGGTATTGAAAATAATAGTCCACTCGTTTTCACCTGGGATGGTAAATAAACCATAAGAACCTGCAGCCTAGGTTTTATCGCCAATTGTTACTGGATCTGAAAATGTAACTTTTGTTGCGCCATTAGCACCTGTTCTCCAAACAATTCCAGTGGGTGCTAATAAAGTGCCATTTCCAAATGCAGCACGGCCTTTAAGTCCTGGTCTTGAATAAACGATTTCAATTTTACCTAATCCAAAATCTTGAATAAGTGTTTGGGTAGGGCTAGCTGCAGGCATTTTAATTTGTGCTGTTGCAGATAAGCTTAATAGGGTAGTTAAAACAAAAAGTATTTTTTTCATGTGCAATTTTTTAGATAACAAACCTAGTTTATTTCTAGGTAGTATATGTGTATTTTTTGTTATTTTTTAAAGGCGGGATGAAAGCGGTCAAGGGTGTCTCTAAGGTATTCTCTATTAATATGGGTGTAAATTTCAGTGGTGGTGATGCTCTCATGTCCCAGCATTTCTTGCACGGCTCTTAGGTCGGCGCCCCCTTCTACTAAATGGGTGGCAAAGGAGTGCCTGAAGCTATGGGGAGATATCGATTTTTTAATACCCGATTTTAAAATAAGGGCTTTGATTATATAAAATATCATGACCCTGCTAAGTCCCTTGCCACGGTTATTTAAAAATAAAATGTCTTCACAGTTTTTGGCAGGTGTTTGATGATTACGAATAGTGTCTTTATAAATTTTTATAAATTTAATGGCATCTGATCCAATAGGAATTAGCCTTTCTTTATCGCCTTTACCAATGACTCTGATAAAACCTACATCTAAATACAAGCAAGAAATTTTTAAATTAATGGCTTCTGTAACCCTAAGGCCAGAACTATACATAGTTTCTAAAATAGCTTTATTGCGGCCACCTTCTGGTTTGCTTAAGTCAAGATGACCTATTAAAAGCTCAATTTCTTCAAAGCTTAAAATATCGGGTAGTTTTCTTCTTGTTTTAGGGCTATTTAATAAGGTGGTTGGGTTGATGGTGCAAATTTGTTCCAACAAGCAATACTTGAAAAAAGATTTTATGCCTGATATGATTCTTGCTTGAGAGGTAGGCGCCATCTCCATTTCACCAATACATTGTATAAAGGATTGAAGATGTTGTAAACTAACATCTGCTGGGCTTAATGCTTCTTCGTTGCTTTCAAGATAGTTGATTAATTTATCAATATCTCTTAAATAAGCTTCAACAGAATGTGCGCTTAACGACTTTTCAAGTTGTAAGAATGCTTTAAATCCTTTTTTATACGGAGCCCAATTCATATGCTTGAATAAAAGATTTGATTGTTATGCATTAATGATTTTATTTCGCCTCAGATTAATCATCAATATGAAAGTAAATTTAAGGTCATTTAAGCAGAAAGTGAGGCATAATGGGAAGCAATTAAAGTCATTCCTTAGAAAAATAGAGAAGAATACACCTAAAGGGCTAGATCAAATTACACAGAAGCTTAGTCCTGAAGTTTGGAAAGAAATAGATTGTTTGAGTTGTGCTAATTGTTGCAAAACAATGAGTCCTACATTTACACCCACCGATATTAAAAGAATTTCAAGTCATTTTGAAATGACACCTGCTGCTTTTAAAGAAAAGTGGTTAGACTATGATAAAAAAGATAAAGATTGGTTAAATAAATTACAACCTTGTCAGTTTTTAAATTTGAAATCCAATAAGTGCAGCATTTATGATATCCGACCTTCAGACTGTGCCGGATTTCCACACTTAACGAAACGAAAAATGACTGAGTATATGCACGTGCACATACAAAACGTTGAATTCTGTCCAGCTACTTATAAAATGGTGGAGAAAATGCAGGTGCTTATTGGCTAATACTTATTAGAAATAGACATCCTCGAAAAAAGTTAATTCCCATATTTGTTTTTCATTTAAGAAAATGGAAATGACATCGAACTGCAAATATTTCCACCCAGGATTTTCATATTGAAAAAAAGCTGCCCCATTTTTTAAAAACTGCATTTTTTGTCTACCTATAAATTGTTCGGGGTAACCAAATTCAATACTGGTTCTTGTTTTCACTTCAATGATATGTAAGAGATTGTTCTTGCTGGCAATAATATCTATTTCTAAATGCTTGTATCTCCAATTTCGATGCAATATCTCAAACCCTAGTTGACTAAGGTAACCTACGGCCATATTTTCACCAAATAGCCCAATTTCTTTGTTGCTCATTTAAAATTTATTTAGCTTTATGTTATAGCCCAAACATCGACATTTTATCTACATGCAAAAAGCGTATAAATTACTAGGAAAACATAGGCATTATGATTGGGGAGGTACTACCTTCCTTCCCAATTTGATGGGTGTAGAGAATGTAAATCATTTGCCTTATGCTGAATATTGGATGGGGGCTCATCCTTTGGCAGCTTCTACTATTCAAACGCCGGAAGGCGAAAAGGACTTAATGCAATTAATAAAATCACAACCTATTCAATGGCTGGGTAAGGAAATAACTAATAAGTTTAACGCACTACCTTATTTATTCAAAATATTAGATGTGCGTGATATGCTAAGCATTCAAGTGCATCCTTCAAAGCAAAATGCTGTGATTGGTTTTAAAGCAGAGCAGGACAAGGGTATTTCTATTGATGCAGCCAATAGAAACTATAAAGATGAAAATCATAAGCCTGAAGTAATGGTGGCCCTCAGCGATTTTTGGTTATTGCATGGTTTTTTACCAGCAGCCAATTTAGAAAAAAGGTTGAATACTTATTTATGCCTCAAACCCTTAGTAAGTGAATTTAAAGGGGGTGATTATCGAAATTTGTATTCTTATTTTATGCAACTGCCTATGGAGGTAGCTGATGCAATATTAAAACCATTATTAGAAGAAGCAGCGAATTCAGTGGCTAAAGGAACTGTAACCAAAAATGATCCACACTGGTGGGCGCATAAATATTATGCCGATGGTATACCTTCAAAAAACATTGACAAGGGTATTCTTTCAATCTATATTTTGAATATTGTAAACATTCCAAAGTACCAAGGTATTTTTCAAGGAGCTGGTATACTGCATGCTTATTTAGAAGGACAGAATATTGAGTTAATGGCCAATAGCGATAATGTTTTAAGAGGAGGATTAACACCCAAATATGTCGATGTGAAAGAACTTTTACAGCATGTAAATTTTGTACCCACTCATCCTATTAAACTTAAAGGAGATAAGCTTAATGACAAAGAAATAAACTATCCCTGCCCGGTACCCGATTTTGGTTTAACTAAAATAGTACTAAATGTGGGTGAAGTTTGCACAATTTCAACCTATAGCTTAGAGATGCTATTAGTAATAGATGGTGAAGTCATAATTGAAGATATAGCTTATAAAGCTGGTGATACTGGGCTATTGACACCCAATGCCAAGCTTACCATGAAGGCCAAGGCAGCCTCTGTTTTGTTTAAGTCTTTTGTCCCTAAATAGTTTATTCACAAATGAGGAAAATGATTATTTATAAAATATATTAAATAAAGAATGAAACCCGTATTTTTGTTTGCTTAGCTTATGTTAGAAGTTTAGCATTTAAAAAAGATAAAAACAATAAAGATGAGATTCAATAAACAAATATTCGTGGCTTTAGTGATAATGATACTTACTAGTGCTTTATACCGTGTATTACCGGGAAGACCTTATGGATTCGCGCCACAAATTGCAATTGCCTTATTTGGTGGATCATTATTCGCAAAACAAAAGCAATATGCTTTTTTATTACCAATACTTTCAATGTTTATCTCTGATTTGTTATATCAAGTATTATATTCTTATCATTTAACACCCATACAAGGTTTTTATCAAGGTCAATTATTAAACTATGTTTTAATTGCTGGTACTGCTGTGTTTGGTTTTGGTTTGCAAAGCAACAAACCATCTAAATATTTTATCGGCTTTTTAGCGGCACCCACTGCTTACTTTTTAGTTTCTAACTTTTTAGTATGGGCACAAGGAGGTGGCTATCATCATGCATTCACTATTACTGGACTTATACAAACTATGGTAGACGGTTTACCTTTCTATCCCTATAGTGTGGCGGGTACTTTAGTATTTGGTAGCGTTTTATTTGGTTCTTTTCGTGTACTTATTCCAAAGTTCAAAGCCATCTAAATTTTAGTTATCTAATAGTAGAACATCTATTATTTAGCAGCTTCATTTAATTCGAAAACCTCGTCAATCTTCCAAGGGCCATTGTCGGCAGCTTCTGTCGCTAAAATATCGCATCTATTATTGTGTGTATTATCACTATGTCCTTTTACCCAATGAAATTTAATGGTGAAAGAAGCCGCTATCTTATGATATTGTAACCAAAGGTCTTTGTTTTTTTTACCACCTTTGAAATCGGTTTTAATCCAGTTGTTCAACCATTTTTGCTCTACCGATTCCACTACATATTTACTGTCAGTGTATATATGAATAGGGAGGGTTTTTGTTTTTAAGGCAGATAGGGCTTTAATGACCGCTAATAGTTCCATTCTATTATTGGTGGTTTTACGGTAGGCTTCCTTAATTTCTTTGGTTTTCCCCGCCCACATTAATAAAGCACCGAATCCACCCGGACCCGGATTTCCTCTTGAAGAACCATCGGTATATATTAATATTTTGTCCATTAATTATCGTAATCTATTGATTATAAGTGCAGTAGGTAAATATACAAA
>QYPL01000011.1 GCA_007280515.1 Sediminibacterium sp.
AAAACAGTTATAAAAGAAAATACGATTAAACTAAGTTTTCATCTTAAGTACCAAACTAATCATGGTCAAAGTATTTGGATATATGGGAACCATCCTCTATTGGGAGGTGGAGAAGCAGATAAAGCCATTCCACTAGTTAATTTAAATGAAACTTATTGGGTTTTGCATTTAAACTTCTCAACGAAAGTAGAAGCAGAAAAAATTGTTTATCATTATTTAATAAAAGATGAAAATGGTAGAGAATTACTAGAGTGGGGGAATGATAAATCGATTGACTTAGCCTCTATCACAAAAGATGAGCTGGTCTTAATAGATACTTGGAACTCTGCAGGTCAGATTGAAAATGTTTTTTATACAGAGCCCTTTACCTCTATTTTATTAAAAGACAATATGGCCTCTACTATTGCCAAAAAAATTGCCAAAACAAAAACACATTTATTTAAAGTAAAAGCGCCACTATTAAATAAAGGAGAAAGCTTGTGCATTATTGGAGAGTCTGGTATTTTGGGCAATTGGGACATCCAAAAAACTTTACCCCTTATAAAAATTAAAGATGATGAATATAAAGATGCTGATTATTTTGAAATAGCATTGGATTTAAAGCAAGCAGCTTTTCCTCTAATATATAAATATGGTATTTATGATACCAAGAAAAAAGTGTTTATAAGTTATGAAGACGGCAATAATAGAGTTGTCTATGAACCTGCTAGTAAAAATAAATTAGTTATTTGCAATGATGGTTTTGCAGTTTTGAATAATACGCAGTGGAAGGGAGCCGGCGTAGCCATACCTGTTTTCTCTTTGAGATCCAAAGATAGCCTCGGGGTAGGTGAGTTTTCAGATATTAAACTATTAGTAGACTGGTCGAAAAAAATAGGACTTAAATTAATACAGCTATTACCTGTAAATGATACCACGGCCACAGATACCTGGATGGACTCTTATCCTTATGCGGCTATATCGGCTTTTGCATTGCATCCACTGCTGATAAGAATTGATGAAATGATTTTGCCCAAGCAGGAAAAATTAATTGAATCTTATTTGATTGAAAAAGAAAAATTAAATGCACCTGAGGAGGTAGACTACGAAAGGGTCATGAGATTAAAGTGGAAGGTTTTAAGAACCTTATTTGATCAAAATGGCAAACAGGAATTAGCCTTGGCTAGTTTCACTGAATTTTTTAATGATAATGCGCATTGGTTGGTTTCTTATAGTGCTTTTTCTTATTTAAGAGAATTACATGGAACCGTCAATTATAATGTATGGCCAACGCATTCAAAATTTGATGAAAAAGCTATTGAAAAATTAGTGGACCCTAAGTCGACTACTTATATTGAAATTAGTTTTTACTATTATGTGCAATTCCATTTGCATTTGCAATTAAAATCGGCTTCAAACTATGCACATGAAAATGGCATCATTATTAAAGGCGATATACCCATTGGTGTATATAGATATGGCGCTGATGCATGGCAGCATCCTAGTTTATTTCATATGGATAAGCAGGCTGGTGCGCCCCCAGATGATTTTGCGGTGAAAGGACAGAACTGGGGTTTCCCAACTTATAATTGGGAGAAGATGGCAGCCACCGATTATAGTTGGTGGAAACTGCGCTTTGAACAAATGCGTTTTTACTTTGACGCTTTTAGAATTGACCATATTTTAGGATTTTTTAGAATTTGGAGTATACCTATGCATGCAGTAGATGGTATTATGGGCAGGTTTGTTCCTGCCACCCCATTGAGTATAAAGGACTTCTATAGTAAAGGTATTTCATTGGATGCAGATAGATATACCAAACCCTTTATTAATGAAACTAATTTGTTTCAAACATTTGGTTATGATAATGAGTATGTAAAAAATAATTATTTTGAATCTATAGGAGAAGAGCGCTATGCATTTTTACCTGCTTATCAAACACAGGTTCAAGTAGTGAATCATTTTAAGACCCTACCTAAAGACGACTGGCAAGATAAAATACAAAATGGCTTATTGAATTTATTAACCAATGTGGTTTTATTTGAAGATGAAATAGACGGGTATTATCATTTTAGATTTAATATAGAAGGTAGTACTTCCTTTCAAGCATTAGAGGAGAAAACAAAAGAAATACTAAGAGGTTTATACGTCGATTATTTCTTTGTTAAACAAAATGAGGCTTGGGAAAAAGAAGCCTTGCAAAAACTACCCAATTTAAAAAGGGCCACCAATATGCTTATCTGTGGCGAAGATTTAGGACTAGTGCCTGCCTGTTTACCTGAGGTAATGAAACAATTAGGTATTTTAAGTTTAGAAGTTCAAAGAATGCCTAAGGCAAATAATACCGTATTTTTTAATCCAAAAGATGCCCCTTATTTAAGTGTAGTCACTCCTTCTTCACATGATACAAGTACATTAAGAGGATGGTGGGAGGAAGATGCTGCAAAAACACAGTTATTTTTTAAAGAACAATTAGCAGAGTCTGGTGAGGCACCTAAATTTTGTGAGCCTTGGATTAATGAAGCCATCCTTATGCAACATTTACATTCACCTGCTATCTGGGCTATATTTCAATTACAAGATTATTTGGGCGTGGATGCAAAATTAAGGAGGGAAGACCCGCATGCTGAAAGAATTAATGAGCCATCCAATCCCAAACATTACTGGCGTTATAGAATGCATCTTAGTTTAGAAAGCTTGATTGCTGCAAAAAGCTTCAATGAAGATTGGGCCATGGCCATTAAAGAATCTGGCCGCTAAATAAGGCTATTTTGTACCTTCACTAAAATTATATAAGTGCAATTAGATTTTTGGGAACAACAATTACCTTTTGAATATCCATTTACCATTTCGAATGGTAGAACTAAAACGCATCAACATAGTTTGATGATACGTTTGTCTTTAGGCAATTGGCAGGGTTTTGGCGAGGCGCCAGCCATTGTTTATTATAATGTTACGGTGGAAGCCATGATGGAGCTCTTAGAAAAGAATAGAAAGCTTATTGAAAAGTTTGCTTTAATTGATCCTGAACGTTTTTGGCATTTTTTGCATCATTTATTTCCCAATGATCCTTTTTTAGTAGCTGCCTTAGATATGGCAGGTTGGGATTTATTCGGGCAAATGAATAAAAAACCTATTCATCAAATTTGGAATTTGCCTTGGAATGAAAATACCCCGACACCCATTTGTGATTATACCTTGGGAATTGATACAATAGAAAAAATGGTAGAGAAAATGAAAGCGCATCCTTGGCCTATCTATAAAATTAAAGTGGGCACAGATTACGATATTGAAATGATTAAAGCGCTTCGTGCACATACTACTGCGCCACTTCGTGTAGATGCCAATGCAGGATGGACCTCCGAAGAAGCCTTGCAAAAAATTCCAGCACTTGCAAATTTAGGTGTTGAGTTAGTGGAACAACCTTTGGCTAAAGATAACTGGGAAGGGATGGCGCAATTAAAAGCAGCTTCCATACTTCCATTATTTGCAGATGAGTCCTGCGTATTTGAAAAAGATGTAGCTGCTTGTGCGCATTATTTTCATGGCATTAACATTAAACTAACTAAATGTAGTGGGCTTACGCCAGCACTTAGAATGATTAAGGAGGCAAAAACTTTAGGCTTGAAAGTAATGATGGGTAGTATGAATGAGTCGGTAATAGGTTCTGCAGCTATTGCTCAATTTTTACCTCAATTAGATTATGTAGATATGGATGGCCCATTACTTATGACTGAATTAAATGGACTAGGACTTGATTATAATATGGAAAATAATAAAGGGAAAATAATACCATTAAAAAAACCAGGCTTAGGGGTGCAATATGCGATGCCTTTTAAAAAATAATTATGACACCAGAACGTAGTGAAAAATTATTAAATGTATTAAGTAAACGTCAAGCTAACTTAACAGTCGTACTTGAGAATGTACAAGACCCACATAATGTATCTGCGGTGATGCGAACCTGTGATGCGGTAGGCATACAAGAAGTGTATGTACTTACTACTAAAATACCCAGACATAAAAAATGGGGCTATAGAAGTAGTAGTAGTGCTTTAAAATGGTTAACCATTCACGAGTTTGAAACATTGGAAGACTGTGTGAAGGAGCTGAGAAAAAAATTCAGTAAAATTTTAACCACGCATTTGTCCAGTGATGCGGTGAGTCTGCATGATATTAATTTTACAGAATCGGTGGCCTTAGTTTTTGGCAATGAACATGAAGGGGTGACAGAAGAATTTAGAAACTTAGCTGATGGAAATTTTATTATTCCTCAAATGGGCATTATTCAAAGTTTAAATATATCGGTAGCTTGTGCTGTAAGTATTTATGAAGCTATGCGTCAGAAAATGAATGCGGGCCATTATGAAAAAGCTTCCTTTCCGCAAGCACAAATGGAAACTTTATTAACGCAGTGGGGTTTTGAAGAGGATACACCTGAAGTGTATAATAATTCCAAGTTAAAAAGGTCTTAAGTAAATTAAAAATAGAGTACTATTAAAATTTATAGTTAACTTTAAGCCTACAGTTTTATAGGTTTTACATTTGTTCTGGTACAGCAACACCTAAAGCACTCATGGCTTTTTGCAAAGTAGCCGCTGTTAAAATACCCAATTGAATTCTTAATTGTTTTTTAATGTCCGATTCTGCATTGGAAATAGAATGCTCTGCGTAAAAAGTATTGAATAATTTAGCTAGGTTAAAAGCATAGATAGCTAATTTAGAAGGGTCTAAATTATCGGCCGCCTCATTCACCATGGCAGGAAAGCTAGAAAGCTCAATGGCTAATTGTTTTTCTAAAGGCAGTAATTCATTAGGGGTAATACTTGCTGCTGTTCCTGTTTTTCTTAATATACTTTTAATACGCGCATGTGTATATTGAATAAAAGGCCCTGTAAAACCATGAAAGTCGATACTTTCTTCTGGGTTAAAAATCATTTTCTTTTTAGGGTCTACTCTTAATAAGAAAAATTTAAGGGCACCTAGTCCAATGGTATTATATAGTTCAGTCAGTTGTGCTTGCGTAAAATCGGATACCTTCCCCAAGGCTTCTGTTTTTTCTTTTGAGATATTAATCATCTCATCTACTAAATCATCGGCGTCCACCACAGTTCCTTCTCGGCTTTTCATTTTACCCGTTGGTAGTTCCACCATGCCATAGCTTAAATGATAAATACCATCTGCAGCAGTTTGTTTTAATTTTTGACAAATTAATTTAAGTACTTTGAAATGATAATTTTGTTCATCACCCACCACATAAATACTGGCATCGGTATTAAACTCTTTTTGTTTTAATTGCGCTAATCCAATGTCTTGGGTCATATATACAGAAGTGCCGTCCTTGCGACGCACAATTTTTTCATCTAAGCCATCGAGTGTTAAGTCTATCCAAACAGAACTATCTTCTTTTTGATAAAACACCTTTTTTGTGAGCCCTTCTTCCACTAATTCTTTACCTAATAAATAAGTATTGCTTTCATAATAGGTTTTGAAAAAATCCGAACCAATTTTTTTATAAGTCACTTCAAAGCCTTCGTATACCCAAGCGTTCATCTTCTTCCATAAATCCAAAGTGGCAGCATCGCCTTGTTCCCATTTCAATAACATTTCCTGGGCGCCTTTTAAAATAGTGGCTTCTTTTTCTGCAGTCTCTTGCATCATGCCACCAGCCACTAATTCAGCCACTTGGGCTTTATAAGCGTCATTGTATTTAACGTAATAGTCTCCCACAAAGTGGTCGCCTTTTTTATGGCTTGATTCTGGTGTTGCACCATTTGCAAATAATTGCCAAGCAATCATACTTTTACAAATATGTATACCACGGTCATTTACTATACAAGTTTTCACTACCTCATGTCCTTGCAGTTTTAAAATTTCTGCAATACTACATCCTAAAAAGTTATTTCTTAAGTGACCTAAGTGTAAAGGCTTATTGGTATTAGGGGAGGAGTACTCCACCATAATTTTTCTTTTATTTACAGCAGGAGGTAGTAATTCATTAGGTGAAAGATGTTGAATAAATTCTAACCAATATTCGTTGCTAATAGTAAAGTTTAAAAACCCTTTTACAATATTGAACTTAGTAATAATAGTAGGTAGTGCTTTTTGCATAGCATTGCCTAAGTCATTGCCCACGACCTCAGTGCTCTTGCCTAATTGTTTCACAAAGGCAAATAGTACAATGGTATAGTCTCCTTCAAATTCAGGCTTTGTAGCATTCACTAATACTTGATCAGGTTGTATTGTAACCTGGTATAAGCTATCTAAGCTTATTGAAGTGGTCTGTTTTAAAAGAGTTATTAAATTCATAAAATGGGCTTGCCTTTGACAAAAGTAATTAATTAAGATTATCTTAGCGCATTGATGTTGAAACTACACGACTTTATTAGCAAAGTTATTCTTGAAATGATAGATTGGTTTTATCCAATTTTTAAGAAAATGATGCCCTTAAAAACTTTTAGGTACGCTGCCTGTGGCGGTGCGAATACTATATTAGATATCACCTTATTCTTTGTTGCTTATAATTACATCTTACATAAAGAGATCATTAACATAGGCAGGGTAAGCATTAGCCCCCATATCGCTTCTTTTATGATTTCTTTCTGCATCACTTTTCCCATTGGCTTTTATTTAAGTAGGTATGTTGTCTTTCAGGAAACAACTGTAACTAAGCGTAAGCAACTCATGAAGTATTTTATAGTGGTGCTAGGCTGTGTACTACTTAACTATGGCTTTTTAAAGCTATTTGTAGATAAACTAGGTTGGTATCCTACTATGGCTAAAATAGTCACCACCTTCTTTGTGGTCATCTTTAGCTATACTAGTCAAAAGAACTTCACTTTTAAGGGTTCTGAAAACAATTAATTTCTGCCTTTTCTACCCCTTTTTTTATTTTCTATGTCAATTATGGCCTTCAATTAGACCTAATATCTGCCATATATGACAAATTTACACCCCTATATGGGCATATCAATTATGGCATAATGATTGTCTGTAGTAGAGTAATTAATCATTGAAAATCAAGCATTATGGCAAAAATAATAGGAATTGACTTAGGTACGACAAATAGTTGCGTATCAGTTATGGAAGGCGGCGAACCCGTGGTAATCGCCAATGACGAAGGGCGTAGAACAACCCCTTCAGTCGTAGCCTTCTTAAAAAATGGCGAGCGTAAAGTGGGTGATCCTGCTAAGCGTCAAGCTATCACGAACCCTGAAAACACTATTTCAAGTGTGAAGCGTTTTATGGGTCGTCGTTTTAATGAGATTACTGAAGAGAAGTCTCATTGGAGTTATAAAATTATACAAGGAGAGAACGACACTGTGCGTGTTGATATCGATAGTCGTATGTATACACCACAAGAAATTTCTGCAATGGTTTTACAAAAGATGAAAAAAACGGCTGAAGATTATTTAGGCACTGAAGTAACAGATGCAGTTATTACTGTACCTGCTTATTTTAATGATGCACAAAGACAAGCTACTAAAGAAGCAGGAGAGATTGCAGGATTGAATGTGCGTAGAATTGTAAACGAACCAACTGCAGCAGCCTTGGCTTATGGGTTAGATAAAAAGAATATTGAGCAAAAAATTGCGGTATTCGATTTAGGAGGTGGAACTTTTGATATTTCTGTCTTGGATTTAGGAGATGGTGTATTTGAAGTAAAATCTACGAATGGAGATACGCATTTAGGGGGTGATGATTTCGATAAAGTAATCATGGATTTTTTAGCAGACGAATTTAAAAAACAAGAAGCAATTGACTTAAGAAAAGATCCAATGGCTTTGCAAAGATTAAAGGAAGCTGCAGAAAAAGCAAAAGTGGAATTAAGTTCTTCTTCTGAAACAGAAATTAACTTACCTTATATTACTGCAGTAGATGGCGTTCCAAAACACTTAGTTTTAAAATTAACAAGAGCTAAATTTGAATCATTAGCAGATAATTTATTTGCACGTTGTTTAAAGCCTTGTGAAATTGCTTTAAAAGATGCAGGTTATTCTGTATCACAAATTGATGAAGTAATTTTAGTAGGAGGTTCTTCAAGAATTCCTAAAGTACAAGAAATAGTAGAAAAGTTCTTTGGTAAAAAACCAAACCGTTCTGTGAACCCTGATGAAGTGGTAGCAATAGGTGCTGGTATCCAAGGGGCAGTATTAACCGGAGATGTAAAAGATGTATTGTTATTAGACGTTACGCCTTTAAACTTAGGTATTGAAACTTTGGGTGGAGTAATGACTACCATGATTTCATCTAACACTACTATTCCTACTAAGAAAACAGAAGTGTATTCAACAGCTAGCGATAATCAACCAGGTGTACAAATTCATGTATTACAAGGTGAGCGTCCAATGGCACCTCAAAATAAAAGTTTAGGTATGTTTAACTTGGATGGTATTCCACCAGCACCAAGAGGCGTTCCTCAAATTGAAGTTACTTTTGATATTGATGCGAATGGTATCTTAAATGTAAGTGCAAAAGATAAAGGCACTGGTAAAGAGCAAAAAATTAGAATTGAAGCGGGTAGTGGTTTGACGAAGGAAGAAATTGAAAAAATGAAAGCCGAAGCCAAAGCCAACGAAGCGGGTGATAAAATAGAAAAAGATAGAGTAGAAAAATTAAACCAAGCCGACAGCTTAATTTTCCAAACAGAAAAACAATTGAAAGAATTTGGTGAAAAAATTTCTGCAGATAAAAAAGCGCCTATTGAAACAGCCTTAGCGAATTTGAAAGAGGCGCATGCTTCTCAGGATATTGCTAAAGTAGACAGCGCTTCAGAAGCAATGAATACTGCATGGACTTCTGCAAGTGAAGAAATTTATAAAGCACAAGCAGCTGGAGCAGCTGGCCCTGAACAAGCAGGTGCAGAACAAGCAGGCGGACAAGCCAATGGCGGAGCCAAGAACGATACCGTTGAAGATGCTCAATTCGAAGAAGTAAAATAATCCACTTGCATTCATAGGCATACGAAGTATTATCATAATGTTAAGCCCTTTCAGTTTTTACTGAGAGGGCTTCTTTGTTTAAAATAGTTTGTTGTACCTTCGCGCAGCATAATTTACATATGAAGAGAATTGAAAGACATAGAGCCATTTTAGGCGTAGACGATAAAGCTACTTTAAGCGACTTAAAAAAAGTATATCGTAAGATAATGATGGAGTGGCATCCTGATAAATTTCAAGATAGTGATGAGGCTAAAAAAATGGCGGAAGAAAAATCAGCTAAATTAATTGCCTCTTATCATTTTTTGGTAAGTGTTCATGCTGAAACACATGAAGCCACCAAGGATGCCTATATAGCCACTACTTCAGATGCTAGTATTGACGACTTTGAATTTAAATCTGAAATATTAAGAGTGGTGTTTTCGGATGGTAATGAATATGAATACTATGGCGTTCCAAAAGCCATTTATGTAAAGTTGGTCAATGCCGACACCCCTGATCGTTTTGCAAGACGACATATCTATGAAAATTACTTATACAGAAGTACCAGCAAAATTGTGGGAGGAAATGAGTAATTCTGCGTAATTAACTGATAAAAGCTTTAACAAAGTGTAAAATATTTTCCGTTTTTTGTAAACAGTAATTGGGTAATTGTAGTAATTTTAATGTTCAATATTTACAACAATTATTACTATGGAAAATAACGCAACCCCAGCAGCAAAATGTCCTTTTACGGGCGCTTCTACTGCCTCAAAAATTACAAGTGCTGGAACAAGAAATACCGATTGGTGGCCGAATCAATTAAGACTAAATATTTTACGCCAACATTCTTCTTTAACTAGTCCAATGGACGCTTCTTTCAATTATGCAGAAGCTTTCAAATCTTTGGATTTAAATGAAGTTAAAAAAGATATGTTTGAATTAATGACCACCTCACAAGATTGGTGGCCTGCAGACTATGGTCATTACGGACCCTTCTTTATACGTATGGCTTGGCATAGTGCAGGAACTTATAGAAATACCGATGGCCGTGGTGGTGGTGGAGCAGGAATGCAAAGGTTCGCCCCTTTAAACAGCTGGCCCGATAATACCAATTTAGATAAAGCCCGTTTATTATTATGGCCTATCAAAAAGAAATATGGTCAAAAATTATCTTGGGCCGATATTATGATACTAGCAGGTAACTGTGCATTAGAATCGATGGGTTTTAAAACCTTTGGTTTTTCTGGTGGCCGTGCCGATGTTTGGGAACCACAGGAAGATGTGTATTGGGGTGCAGAGCGTGAATGGTTAGGCGATAAAAGATACAGCGGAGACCGTGAATTAGAATATCCATTAGCGGCTGTTCAAATGGGACTTATTTATGTAAACCCAGAAGGGCCTAATGGAAATCCTGACCCTATTGCTTCTGCAAGAGATATTCGTGAAACATTTGCGCGTATGGCTATGAACGACGAAGAAACAGTGGCGCTCATTGCAGGTGGACACAGTTTTGGTAAAACACATGGTGCTGCCGATCCTGGAAAATATGTTGGAGTAGAACCAGCCGCTGCAGGTATTGAAGAACAAGGGTTGGGCTGGAAGAATACTTTGAATTCAGGAACTGGTGTGAATACTATTACTTCAGGTTTAGAAGGTGCATGGACTACTACACCTACAAAATGGAGCAACAATTATTTTGAAAATTTATTTGGCTTTGAGTGGGAATTAACTAAGAGCCCTGCAGGTGCCCATCAGTGGAAACCTAAGGCTGGTGCAGGTGCAGGAACAGTGCCTGATGCACATGATCCTTCTATTTCACATGCACCTACGATGTTAACCACCGATATTGCTTTAAGAGTAGACCCTGCTTACGGACCTATCTCAAAAAGATTTTATGAAAACCCTGATCAATTGGCCGATGCATTTGCAAGAGCTTGGTTTAAATTAACGCATCGTGATATGGGACCTCGTTCTCGTTATGTGGGAACAGATGTGCCAGCAGAAATTTTAATTTGGCAGGATCCTATTCCAGCAGTGAATCATAAATTAATAGATGCGTCTGATATTACCGCGTTAAAATCAAAAGTTTTAGCAAGTGGTCTTTCTGTTTCTGCGTTGGTCTCAGCAGCTTGGGCATCAGCTTCTACTTTCCGTGGATCTGATAAACGAGGAGGTGCCAATGGTGCACGTGTTCGTTTAGCACCACAAAAGTTTTGGGCTGCGAATAATCCTGCACAATTGTCTAAAGTATTAGATGCCTTAGAAACTATTCAAAAAGAATTTAATGCTGCGAATAAAGAAAAGCAAGTTTCATTAGCTGACTTAATTGTACTAGCAGGTGCAGCCGCTATTGAAAAAGCAGCTAAAGACGGAGGACATGAGGTGAAAGTTCCATTCACTGCAGGAAGAGCCGATGCAACAGAAGCAGATACTGATGTTGCCTCTTTTGCAGTATTAGAACCTATTGCAGATGGTTTCAGAAATTATATCAAACCGCGTACTTTAATTTCTCCAGAGGATATGATTATAGATAAAGCACAGTTACTTACTTTAACCGCTCCTGAGATGACTGTACTATTAGGTGGTTTAAGAGTTTTAGATACCAACTTCGATAATTCAAAACATGGTGTATTTACAAGTAAGCCTGGTGTATTAAGCAATGATTTTTTCGTTAACTTAATTGACTTCAGCATTACTTGGAAAGCAACCGACTCGCATCAGTATACTTTTGAAGGTAGTGACCGTACTACTGGAAAAGTAAAATGGACAGGTACTAGAGTGGATTTAGTTTTCGGATCGAATTCTGAATTGCGTGCTCTTGCAGAAGTATATGCATGTGATGATGCAAAAGGAAAATTCGTTCACGATTTTATTGCTGCTTGGGATAAAATAATGAACCTAGACCGATTTGATTTAGCTTAATATTTTTACAATACAAATAAAAAGCCTTCCTTTATAGGGAGGCTTTTTAAATATATAAGAACATGAAAAACAATATCAAAATTTTAGTTATTAGTTTATTTTTTACGGGCACTGTATTTGCACAAAATGGACAGGCGCTTATAAAAAAATCTATCAATGAGAAGCAAACAAATTTAGTAGAAGAGTTTAGAGCTTTTTTATCTATTCCCAATGTAGCTATTAACCCCAAAGGTTTACAGGACAATGCTAATTGGATAAAAAATTATATGCAATCAAAAGGTATTGAAGAAGTAAGTTTACTTACGCTTCCTAATAGTTCAATGCCACCTGTGGTATATGGAGAAGTAAAAGTGCCAGGAGCAACTGAAACCATTATTTTTTATGCGCACTATGATGGCCAACCTGTAGATACTAGCAAATGGTTCCTAGGTTTACATCCTTTTAAACCTACATTATATAGTGGTAGCTATGAAAATGGCGCAACGGCCTTACCTTGGTTAAGTGCTGGAAATAACTATGATGTAAATGCCAGAATATATGCTAGAGGTGCCTCCGATGATAAAGCAGGCGTGATGGCAATTATAAATGCCTATGCTCAGTTAAAAGCCTTGAATATAAAACCTACTGTGAATATTAAATTTTTCTTCGAAGGGGAAGAAGAAGCAGGCTCACCTAATTTAGAAGCGTTTTTAGAATTGTATAAAAATAAATTACCTGCAAATATGTGGGTGATATGTGATGGCCCCGTGCATCAGTCTGGTAAAAAGCAATTGGTAATGGGGGTGAGAGGAGATACCCATTTAGAATTAACTGTATTTGGACCAAAGCGTCCACTACACTCTGGACATTATGGTAATTGGGTATTAAACCCAGCCATGGAACTCGTAAGATTACTTGCCAGTATGAAAAATGAAAAGGGCGATATAACTATTAAAGGTTTTTACGACGATGTAATAGCTTTATCTACTGCTGAAAAGCAAGCCCTTGCTAGTATTCCCAGTGTAGAAGACCAACTTAAAAAAGAATTAGGTATTAATGCCACAGAAAGAACAGGCGCATTAAACGACGCCTTACAATTACCTTCTTTAAATATAAATGGTATACAAAGTGCAGGCGTGGGTAAATATTCTGCTAATGTAATACCTACGAAGGCCATTGCTTCCATTGATATGAGATTAGTTGTGGGAAATGATTGGGAAAGACAACAACAAAAAGTAATTGATCATATTAAGGCTCAAGGCTTTTTTGTAACCGATAAAGAACCTACTGACGAAGAAAGAAAAGTAAACGCTAAAATTTGTATGGTCGTTAGGGATAAAAAAAGTTATAATGCCCAAAAAACTTCTTTAGATAATGTATATGTAAGAAGAATTTCAAAAGCTATTTCACTTGTGAATAATGAGCAGCCCGTTTTACTTCCAACACTTGGGGGTAGTTTACCTTTATTTGTATTTGAAAAAGTATTGAAAACCTCTCCTGTGACGGTGCCTATTGCTAATCACGATAATAACCAGCATGCCGAGAATGAGAATATTAAGTTAAAGAACTTTTTTGAAGGTATTCAGGTTTTCTCTGCTATAATGACGATGGAGAAATAAAGTTCTGAGAATATTTTAGTATATTGAATGTAGAAATAATATATTGCTATCACTAAATTCATTTCTCATGAAATCATTTTTCAAAAACAAACTTGTACGAGTAATCTCATTTATACTTGTGCTTACTTCTTCTTTTGCTTTTACCCTTCCTTTAAGCTTTCCTGGTTTAGTAGACTGGGCCATGGTGGCGCGTATACGCGAAGAAGGATTACAGCATTCTAAAGTAATGGAGTATGAGTCTTATATAGTAGATGTATTAGGTGCAAGACTTACTTTGTCTAGAGACATGCAAAGAGCACAGGTTTGGGCTTTAGATGAAATGAAAAAGATGGGATTAAGCCAGGTGAATAGAGAAGCCTATATGGACTATGGTGTTACCTGGGATAATGAATATGTATCGGCACATATGATTGAACCCGATTATATGCCACTCAATGCTTATCCTATTGCTTATACAGCAGGAACAGAGGGTAAGATAAATGCAGAGGCAATGGTGGTGGATATTCAAACCAAAGAAGATATTGAATTGTATAGAGGTGAGTTAAAAGGCAAGGCAATTCTAATTTCAAACCCTGCTGTCATTGATTTACTATCACTTATAAATGGAGTACACCGTTATACTAATGAAGAGCTTATTGCACTTGAGCAAGCAGCTATAGTTCCTATTAAGCCAAACCCTTCAAGAGTTATTAAAAACCCAACAATTATTACAGCAGTAGAACGTTTAGCATTTTTAAGATCTGAAAATGTGGCGGTAGTTTTACAAACCGATGGCAATAGATTAGGTATTGTTCCTGCTTATTCACGTCCTGGTGTAAGAGAAGATGGTTGGTCTGCAGCAGGCATGAAAAATGCATCACCCATTTTAGCAGTGACACCAGAACATTATAATAGAATGTACCGTGTATTAAAAAGAGGCATTGCAGTTAAAATAGAACTAGAGATAAAAAATAAAATAGGGGATAAGGTAGAACAAGCTATGAACCTTGTAGGTGAAATTCCTGGAACAAATCCTAAAGAAGGAATAGTAATGGTGGGTGCCCATTTTGATACCTGGCATGGTAGTTCTAATGCAAGTGATAATTCATCTGGCACAGCAGTCGCATTGGAAGCTATGCGTATACTTAAAACATTAGGTGTAAAACCAATGCGTACTATTCGCATTGCTTTGTGGTCTGGTGAGGAGCAGGGTTTATATGGTTCCAGAGCTTATGTACAAAAACATTTTGGTGACCCGCGTAATGCAGCCATTGGAATCAAGCCCGAGTATGAAATGTTATCTGCTTATTTTAATCAAGACTATGGTGCAGGACAATACCGTGGCATATACTTACAAGGTAATGAAGCAGCACGTACCATGCTTACTGCATGGATGGAACCTTTTCGTGATTTAGGAATGAATATGGTTTCTAATCAAAGCCTAGGTAGTACCGACCATGTTTCTTTTGATGAAGTAGGGCTTCCAGGTTTTCAATATTTACAAGACAGAACACCAGGCACTGCAGGACATACTAATCTTGATTATCTTGAAGGTATACAAGCAGAAGACTTAATGAAAAATGCTACGATTATGGCTTCTTATATTTATCATGCAGCGATGGCAACGGAGAAAGTTCCTAGGAAAGCACAAGGGGTGAAATAAAGTTGGTCTTACCCAAACCCTAATTCAGGACTACCTTCGTACTTCGGACTCGGTGTTCCTTGAATGTCAGTCTTACCCAAACCCTTTCAACAATATCGCTATGCGATATCGTTGGGTTTTTTAACGCTCAAGCTTTTACGAGCGAGCTCGCAACGCTTTCGCATTAAAAAACCCTGTCCCGAAAATCGTGACAGGGTTTGTGCCCAGAACAGGAATCGAACCTGCACATCCTTGCGAACGCTAGATTTTGAGTCTAGTGCGTCTACCAATTCCGCCATCTGGGCAGGGCTGCAATATTACGCTATTAACGAAAATCTGCCAAAATACGATCTAGGTATTTTTTCTTGTAGTAATACTCCTTTATTTGCAGCATTCCTTCTTGGGAAATAGTATCGACCGAACTAGTTTCCAAATACGTTTTAATAGGGCTGAAAATTTCATTTTCTATATTTTTAACTTTAGTAAGTACATCTTGTTTTGCAGCTTCATCATCGGCGTCCATCCAGGCTTCATTGAGTTCCATCATTTCCATTAAGAAGTCCGGGCTTAATGCATATTTTTCATCCTTCTCTAAAAACCCTTTAATTTCTAATACATAGGGTAAAATAGCTGATGAATTTTGTAATAAAGTAAATGCTTTATTGGCAATCGCCGATTTTTCTAAGGCTTCTTCTTGTTCAAATTCATTGGCCTGGGTAAACTTATCGGGATGTGAGGCCCGCTGAATATCCATAAAAGCAGCACGCAGTTGCTTTGTATCTACTTGAAAACCAATTGGCAAACCGAACAATTCAAAATAGTTCATTTTTATATTTTGTATATTGTGTAAAATTACCAAAATGCCGGTTATTGGACTTATTAAAGAAGGAAAAGTTCCTAGCGACAACAGGGTAGCCCTTACACCCAAGCAGTGTAGGTATTTGTTAGATCAATTCCCTAGCTGGGATATTATAGTAGAATCCTCCCCTAACAGATGTTTTAAGGATAAAGAATACCAAAAAGAAGGCATTAAGGTAGTGGAAGATATAAGTGCAGCAGATATTTTATTAGGTATTAAAGAAGTTCCTAAAGAACAACTTATAGCTAATAAGAAATATTTATTCTTTTCTCATACCAAAAAAGCGCAAACTTATAATAGAGCATTGTTTCATGTTATGATAGATAAAAATATAACGCTCATTGACTATGAATGTTTAGAACATGAGGACGGACAAAGACTCATTGGATTTGGATTTTTTGCAGGTATTGTGGGGGCGCATAATGGAATGATGGCCTATGGTAATAGAACCAAGGAATTTACCTTAGGTAGGGTAAAGGAAGTGAAAGATTATATGGAATTGGTTCATACCTATTTTGGCTTAAAACTACCCAATATAAAAATTGCTATTACTGGTTCTGGTAGAGTGGCCCATGGCATTTTAGAAATTATGAATTTAATGGATCTGCAACAAGTAGAACCAGATGAATATACTACAAGAGAATACGCTTATCCCGTGTATGTACATTTAAAAGGAGGAGATTTATACAGACACAAAACAAATAATACTTACGACAGAAACGATTTTCATGCGCATCCTGAAAACTATCATTGTTTATTTAATAATTATTTGAAACATACGCATATACTTATGAATGGTATTTATTGGGAACCCAGTATTGCCCCTTTATTTACCATGAATGATTTAAAAGAAGACGACTTCGCTTTAACTACTATTGCCGATATTACCGATGATGCTCATGGAAGTGTACCTTGTAATTTAGGCGATTCTAGTTCTGATGACCCCGTTTATGGAGTGAATATAAGTACTTGCGAAAAAACAGCCCCTTATATACACAATGGTATTGATGTTATGGCAGTAGGTAATTTACCCAATGAGCTTCCACGTGATGCTAGTAGATACTTTGGCGAACAACTCATTAAATATGTGATTCCCGATTTAATTAAGGGAGGTAATAAAATTATAGAAGGAGCTACTATGCTCGATAAAGGAAAGCTAACCCAAAAGTTTTCTTACTTAGAAGATTATTCAAAACATTAGTTTAGAATTATTATTTACAAGAATATATAGTAAGAACTAAAAAATTCATTTTGTAATGACTAACTCTTACAAATGCAAATAATAGTCCTTTAGTAGTTCTGTAAATGCGCTTGAATAAGTATTATCTGTATTTTTAATCACTATTTTATTTCTTAGTACTGAAATTTCTTTATTTAGCGTATTGGTATTCTTTTTAAAATGTAGAAAGGATCTAAAAGGTAAATGCTTGACATCGTTATATACTAATACTTCTTCCACTAATTGTAGTTGATGTGCTTCAGCTAATTTTTGCATGGTATAAGCGCGAAGGGTAGGTACTAAAACAAAAAAGGAACCAGCATCAATTAATAAGCTTACAACATTTTCTACCAAAATACTCCAAGGTAGTTCAGTGCTATGGGCCGCTTTATTTTTATTGGCGTCTGGAGATTTTAAATCGCCCTCGTAAAAAGGAGGGTTGGAGATAACTATATCATATAAAAGGTTATTATTGTTATTGTTGTTATTATTATTTAAGCCTTTACTTACAAATTCACCATTAACAATATTAGCTGTAAAGTTTTGTATTGAATCATTGACCAGCTTTAATCGGTTGCTCCATTTACTTATATTAAAATTTGAACTGGCTTCTGCAGCTGCTTGAGATTCAATTTCAATGGCTGTAATACTTGCCTTTGAGGTTTCTGTTACTTGGGCTAGCATTAAACTTAATAAGCCGGTACCCGTGCCAATGTCTACTATATTATTTGCATTTTGAACCAAGGTCTGACTACTTACCCAGGCCCCAAATAAACATGCATCAGTACATACTTTCATTGAAGTATGCTGCTGATGCACGATAAATTGTTTACACTGAAAAAAGGGATTAGCCACTACTGCGCAGTTAAACTAGCTCCTAAATATTCATTATTTAATCTCGCAATGTTCGCAATAGAAATTTCTTTAGGACAAGTGGCTTCACAAGCACCAGTATTGGTACAAGAACCAAATCCTTCCTTATCCATTTGTGCCACCATCTTTAATACTCTTGATTTTCTTTCTGGAGCTCCTTGTGGAAGTAATGCTAGGTGAGATACTTTAGCACTTAAGAACAACATTGCTGAACTATTCTTACAAGCTGCTACACAAGCACCACAACCAATACACATAGCTGCTGCAAAGGCTTCATCTGCGTTTTGTTTTTCAATAGGAAGGCTGTTGCCATCAACGGCATTACCCGTATTCACACTAATATATCCTCCTGCTTGAATTATTCTATCGAAAGCAGAACGGTCAACGGTTAAATCTTTTACAATAGGGAAGGAGTTGGCTCTCCATGGTTCAATTACAATGGTTTCACCATCTTTAAAAGCACGCATATGCAATTGACAAGTCGTATTCGCCTGCCAAGGACCATGTGGCTTTCCATTAATATACATAGAACACATACCGCAAATACCTTCTCTACAATCGTGATCAAAGGCAACGGGGTCGCCCCCTTCAGTAATTAATCTTTCATTTAAAATATCCATCATTTCTAAAAAAGACATTTCATCAGAAATACCCGCAACATCATAAGTTACAAAGGCACCTTGCGCGTTGGCATTTTTTTGACGCCAGACTTTAACTTTTAAATTCATTGTATTTTGAGACATAGCTAAAAAATTATTCTGTAAATATTTTGTGTGATTCTGTTTTGCTTATTTAAAGTTCAATACTTATTTATAATTACGTTGACTTGGTTTAATCACTTCGTATTTCAACGCTTCTTTATGTAATTCCCATTCATGCGCTCCTTTATTTTCCCAAGCAGCAACATACATATAGTTTTCATCATCTCTTAAGGCTTCTCCTTCTGGTGTTTGGTATTCTTCTCTAAAATGACCACCACAGCTTTCTTCTCTTGCTAGTGCATCTACACACATTAATTCGCCTAGTTCAATAAAGTCGGCCACGCGGTTGGCTTTGTCTAATTCAGGGTTATACTCATTAATTTCTCCAGGAATTCTTAGATCGGACCAGAATTCTTTTTTCAAAGCTTGTACATCTGCAATGGCTTGTTTTAAACCAGCAGCAGTTCTTGACATTCCACACTCATTCCAAATAATTTTACCTAAACGTTTGTGAAAACTTTCTGCCGATTGTTTTCCGTTGATATTTTTCAAAGAAGCAATACGCTCTGCTACTTTTTGAGTGGCTTCTTCAAAGGCAGAATGTGTTGTAGGAATAGCTGCATTGTAAATATCATCCGCTAAATTATTTCCCACTGTATAAGGTGCTACAAAATAACCATCGGCTAAACCTTGCATTAAGGCACTAGCGCCTAAACGGTTGGCACCATGGTCGCTAAAATTAGCTTCTCCTAAGGCATATAAACCAGGCACTGTAGTTTGTAATTCATAATCAACCCAAAGACCACCCATGGTATAATGCACAGCTGGATAAATACGCATAGGCACTTCGTAAGGGTTTTCTCCAGTGATCTTTGAATACATATTAAATAAGTTGCCATATTTTTCTTTCACTACTTCCTTTCCTAAGGCAATAATTTGTTCAGTAGACACATCGGAAAGTCCTTGTTTGCTCACTTCAATCTTACCATATCTTTCAATAGCGGCTGCGTAATCTAAATACACGGCTTGCTTTGAAGTACCCACACCATAATTTGCATCACATCTTTCTTTAGCAGCACGAGAAGCCACATCACGAGGTACTAAATTTCCAAAAGCAGGGTAGCGACGCTCTAAGAAATAATCTCTATCTGCTTCTGGTATATCGTTGGCTTTTCTTGTCTCTCCTAAATTTTTAGGTACCCAAATTCTTCCATCATTTCTTAAGGACTCAGACATTAAGGTTAATTTGGATTGATGATCGCCACTAACAGGAATACAAGTAGGGTGAATTTGTGTAAAGCAAGGATTTGCAAAATAAGCACCTTGCTTATGCGCTTTCCATGCAGCGGTTACATTTGATCCCATGGCATTGGTCGATAAATAATACACATTACCATAACCACCAGAACATATTAATACCGCATGTCCAAAATGTTTTTCTAATTCACCTGTAATTAAATTACGGGCAATAATACCTTTTGCTTTTCCATCAATTTTTACAATGTCTTGCATCTCATGTCTTGTATGCATCGTTACATTGCCCAGTGCTACTTGACGCTCTAAGGCTTGATAAGCACCTATTAATAACTGCTGACCAGTTTGACCTGCAGCATAAAAAGTTCTTTGCACCTGAGTTCCACCAAAACTTCTATTACTTAATAGACCACCATATTCACGGGCGAAGGGAACGCCTTGTGCCACACATTGGTCAATAATATTCGTACTTACTTCTGCTAAGCGGTGCACATTGGCTTCGCGAGAGCGGTAGTCTCCACCTTTAATCGTATCATAAAATAATCTGAATACACTATCTCCATCGTTCTGGTAATTCTTAGCTGCATTAATGCCACCTTGTGCAGCAATACTATGTGCTCGACGTGGAGAATCCTGAAAACAAAATGCTTTTACTTTATAACCCAACTCAGCCATAGAGGCTGCAGCGGAAGCGCCTGCAAGTCCAGTGCCCACAATAATGACTTCCATTTTTCTTTTGTTGGCAGGGTTCACTAGTTTACAATGTCCTTTGTAATCGACCCATTTGTCATCTAGATTTCCGGAAGGTATTTTAGCGTCTAACATATTTAATCTTTTATCTATCGTTTAGAATATTTTTTTCAAATTTTATTTAACCCAATGTAAATAAAAACTAATAGGCATTAAAGCAAAAGCAAGTGGAATAATAATGGCAAAGCCATAACCAATAGAACTAATCATGGTATGGTATCTTTTATTATGCACTCCAATTGTTTTGAAGGCACTTTGAAATCCATGCGCTAAATGGTATCCTAATGAAATACAAGAAATCACATAAAATAAAACCACCCAAACATTTTGAAAAGTGTCTTGCATGACGCCGAATAAATTATGTACTATGAAGCCATTGCCTAGATCCATTTCTGCTACTCCTGTAATACGAGAAGGAACCCAAAAATGTTTCCAATGTATAATAAAAAACATAAGTAAAATGGTTCCTAATATGGCCATACTTCTGCTATACCATTTACTACCTTTTGAATAATTTACTTCATAGCCCACTTTTCTTTTACCTCTATTTTCTAAGGTTAGCATATAGCCTTGAATGATATGTAGAAAAATACCTAAGAATAATCCTATTTCTAAAATTCTTGGCACTACAAAACTTCCCATAAAATGAGCAGCTTTGTTAAAAATGACACCGCCGTCCATAGCCCAAATACAAGCATTTAAACTTGCATGTACGACTAAGAATAAGACTAAGAAAATACCCGTGAAAGCCATTACTAATTTTTTCCCCACGGAGGATGTAAACATTTGCTTAAAGGTCATAATAAGATGTATTTTAAATCGATGCAAAAGTAAGTACGAATTGCGAGCTTAGAATAAATCGTAGCATGATTTTTCTGACATTTTAAATAAAAAGTAAACAAGTCCTTTAAATAGCCCCCTTTAGATAAGTTTTTCACCACTTGTATAAAAATCGAGTTAGAATCATATATTGGCTTAATTTTATACCATGATTAAAGTGCTTACTATACTTTGGAATAGTTTCAAAATGGCCATTGGAGAGCTAAAAGCGAATAAACTAAGAACCTTTCTTTCTTTATTTGGAATCACCATTGGTATCTTTTGTATCATCGGTGTTTTGGCCACCATTGATAGTTTGCAATCAAAAATCAAAAGCGATCTTTCTAGTTTTGGAAACAACTCGGTGTATATCGATAAATGGGATTATTCTGGCGGCCCTGAATACCCATGGTGGAAATTCGTAAAGCGTCCAAGTATGAAAATGGAGGAAATGGAGTTTGTCAAAAAGAAGAGTACGCTTGCTTCTAATATGGCTTTTGTAATGCAAACCCAAGAGTCTTTTTCTTATGAGGACAATGTGTTAAAAGGGGTTAATATATATGGCATTACCCCAGAGTATAAAAAAATACAAGCCTTTAATATTGGCTATGGTAGGTTTTTAAGTGAGTCAGATTTTACCCGTGGAGTACCTTATGTAGTTATTGGATATAAAGTAGCAGAGGAATTATATGGTAAAGCAGATAAAGGACTGGGTAAAACCATTACCTATAAAGGCCGTAAACTTTTAGTGATTGGGGTTATTGAAAAACAAGGATCTGCCATTATTAATGGATATGATTATGATAAGTGTACTATTGTAACACATAATTATATGGCTTCAGTGTATAACCCCGATAATTTAGGACCGGTTATTATGGTGCAGCCCAAGCCAGGTGTTACATCTAAAGCTTTGCAAGAAGAGTTAACTGGGATTATGCGTCAAATTAGAAAACTAAGTCCAACGCAGGAAGATAATTTTACTTGTAATGATGTAGCTCAATTTAAAGACCAAGTGGAAAGTGTATTTGGGGCTGTGAACCAAGGAGGTTGGGCCATTGCGGGACTTTCTTTAATAGTGGGCGCCTTTGGTGTAGCCAATATTATGTTTGTGACAGTAAGAGAAAGAACTAGTCAGATTGGATTAAAAAAAGCAATAGGCGCCAAGAGTTCTTCTATTTTATATGAGTTTTTATTAGAGAGTGCTTTTTTATGTATTATAGGCGGCTTGGTTGGACTATTTTTAGTTTGGATACTCACTTTAGCGCTTAGTTCATTCCTTCCATTTACGATAACCATTGCGCCTAGTATTATTTTTCTAGCCTTTAGTATCTGTATTATTTTAGGGGTGGTTTCAGGCATTATTCCTGCCTCCATTGCTGCTAAAATGAATCCTGTAGAAGCTATTAGAACAAAGTAATAATCGTATTTTTTTAAGCTTTATCTTCGTAGGGTGAATACGAAATCAATAACTATATTAGCTATAGAATCTTCCTGCGATGAAACGGCAGCCTCCATTATTGTGAATGGAAAAATTTTATCCAATTTTATTGCCAATCAAACCGTACACGAAAAATTTGGTGGAGTAGTTCCTGAACTTGCTAGCAGAGCCCATATGGAAAATATTGTGCCCGTGGTGGACGCTGCTTTAAGAAAAGCCTTTCCTGAAAATACAAATACTGAAAGCTTAGCAAAATTAGATGCCATAGCTTTTACACAAGCCCCTGGTTTAATTGGTAGTTTATTAGTGGGTGCGCAATTTGCAAAGTCATTATCACTTGCATTAGATAAACCTTTGATTGCAGTACATCATATGCAAGCGCATGTATTCGCTAATTTAATTGATGATCCCAAACATAGCTTTCCTTTTTTATGTTTAACAGTGAGTGGTGGACATACTCAAATAGTTAGATGTAATAGCGCGGCTGAAATGATTATACTTGGTGAAACCATTGATGATGCTGCAGGAGAAGCCTTTGATAAAATTTCAAAATTATTAGGACTGCCTTATCCAGGCGGCCCGCTACTAGATAAATTAGCACAACAGGGTAATCCTAAGGCCTTTGTTTTTGCCAAACCTCAGGTACCTAATTTAGATTATTCTTTCAGTGGATTAAAGACAAGTGTGCTCTATTTTTTACAAAAACAATCGCCCGAATTTATTCAAGAAAACTTAAATGATTTATGTGCCTCCGTTCAATATACCATCGTTGAAATATTATTAAAACAACTGAAAAAGGCCATTCAAGAAACAGGCATTCAGGAATTTTGTATTGCAGGAGGGGTAAGCGCCAATTCAGGCCTTCGACAGGGGGTGGCCCAGCTTGCCCAAAAAACTAAGTCCACGGTGTTTCTGCCTGCTTTTGAATACTGTACCGACAATGCTGCCATGATTGCCATGGCCGCTCATTTTAAATATCTAGAAGGGGCATTTGAAAGTTTAGCCGTTACCGCCTCTGCAAGATCTAATTGGTAAATTAAAAAGGATTAACTTTGCAGCCTCAAAAACAGTTCAGCAATGATTAGTGCAAGAAACGTCACATTGGCCTATGGTAAAAGGGTTTTATTCGATGAAGTTAATATTAGCTTCACGAAAGGAAATTGTTATGGAATCATTGGTGCCAATGGTGCTGGTAAGTCTACATTTTTAAAAATATTAAGTGGGGAAATAGAACCCAATAAAGGCAGGGTGGAAATAACTCCGGGAGAAAGAATGGCTGTTTTAAAACAAAATCAATTTGAATTTGATGAACAAACTGTTTTGAATACAGTTTTAATGGGCCATAAAAGAATGTGGGAAGTTATGCATGCCAAAGATTTGCTATACGCTAAAGAAGATTTCACTGAAGAAGATGGTTTAAAAGCAGGAGAGATGGAAGCAGAGTTTGGAGAGATGGGTGGTTATGAATCAGAAAGTAATGCAGCAAGTTTATTAAGTGATTTAGGCGTAAAGGAAGCAATGCACCAAGACTTAATGAAAGACATTCCAAGTAACTTTAAACTTCGAGTTTTATTAGCACAATCTTTATTTGGTAATCCTGATATCTTATTATTAGATGAGCCTACCAACGGTTTGGATATTGAAACCATTGGATGGTTAGAGAATTTTTTAGCCGATTATCAAAATATTGTACTAGTAGTTAGTCACGACCGTCACTTCTTAGATACAGTCTGTACGCACGTTTCAGACGTTGACCGTTCTAAAATAAAAACATTTACAGGTAATTATTCTTTCTGGTATGAGTCGTCTCAGTTAATGGCGCGTCAAATGTCAGACAAGAATAAAAAGAATGAAGACAAGCGTGCCGCCTTATTAGATTTCATTGCGCGTTTCTCTGCCAATGCAAGTAAGAGCAAGCAAGCTACTTCTCGTAAGAAGGCTTTAGAGAAATTAACCATTGAAGAAATTGAACCTTCTAATAGAAAATACCCTGGTATTATTTTTCAACCGCTTCGTGAAGTGGGCAATCAAATTTTGAATGTAGAAAAATTAAAAAAAGAAGTAGATGGTCGTGTTTTATTTAAAGACGTTTCTTTTTCTGTAAGTAAAAACGATAAAATTGCCTTTTTAAGTAGAGATGCTTTAGCAATTACTTATTTTTTCGATATCATTAATAACAATGGAAAAGCAGATGGGGGTACTTATGAGTGGGGCACCACCATTACTAGTGCTTATTTACCCATGGAACATAATAGCTTCTTTAACGAAGCCTATACTTTAATGGATTGGCTTAGACAATATGTACCCACCCATGTAACTGACGCCGATGAGCCCTTTATTAGAGGTTTTTTAGGCAAGATGTTATTTAGTGGAGACGATGTATCGAAAAAGACCAATGTCCTAAGCGGGGGAGAAAAAGTACGTTGTATGGTAAGCAAGATGATGCTTCAAAACCCCAATGTGGTTATTTTGGACCAACCTACCAACCACTTAGACCTTGAAAGTATCCAAAGCTTCAACGAAGGTTGTCAAAACTACCCAGGTGTGGTTTTAATCACCTCTCATGACCATACTTTTATGCAAACAGTGGCCAATAGAGTGATTGAAATTACCCCTAAAGGAATCATTGATAGATTGATGACTTTTGATGAATATATGGAAGATAAAAGGGTGCAAGAATTAAGGGCAGAAATGTACGCTTAAGGACCCCCAAATGCCTTATAGCTTCATGAAAACCAACATTTTATCCTTTTTTGGACATTATAAGGGTAAATCTTCAAAAAAACACTAAAATAAATGGGACTGTAAAGGTTATTTACTTACCTTTGCCGTACGTAAAAAATAATTTCTCGTGGCTAGAGTATGTCAATTAACTGGAAAGAAGCCGATGTCTGGAAATAGTGTTTCACACTCCAACATCAAGACAAAGCGTCGTTTCCTTCCAAATTTGCAAAAGAAGCGTTTCTACTTCATAGAAGAAGATCGCTGGATTACCATCAAAGTATCAACTGATGCTATCAGAACCATTAATAAGAATGGTTTAGCTTCTGTTGTTAAAATTCTTAGAGCCCAAGGCGAAAAGATTTAATTAACCTAATTAAGTATAACTTATAATATACCATCATGGCAAGGAAAGGAAATAGAGTTCAAGTAATATTAGAGTGCACAGAGCACAAGACTACTGGTTTACCAGGAACTAGTCGTTATATTACTACTAAGAACAAGAAGAATACTCCAGATCGCTTGGAGTTCAAAAAGTATAATTCAATTTTGAAAAAAGTAACGTTACATAAAGAAATTAAATAGTCATGGCAAAATCAGCATCTAAAAACGCGAAAGTAAAAGACCTTAAGGCTTCAGCTGAAGCAAAGAACTGGACTAAAGTAATTAAAGCTATCCGCAGTCCTAAAACAGGCGCGTATACTTTTAAAGAGAATATCGTTCACAAGGATCTTGTAAAGGAATTCTTAGCTAAATAGTTAGACTAAATTAGTCTCCATCTATTTCCACTAGCAATCTTACTACGCAAAAAAATATTTAAAGTTCAGACCTAGTCTGGACTTTTTTATTGTTTAAATTTACAATATGAGCTTTTTAGGTAAATTATTTGGCAAAAAAGAAAAGGAAACCCTTGACCAAGGTTTAGAGAAAACCAAGAAAGGTTTTTTAGAAAGAATATCTAAAGCCATTATTGGAAAAACTTCAGTGGACGATGAGGTATTAGATCAATTAGAAGAAGAACTAATTGGCGCGGATGTGGGCGTAGATACTACTTTAGCCCTGATTGAAAAATTACAAGAGCGCGTTAAAAAAGAAAAATACTTATCTACCTCGGAATTGAATGGTTTATTGCATGAAGAAATAGTTTCCCTATTAGTAGATGCTCCCTCTAACCAAATAGGTTTTATCCCACCAGCTGATAAAAAACCTTACGTGATTTTAGTGGTAGGCGTCAATGGAGTAGGTAAAACCACCACCATTGGTAAATTAGCACATCATTACAAAGAAGCCGGTAATACAGTGGTATTAGGCGCTGCTGACACTTTTAGAGCTGCTGCTGCCGACCAATTAACCATTTGGAGTGAAAGAGTAGGTGTGACCATTGTAAAACAAAATCATGGTGCCGACCCAAGTGCGGTGGCCTTTGATACCATAGAATCGGCCATGGCTAAAAACACCGATGTAGTATTAATAGACACCGCTGGTCGTTTGCATAATAAACTACATTTAATGGACGAGTTAAATAAAATTAAACGCGTCATTGAAAAACAATTACCAGGTGCGCCGCATGAAGTATTATTAGTATTGGATGGATCAACTGGACAAAACGCCTTAGAGCAAGCCAAACAATTTATGGCGGTTACAAATGTGAATGCACTGGCCATTACTAAATTAGATGGCACTGCTAAAGGGGGTGTGGTAATATCTATTGCACATCAGTGTAAGATTCCTGTAAAATATATTGGCGTTGGAGAGCAAATTAAAGATTTACTCATCTTTGATAAAGATGAATTTGTTGATTCCTTATTTAAGTAAATAGAATGCTGCTAGGGTAATATATTAGAATGTATATCGAATTCCAATACCAGCCCAACCGCTTTCAAAATAACTACTTCCTACAAAATTAAAAGAGGGCTGCCAGTCAACACTAATATTAAGTGGTGTATTTTTTACTTTATAATCTAAACCTAAAATTCCATCTACACCCACAGCAATGCCTGCAGTATGGTCAGGGTTATTTTTTTTCCAGGTCTCACTCCAAATACCAAGGTGGCCGCCATATCCTACATACCAACTTAAATTTTCATTGCCTTCAATAGGTGCATAGGTTTCATATAAAACAGTTGCTCTAAATCCATCTAATGAAAAATAGCCTAATGCTTCCACCGCTTTATTAGTTCTTATAAATTGCTTATAACTAACAGCACTAGGGTACATTTTGACACCAATTGCAGACTTATATGCTTTTTCGTAGTTTGTACGAGTTCTTATAGTGTCAATAGTAATGTTTTGGGAATAAACAGTAAGTACAATAAATAAACCGAGAATACTAGTAATGATATGTTTCATAAACAAATTTTGGGGGTACGCAAATTTAAGGGGAAATTCTAAAAATATACTGTTTAATAATTGCTAAAATTTCTATAAACAAGCCCTATCAGGCCTAGGGAATCTTGCGAATAATGTTTAGGTTTGTAGTATGCATAGTTTTAAAGAATTATCAGAAAAATTTAATAAGGGTTTCGAGGCCCAACACTTCCCCAAAATACCTGCTACCTTATATGAACCAGGGAATTACTTTTTAAGTATTGGAGGTAAAAGAATAAGACCTGTAATGTGTTTATTAGGTAATGAACTATTCTCTGATATTCATCCAGATGCTTATCAACTAGCCAACGCGGTTGAATTATTCCACAATTTTACTTTAGTACATGACGATATGATGGATGAGGCTTCTTTAAGAAGAGGCAAAACCACTGTGCATGTTAAATATGATTCAAGTACTGCTTTATTAGTAGGTGATGTAATGTTAATTCGCGCTTACGAGTATATTCAAACAATACAGGCTCAATATTTACCTAAAATTTTACAACTATTTAATAAGACGGCCAAAGAAGTATGTGAAGGTCAACAATTAGATATGGACTTTTCTAAAATGGAAAAGGTGAGTATGGATGACTACATACATATGATTACACTTAAAACTTCGGTGCTATTAGCGGCTAGTTTAGAAATGGGTGCCATCTTAGGAGGGGCTAGTGTAAACAATTGCCAACACTTATATGATTTTGGAAAGAAAATAGGTATTGCCTTTCAAGTACAAGACGATTATTTAGATGCTTTCGGTGACGCCGCTATTTTTGGCAAGGAACCAGGAGGAGATATTAAACAGAATAAAAAAACATTTTTATTAATTCATGCTTTAGAAGTAGCGACTGCTGCGCAGAAAAAAGAATTAAATGAATTATTAAGTTCTAATGGGCCCGATAAAGTAGAAAAAGTACTAGCTATTTTTAAATCTTGTGGGGTGGACGCCTGGGCAGAAGCTTCTAAGGCAAAATATATGCAAGAAGCCTTTGAGCATTTAGAATCTATTGCAGTGGTATCTGATCGTAAAAAGCCACTCATAGAATTGGCGAATTATCTAATGAATAGAAATCAATAACCCTTTGCAATGATGAATTTATTTAGGAAGAAATCGATTGAAAAAATTATCAAAGATGCAGAGGCAGGAATGAGTGATGGACATAGTGGCGGAGGATTAAAAAGAGTTTTAGGGGTTAGAGATTTAACCTTTATGGGTATTGCAGCCGTGGTGGGTGCTGGTATTTTCTCTACTATTGGAACAGCAGCTTATCATGGAGGCCCAGGCATTTCCTTATTATTTATTGTGACAGCCATTACTTGCGGCTTTAGTGCTTTATGTTATGCTGAATTTGCAAGTAGGGTACCCATTGCAGGTAGCGCCTACACCTATGCCTATGTTACTTTTGGAGAATTAATAGCCTGGATTATTGGTTGGGCTTTAATATTAGAATATACTATTGGAAATATTGTAGTAGCCATTAGTTGGAGTGGCTATTTTGTAAATTTATTAGAGGGTTTTCATATTCATTTGCCTGGTTGGTTAGCGACAAACTATGAACAGGCTTACCAAGGTTACGATGAAGCTTTAAAACATTTAGCAGCTGGAGGAACCAAAGAAACATTTAGCAAATTAGCTGGAATTGGATATGACGCAATTAATAATGCACCTAGTATTGGAAATTGGAAACTAATTTTAAATATACCTGCCTTTATTATAGTATTTCTAATTACCCTACTTGCTTATATTGGTATTAAAGAAAGTAAGAAGAGTACCAATTTTATGGTCATCTTTAAAATAATAGTCATTGTCTTTATTATTGTTTTAGGTTTCTACTATGTAGATACCAAAAACTGGGACCCCTTTTTACCCAATGGGTTCAAAGGAGTGCTTGCAGGGGTATCGGCAGTTTTTTATGCCTATATAGGTTTTGATGCTATTTCCACTACGGCAGAAGAATGTAAAAACCCCCAGCGCGATTTACCAAGAGGAATGATTTATTCATTAATTATTTGTACCGTACTTTATATTTTAATTGCACTAGTATTAACTGGTATGGTGAATTATTCGCAGTTAAAAGTAGACGACCCCTTGGCCTTTGTATTTAATCAATTAGGACTTCATAAAATAGGGTATATCATTTCTATTAGTGCGGTGGTGGCCACTACCAGTGTATTACTAGTTTTCCAATTAGGACAACCTAGAATTTGGATGAGTATGAGTAGAGATGGTTTGCTTCCTAAAAAATTCTCAAAAGTGCATCCTAAATTTGGTACCCCCGCCTTTGCCACTATTATTACAGGTATTTTTGTGGGTATCCCTTCTTTATTTATGTCTATTAGTAGAATGACCGATTTAACCAGCATTGGTACTTTATTTGCATTCGTACTAGTTTGCTTTGGTGTATTAGCGCTTCCAAAACTGCCTCCCAATACGGTGAAGCAGGCTTTCCGTTTACCTTATATTAATGGGAAAATTATCATACCTATTTTAGCCGCTATTTTTATTTATTTTGCAAAAGATAGAATTAGTAATACTTTAATGACTGGCGCTAGTGAAGGTTATCAAGAGGTTTTATTTTTAGTGTTTATTTTAATTTTAACTATTGTAGCTGTATTAAGTTTTTTACTTAGCTATTCTGTAATACCCGTTATTGGAGCGCTGTGCTGTTTATATTTAATGATTGAAATACCACCAGTTAGTTGGGGTTGGTTTTTTATATGGATGTGTTTAGGGCTTGTATTATATTCTTTTTATGGCCGTAGAAATAGTTTATTATCCAAAGAGGCTGCATAATTTAATTTGAACATGAAGTATCAGGTAGGAGATGAAATTCTAGTATTACATAGTAATGAAGAGGGGCATATTATTGAAATCATGAATGCTGAAATGGTCATGATTGAAGTAAGAGGTGTGAAGTTTCCTGCCTATATGGATCAAATAGACTTTCCTTATTTTAAAAGGTTTACCCAAAAGAAATTATTTCCTGAAAAAGCAGCACCACAGAAGATTTATGTAGACCAAATTCCGAAAGAAAAAATTAAAGTATCGGACACTAAGTTAGAAGATGGAGTATGGTTACATATTGTTCCGAAATTTAGTATGGACGATTTTAATGATGAAGTGGTGGAAAGCTTAAAAATTTATTTATCTAATCATACAAGGGTGGGTTATCAGTTTGTGTATGAGCAATTATTTTTAGGGGAAGTAGGCTTTGCCATTGAATCCACTATACATCCCTTTACCGATTTTTATATACATGATATCCAATTTGCAGCTGTGAATGATTCACCAGGTTTTGCTGTCGATTTTTCTTTATTGGAGCCTCATAAAAAGAAGGCCGATCATTTCGAGACTAATTTAAAAATTAAGCCCAAGCAGTTATTTCAAAAAATTGAAACACTTAAAGAAAATAACCAATCAGCTATTACCTATTTATTATTTGAAACTTATCCAGATAAAGCAGAGGATAACCATATTCAAATGGATTTATTAAGATCGGCGGGTTTTAAAGTTTATGACGCTGGAAAAATTAAACAAAATTTACCTACCCCTAGAACAGTGATTGATTTACACATTGAAAAGTTAATAGACAGACATGATCACCTTTCTAATTTTGAAATATTATCGATACAATTAGCCGAGTTTGAAAAATGGTTCGACCTTGCTAGGTTACATCATTTACCAACACTTACCATTATTCATGGAGTGGGTACAGGTAAATTAAAGGGTGAAATTCATGATTTATTAAAGGTTAAAAAAGGGGTGAAAAATTTCATCAATCAATACTCCGATTTTTATGGCTATGGTGCCACTGAAGTGTTTTTTGAGTACTAATTCCCGTCAAATTTTATTTACTTACCTTTGCCTTACTACAAACCCGAGCTATCGTGGTAAGCAATTACCAAGGAAAGTCCGGACAGCATAGGGTAACCCACCGGTGAATAGCCGGCGTTCCAATTTATTGGGACAGAGAAAGTGCCACAGAAAATAACTACCTCGCAAGGGGAAAAGGTGAAAACGTGTGGTAAAAGCGCACGGATAAGACAAGTAATTGTTTTATAGGGTAAACCTTGGGTGCTGTAATGCCACGTAAAGGAGCGCTTAAGAACGACTCGTTCAAGTTCCAGGGTAGGCAGCAAGACTCCACCAGCAATGTTGGGGCTAGATAAATGATAGTTTAGAAACAGAATCCGGCTTATGAGGCTTGTAGTATTTTTTAAAATCAGCTTTCACTTTTAAAAGTGAAACTTAAACTTGATCATACATGACTATAGAACAGATAAAGCGTATGAAGGACCAAGTAAGTGTCCTAAGGAGGTTTCTTTGACGTGGATAACCGTTTATACAAAGTAACTACCGACAAACAATTGTCCTTGTCACCAGGTTTTTGGGATGACAATACACGTGCTACGAGTACCATGAAGGAAATTAAGGTGAATGAGTATTGGATACATATGTATCAAAATGTTGAATCCCATTTAGAAGATTTTGTAGTGCTATTTGATTTTTGGAAAGTAGGTGACGCCACTGAATTAGAAACGCAGGAAGCTTTTCAAAAAGCCACTCATTTTATTGAAGAAGCAGAATTTAAGAGTACTTTAAATAAACCAGAGGACGAACTTCCCGCCATTTTACAAATTAACCCAGGAGCGGGTGGAACTGAAAGCCAGGACTGGGCAGAAATGTTACTTCGTATGTATACCATGTATGGAGAGAAGCAAGGATGGACAGTAAGCTCCATAGATTATCAAGAAGGAGATGGCGCAGGTATAAAATCGGCTACTTTACAATTTGATGGACCTTTTGCTTATGGGTTTTTAAAAGCAGAATCGGGGGTGCACCGTTTAGTAAGAATTTCACCATTTGATAGTAATGCAAGAAGGCATACTTCTTTTGCCTCAGTATATGTATATCCTTTAATAGACGACACAATTGAAATTGTGATAAACCCCGCCGATATTATATGGGAATTTTATAGAAGTGGTGGCAAGGGCGGACAGAATGTAAATAAGGTAGAAACTGCTGTTAGATTAAGATATGCTTCCGGTATTATTGTAGAATGTCAACAATCAAGAACACAGGGCGAGAATAGAGAGATAGCCATGAAGATGTTAAAGAGTAGATTGTATGAAGAAGAAATGCGTAAAAAACAAGAAGCTTTAAATGCATCCAATGCCAATAAGAAAAAAATAGAGTGGGGTAGTCAAATACGTTCTTATGTTTTCCATCCTTATAAAATGATTAAGGATCACCGTACCGATTTTGAAGTGGGTAATATTGGCCCAGTCATGGATGGAGAAATAGATGGGTTTATTAAGGCTTATTTAATGCTGGAGAAGGAAGCTTAATAAGTTCAAATTTACTCTTAGGCCTTAAGTTTTCTTGGTATTTAAATCCTCTAATAATTAATTCTTCCTTGGGCGTTTGGTTAAGAGGCGTCATTTTACCTACAAGCTGATTTTTGAAAACCACTTTAGCAGGTTCTGTATTTTCAAAATATACTTCAATGATTTGAGCATTAGAATGGTTAACCCCTATAAAGTCTTTATCATTGTCTAAAGGGAAATAAATATTTTCTGCATTGCCTTTAGCACTCATTTTATGAATTTCTCCCTCTTCAAACCATACATTTAGTTTATTGCCTTTTAGTTGGTTATAATAAATAGATGTATCAATTTTATTAATAGCAAAGGCATTTTCAAATACATATAGTTGTTCTGGCTTTTTATTCTTTACAAATAAGTATAAGGTATCGCCGGTTATTTGATTATTATTGGCCCATATAATAGGGTCGGAAATAAGTCTAATGGTAGAATCGCTCATAGAATAAAATAAGCTATCGGCCTTGCCTTGTAGTGAATCGGAATATATTTTCACATGGTGGTAGGCTTCAAAATATTTATCTAATGTGGTATCGGTAATAACGCCCACAGAATCTCTTGCATTCGGTATTTTTCTTTTTAAATCAGAAATTTTACCTGCGTATAGTGTATCCGCTGCAATATATAGAGTGTCTTTTTTTTGTTTAATAAGCAGTAGAGGATTTTCGGTGGCTAAGAAAGTGCTTTTTTGTTTATTGGCTTTTATATTATTTGCCATTAAATCAAAACCTAGGGTGTCCTTAGATGTATATATGGCATTGCCTTTGAATTCACCCATTTCAAGTGAATCATCTACCGCCATTTCATCGGCTATAAAATGATAAGTACTGTCGTCAATATTTGACCTATCATACATATAGCCCTTTCTAGTCCCTGTATTGTAATTACCATTGCTGGTACTAATAACTCTTGAGCCTGTTATAATTTTAGAAGGGCTTAAAAAGTTGGTGAGTTGGGAATAGGTATTGTATTCTAGGGTATCGGTAATGATATTATTTTCAGGATCAACTAATTCCACTTTTTTTCTAAATATGACATCTCTTGTTTCTCCATAATACAAACCTTCTGTGCTAGTGAGTACTGTTTTATTACGAACTAACTTGCCACCATTTTTAAAGCTGCCTAGTTTACTATTTACATCATAATCTAAAGAGTCGGTGGTTAATACGCCTTTACCATCGGTAAGTTTTACTTTTTTACGTAAGAATGCTTTTTTAGTAGCGCCAATGTATTTTAAATAGTTTGCATAAATATTTACGCTGTCTGCATCGTTGATATGCACATTTCCAAAGTCTTCCAACGTATTTAAAGTAGTATTTAAAATAATGCTATCACCGTATAATAAAGTTTTACCTTGTCGAATTTTTACATGGCCTACTAGTATTAAGTAGTCCATGCTATCCATTTTTTTGACATTGTACACTTCTGCAGAAAGAAACTCAATTAATTTACTGCCATTAGCAATAGCAGGAGCGGTAGGCTTAAGGGTGTCCTTAGTAGTTGCTTTTGGGTTTTGTCCTTTTACTGTTGAGAAACAAAGACCAGATAATAATATGAGAGATGCCCATTTATTCATGGTTCACAGAATCAGCTAAAGGCTTATCTAATGGAGTCGATTTATCTTTTTTGCCAAATACAGATACATTGATATATCTTTTAGGATGCACTTTAATATCGTCTACAAGGGTATTGATACTTTGAAGGGTGCCTTGTAATTCATTATAAAAAGCAGAGTCATTCATTAATTTAGCAGCGGTACCATTACCTGAATTTATTTTTTGCAAACTTGTATTTAAGGAAGCCACTGCTAGTTGAATAGTTTTAATGGTCTTTGTTAGGTCGGCGTCTTTCACCGATTTAGAAACGCTGTCTAAATTGGTAATAATATTGTTTAGTTTCTCGTTATTATTATTTAAGTTTTTTGTAAAAGCATTTATATTGTCAAATGATTGACTTACAGAACCATTTTGCTTTTGCAACATAGTTTCAATATTAGCCATGGAGCTATTTAAACTTTTGGTAGTGGCCGCTAAGTTTTCTAATACTTCTGAGAGGTTTTGTTTGTTTTTATCATCTAATACTTTATTAATATTATTTAATACTTTATCTAAAGAGGTAATAGCACTATTTGTTTTTTCGCCCAGGGGAGAAAGGGTATTTACAAAGTCGCCTAATAAACTATTAGCAGGTGCCGTTTTAATGGTATCGCCCGATTTAATATATGTATTTGCATTACCTAGCACAATACTAATACTACTAATACCTAAGGGATTATCTTGAATACTGGCTACTGAGTTATTAGGAATTTTATAAGCTTCATTTAATTTTACAGAAACAATAATAGAAGCTAAATTATCTTTTTGATTTTCAATTTCAAAAACCGTTCCCACTTGGTAACCATTTACAAATACAGGGTTGGATACAATTAATCCCTTTGTATCGGCATATTTTGCATAAATATAATTGCCGGGTTGAAATATAGTTTTTCCTTTTAGAAAATTAAATCCAATAATCATTAAGGTAATAGCAATTACAGTCAGCGCTCCCACCTTGGTTTCGTTTGATACTTTCATCTTGAATGAATTATATATACTTTATGTAAAATTAGCTAAAAAAGGGGAGCTAATTAGCATTTGTCTTTTTCTGGTTTTCCAGTGAATTTTTATACCTAAGAATGGACTTGGTAATAACCTCACAAATTTGATTTTGCCCTTCATCGCTATTTAAATAATCCTCATCTTCTGGGTTGGATATAAAGCCAGTTTCAACTAGTACCGCAGGCATTTGTACCGCGGCTAGTACCCAAATTCCTTTCTGTCTTTGTTTAGCTTCCCTGCTTATACGACCTGCTGCTTTAAATTCTTCCTCTATAGTTAAAGCTAAACTAGCAGCTCTTTGAAAGAACTGTTGCGTTAATAAGCTTACCATCATGGAACGAGTAGGGTCGGCTTCTTCTATAGCCTTTATTTGGTTTATTGAAACGGAGTCTAATTTTTCCACCACATCATCTACTGCTTCATTGGCCATATCCTTTTTTTGATCGGACTTACCTACATTGTAAATAAATGTTTCTGTACCCCTTGCTGTACTTGGTGTATAGGTATTTTTATATAATGGAACTCTTCTGGTAACTTTTCTTTTTATTCCTTTTTTCTTAACCGTATAAGTTTTATTAGTATAGCCTATGATTTCTCTTTCACGTCTAGGATCTGCTGAATTGGTATGTATGCAAATGAATAAGTCTCCCTTGGCCGCATTGGCAATATTTGCTTTTTCCACTACAGAATTATAAATATCTGTTCTGCGGGTAAGCATCACTTCTACATCTGGTACAGATTCTTTAATATATTCTTCTAGTTTCAAAGAAATGGCCAGCGATACAGCTGCTTCAGTGGAATATTTACCATTTGAACCAGGATCTGTGCCTCCATGACCTGGATCAATGATGATACGTTTGATGGTTTTGGATGCGTTTTGGGCTTCAATACTTAAGCTAATAAGCGTAAAAAGGGCTACTAGGCTATAAGTAAATGCTAAAATCAGTCTATTTTGCTTCATAATCAGTGCCTTAATGCTGTTTTAGTTTATTTTTGCTGCTGTGATAATAGCAGGACACAAAAATAACGTAAAATACAGGCGTTCTATTGTAAATGGTAGCATTTTACTAACATTAACAATAGTTTTAATGCCGATAATGGGTGTTTTTGCACAGGCCAAAATACAGGCCCCTATAAAAGACTCTATTTCTATTAAAACAGACAGTCTTTCTAAGAAAAATGACAGTATTTCTGTTAGGTCGTTGAGAATTTCTAAAGATAGTATTGATACCCCTATAAATTATAATGCGGAAGATTCAGGAGTAATGATTATGTCAACCAAAGAATTCTATTTATACGGTAAAGCCAAGACAGTCTATAAAACTTCACAATTAGAGGCAGCCACCATTGTCTATGATCAACAGAGTCAAAATATAAAAGCATATGGTGCTAAGGATACCACTGGAAATCCTTTGAGTAATCCAAAGTTTAAAGAGGGGAGTATGAGTTCTGTGAATGACTCCATTTATTTTAATATGAAATCGGGAAAGGGTTTAACAAAGAATACAAATTTCCAACAAGGAGAAATTTTTATCAATGCTAAAACCATGAAAAAAGTAAATCAGGCTGAAGCTTTTGCTTGGAAGGCCCGTTTTACTACTTGTAATTTAGATGATCCCCATTTTGCATTTAGAACGAATAAATTAAAAATAATTACTGATAAAATTGGTGTATCAGGCCCGGCCTTTCCAGAATTTGAAGGAGTCCCTTTTCCCATAGGCATTCCATTTGGTATTTTTCCTTTATCAAGAGGAAAGCATTCTGGTATGATGGCTCCTGCATTTTCTACTAGTGAAGATTTTGGTTTAGGCTTTGAAGGCTTGGGCTATTATAAAGTGCTGAGTGATAACTTTGATGCTACTGTAAGAACTAATATTTATTCTTATGGAGGATGGAGCGCTAATTTGAATAGTAAATATATTGTCCGTTATAAATATATTGGCAACTTCAATCTTAGTTTGCAAAATTCAAGAATACTCAATAGGAATGTCAATATTGCTAGTGAATTCACGGGTGGTAAAACTTTTATGATTAATTGGTCTCATTCGTTGGACTCAAGGGCATTGCCGGGTACTAGTTTTTCTGCTAATGTTAATTATGGTAGTACCAAGTACAATAGTTACTTACTTAATAACCCTTATCAGAACTACCAGAACCAAATTAGTTCTTCCATTAGTTATAATAAGACTTGGAATAATAAGTATAATTTATCGGTCAACTTAAATCATAACCAGAACAATAATTTAGGTTTGGTAAATTTAAGTTTACCCAATATTAATTTTAATGCGCTTACTTTATATCCATTTCAATCTAAAGAACAAATAGGTGCTGGAAAATGGTATGAGAAATTAGGTATTGGTTATAATGGATCTTTCCAAAACCAAATGTCTTTTTATGATTCTGCATTTAATATTAATAGATTATTAGATACCATGCAGTGGGGCGCTACACATAGTATTCCTATTAGTGTATCTCTTCCTTCCTTAGGACCCATTACCATTACACCTTCTATTGGATTTGAAGAAAAATGGTATGGTCAAGAGAATACAAAGTCTTGGAACAGTAAACTAAATAAGGTAGATACGAGTTATGAAAAAGGATTTTTTAGAGCACCCCATGTTAGTTTTGGTGTAGGAACAGCAAGTAGAATTTTTGGTACCTATAAATTTAAAAGCGATTATGTACAAGCCATACGTCATGAATTAAGGCCCAGTATTTCCTTTAACTACTCACCCGATTTAGCGAAATCTTACCATTATTCAACACAGATTGATTCTACAGGAAGAACTTACCGCTTTTCTAAATTTGATGGAGGTGCTTTAGGGGGTGCCTATTCAGAAGGAACCTTTGGTGGTTTAAGTTTTGGTTTGGATAATTTACTAGAGATGAAAGTAAAAGATAAAAAAGATACCAGCGCTGAGAATTTTAAAAAAGTAAAATTAATTGAAGGCTTTGGTTTTAATTCAAATTTTAATTTCCTTGCCGATAGTTTTCAGTTAGGTAATTTTAATTTCTATGCACGAACTATCTTATTTGATAAGTTTAATATTTCTTCTTCTTTTACACTTGACCCTTATGCAAATGATAATCTAGGTTTTAGAAAGAACAAATTAGATATAGACCCTACCAAATTTAAATTTGGCCATATTACGAATGGGGGTGTCTCAATTTCTACATCCTTTAAAAGTAAATCGAAGGACGATGCGGCTTCTAAGAAAAAAGAAATTCCTTTAGACCCCTTCATGACACCTGACGAGCAGCAAAGACAATTACAATATGTGAAAGCCAATCCTGCAGAGTTTACCGATTTTTCTATTCCTTGGAGTTTAACTATATCATATTCTTTCCAATTTTCAAGAATGATTAAGCCCGATTATTCAGGATTTAAATTACAAACCTATTCAAGTTTAAATTTTAATGGAGACTTTAGTTTAACACCTAAATGGAAACTAGGAGGAACTGGCTATGTAGATGTGGCCAAGGCGAGTATACAACAGTTAAGTATGTTTATTACGCGTGAGATGCACTGCTGGCAATTGTCTATCAATGTAACGCCCATTGGTATGTATCGTTCTTTCAGTATTACAGTGAATCCTAAATCAGGTATTTTAAGAGATTTGAAAATTAATAGAAGTAGAACCTTCTCTTCTTCAAGTTACTAGTAACATTTTAGCTTATTTCTTCCCTTTATTTTCTAAGTAGTATTTAGCCATTATATCCCAAACGGCTTGCTTCAGACTATCTTTTGTATGTCCTTGCGGATAAATAGCGGGGAGAATATGCATATCAATTTTACCAGGGGTAAAATAAAGAATGGGTTTTGCGGGTAGAATTTTTTTTGTATTCAATAGCACCACTGGGATAATTGGTTTATGGGTATCTATAGATAATTTAAAAGCCCCATCATAAAATGATTTAAGTGGCGCATTTGTTTTATTTCTAGTGCCTTCTGGATAAATAAGCATGTCCAAGCCATTGTTTAAAACATACACCATCTTATCAAAACTAAGTTTACGACTATTATGGTCTTTACGGTCTACAAGTACAGAGGCAAATTGATAAATCCATCCAAATAAAGGAACGTATACAAAACTTTTTTTAGCAATGGTTTTATTAGCTCTTGGTAAAAAAGGGGTACTAATGGGAATATCAATTAAACTATTATGATTACAAACTACAATAGCATTTTCCATATCATCAAAAACTTCCTTTCCTTTTACGCTAAAGGTACAGCCCGATAAAAATAAAAATAGCCCCATCCAAACCTGTGATACACGACGATGGTACCTGGTTTTATAAGGTTCTGGAATAATAAAACATAAAAGATAAAACCATAAGAATATAAACATAGTAGAGGCAAAAACCAGTAGAGCCCATATAGCGAGTGTTCTTGCAATAATATTTTTTATAATCTTCATACTAAATTTATTATATGGTCCAGTTAATAGGGTCTTGGTTGTTTTTTACTAAGTATTCATTGGTGGCACTAAAATGTTTGCAACCAAAAAAACCATTATAAGCACTAAAAGGAGAAGGGTGTGCTGCTTTTAAAATTTTATGTTTTGAACTGTCTATGAGTTTTATTTTTTCTTGGGCAAAATTACCCCATAAAATAAAAACCAAGCCTGTTTTATGTAAAGAAAGTAATTGAATTACATCGTCTGTAAACTTTGTCCAACCAATTTTAGCATGGCTGGCAGGTTCATTGGCCCTTACTGTAAGCACTGCATTTAATAATAGCACCCCTTGCTTTGCCCATATGCTTAAGTTACCAGCACTAGGAATGGGCATGCCAATATCTTTCTGTAGTTCTTTAAATATATTCATTAAAGAAGGAGGGGTTTTGATGCCATCTGGGACAGAAAAACTTAATCCCATGGCTTGGTGTGGGTTATGATAGGGGTCTTGCCCTAAAATAATTACTTTAACTTTATTATAAGGGGTTAAACTAAAAGCATTGAATATAAGACCACCACTAGGATAGATAGTTGTTTTTAATGCTTTTTCAGCTTTTAAATGGTCTGCAATTTGGCTAAAATAGGGCTTATCGAATAAATCCGACAAAGCATTTTTCCAACTTTCTTCCATTTTAATTTCCATAAGAGAGTGTCAATTGTAGTTCAATCTCAATAAAGATAAATCTTGTTCAACAAACCACCATCATTCCACCTGTTTTTAAGTCATTTTTTGTAACTTTCTTTCATAAAGATAATTTTTAAAGCCAATAATGTCACCATTAAATATGGTGACCTCGAAACCCTCCGCTTGCAGCTCTTCCGCTCTTTTTCCTC
>QYPL01000019.1 GCA_007280515.1 Sediminibacterium sp.
ATGAAGTGCAACATAATATTGCAGCGCATCTTCGATATCGTTCATTTTAGAATGTAAGGATTGAATTATCTTTTCTTTTGGCATATCAATAATCTCAAAATCTTCTATAATTTCTAAAATAGTTTCTTTTGTTTTTTCTACTCCAAAAACTCTCAAAAGGAAATAACTTAAAATATGTATAATTGAACCGCTGATATATCCTTTAATGTTTCCATTACTTATTGCATCTAATATTATTTTTGCATTTGACTTCCCTTCTCTGTCTAAGCAATAATCTAAAATTACATTTGCATCTATATATATCTTATTGCTCATTTTTGTATTCTTTCATTTTTTCTTCGTAATATAATTCACTTAACTTTTTATTTTCTGGAATATTCACTTTTGGTAATTTGTCCAAAATTTCAGTTAACAATCTTCTCTTTGGTCTAGTAATTATTTTAAAATAATCTTCTACCATTTCAGAAACGCTTATATTTTTTTTAGCGGCAATTTTTTTTACCTCTTTCAAAAGAGGAGCTTCAATGGTTATATTTAATCTTGCTTTCATAGTATCAGTATATAATATTTTATAAAGATACGTATTATTTAAATTTATGCGCATAACAATTATAATGTTTTCATTTTTATTTTTTCTTAATGCCTTTCAAAACCGAAATTAAGTAGTTTATTTAATTGAAATTCAAGTATTTATACGCTATGAAGCCCTTATCTAAGCTTAGCCTTTTTTCTATGTTCTAGATGTATATAAATAGTATATTTATTCTTCAAAATGGTAAATATGAAAAGGATACTATTCTTAGCGGCAATCTTAGTTAATGGCCTACTATTTAGTAGCATATTTAGTGGAAGCGCTATCGCTCAAAAACCAGCGATGAATTCTTTTATACCCGATCGACAAGCCACTTATTGCAACCCAATCAATCTCGATTATGGTTATTGCCCTATTCCCAATTTTGTACAAAACGGAAAGCACCGTACAACAGCGGATCCTATCATGGCTGTTTATGATAATAAATATTTTTTATTCAGTACCAACCAATGGGGTTATTGGTGGAGTACCAATATGAAAGATTGGAAATTTGTTTCAAGAAAATTTTTAAGACCTTGGAACGATGTCTATGATGAATTATGTGCACCAGCAAGTTTAGTGCTTGGCGATAGTTTATTAGTGATAGGTTCTACGTATACAAAACAATTTACATTATGGTATAGCACTAACCCCACTAAGGACGACTGGCATATAGCGGTAGATAGTTTTCAAGTAGGTGCCTGGGATCCAGGTTTTTTTAAAGACGATGATAACCGCTTATATATTTATCATGGCTCAAGTAATTTTTATCCAATCTATGGACAAGAGTTAGACCGTAAAACTTTTGCACCTATTGGAGAAAAACAATCACTTATTCATTTAGTAGATAGCATTCATGGTTGGGAGCGTTTCGGAGAACATCAGGACAACACCTTTTTAAAACCCTTTATGGAAGGGGCTTGGATGAATAAACAAAATGGAAAATATTATTTACAATATGGTGCGCCAGGTACTGAATTCAGTGGCTATGGAGATGGTGTGTATGTGAGTGATAAACCCCTCGGGCCCTTTGTGTATCAGAAGCATAATCCTTTTTCTTATAAGCCAGGTGGCTTTGCAAGAGGAGCGGGCCATGGTGCTACTTACCAGGATATTTATAATCAGTGGTGGCATATTTCAACCATTGCTATTGGCGTAAAAAATAATTTTGAAAGACGTAATGGTATTTGGCCAGCACAAATAGATGCCGATGGTATTTTATACAGCAATACTTCTTACGGAGATTATCCGCATTATATTCCTAATGCAGGAGCGAATCACGACGTATCACAATTTACAGGATGGATGTTACTTAATTATAATAAACCTGTACAAGTATCTTCTACCTTAAGTGCATTTACTGCTAATAATGCAGTGGATGAGAATTTAAAAACCTATTGGTCGGCCACTACGGGTAATGCAGGTGAATACATAATAACCGATCTAGGCAATAAATCTAGTATTGAAGCTATTCAAATAAATTATGGAGATGAGGGTGTAGAGTTAATGGGTAAGTCTTTAACTACTTATCATCAGTATCAAATTTTTGCATCAGACGATGCCAAGATTTGGAAATTAATTATTGATAAGTCTAAAAATAAAACCGATGTACCACATGATTATGTAGTGCTACCAAAAGCTATTCAAGCGCGTTATATTAAAATGGTAAATATTCACATGCCTACGGGTAAGTTTGCTATTAGTGGACTACGTGTATTTGGAAAAGGCAATGGGGCTAATCCTGGTAGTGTACAAAATTTTGTACCACTTAGAGGTGATAGCGAAAGAAGAAATGCTTGGTTAAAATGGGCTGTAAACCCTAATGCGACTGGTTATCATATCTATTTTGGGAACGACCCTAATAAATTATACAATAGTGTAATGGTCTATGGTGTGAGTGAATATTATTTGAACGCTTTAGAAAAAAATGATGCTTATTATTTTCAAATAGAAGCCTTTAATGAAAATGGAATTGGGCCAAGGTCGCCGGTCATGAAGGCCGATTAATTTTATTTAAAAAATTTAATTCAATTATTAAAAAAGCCCTTCGAAATATCGAGGGGCTTTTTTATTAGCATCTAATTATCATTTTATAATAACCTCATTAGAAGCTTATTTAAATCTTATAAGAAATTAAATAATTATTTCTTAATTACTAATTTATCAGTAGTTCTTCTTACTTTTTTAGCGTTCACTAAATAATCATTAGCAGCGTCACGGAAACCCAAGGTTAAAGCTACAGTGCTATGTAAGCCTAATGCTTTTAATCCTAATATTTCATCTACTGCATCAGGTGCAAAACCTTCCATAGGCGTCGCATCTATTTCTTCAGCAGCAGCAGCTACTAAACTAAAACCTAAAGCAAGGTAAGTTTGCTTATCTGCCCATACTCTTGCTTGCTCAGGCGTCTTGTTTTTGAATGAACCATTAACGGCACTAGAAAAATCTTTTAAAGTATCTACTGCTACACCTCTTTGGTCAGCAATTTCTTGCATGTATTCAGCAATTTCTTTTTCAGATATAGTATTCCAAGCTGCAAAAACAATAACCACCGACCCGTCTACCACTTGTGATTGATTGTAAAATGCAGGTTGTAATTTTTTTCTTGTTTCTTCATCTTCTACTACAATAATAGAATAAGGCGTTAAACCAAAACCACTAGGTGCTAAGCGCGTTGCTTCAATAATGGTATCTAATTTTTCAGCAGGAATCTTAGTTCCGTTCATTTTCTTAACAGCATAGCGCCATTGTAATGCATCTAATAATTTCATCGTATTTATATATTTCGTTGTTTGAACATCAAAATTAGGTATTTCTTGCCTAATTTCAAATTAATTCTTTGTGAATCAATCTATTATATAAACAACAATTCTGCTAAAAGGTTCAAAATCAAGCGTATAATAGTAGGTATAATTTTATTGCCTTAACTTTAAGCTATTCAAAACCAGTATTTTTTACTTTTGAACTGAACAATGCTATATCAAAAAACCATAAGACAAATTTTAGCGGTAGTTATGCTACTGGTCTTTGCATTTAGCATTACCTCACAAAAGACTATTCATGATTTAGTAGCCAAGCATACCGATAAGGTTAAATGCGATGTACACAAGAACCTACCTATTGAGCAGGTTGAAAATGCAAGCATACATTGTTCTCACGATAATTTAGTAGTGGCATCGCCCTTTCTCGATTTTAATTTTTCCATTGAATTAGCGCTTCCTGTTGCATCTATTGCTACTAATACGCATTTACTTAGTTTTTATTTCTATAATAATAATTATTCTTTAGACTCTCGAGGTCCCCCTGCAGCTTAGTAGAATCGAATATGAAATTAATTTTCATTTCGAATTTGCTTATTAACGCTAGTAAACTACTAGAGTTATTATAGCAACGATTTTTATAATGCAATGTATTTTCCATTTCGAGTTAATTATTATTTTATGTTCAAGTATTTATCTATATTATTTATAAGTGTTTTTATAGGCGAGGGCATTTACGCCATGCAAGCACCTAAGACGGTGCGAGTATCGGGTAAAATTAGCGACGAGATAACAGGTCAAGTTTTACAAGGCGCTTCTATTTATTTTCCAGAATTAAAAAAAGGTGTGGTGAGTAACGATAAAGGAATTTATCAAATTAATATAAAACCAGGCAACTATATTATTGAAGTAAGTTATATCGGATTTAGTTTACAAACTATTAGCTTAAGTATTCAAAATAATCTTGAAAAAGATTTTTTGTTGAATCATGCAGTTATAGAAAATACCAATGTAACGGTTACTAGTTTTTTAAGAACTACTTCTAGTAAAAAAACACCCACCCCTATTAGTATTATTAAGAAAGAAGATTTTTTTAAGGGCGTCTCTACTAATTTAATTGATGCCCTTTCTAAAACACCAGGGGTAACTCAGTTAAGCACGGGTCCTGCTATTTCAAAACCCATTATACGTGGGCTAGGATACAATAGGGTAGTGGTTTTAAACGATGGCGTGAAACAAGAAGGTCAGCAATGGGGCGATGAACATGGTATTGAAATTGACGAGTATAATGTAACCAGAACCGAAGTTTTAAAAGTGCCTGCCTCCATTATTTATGGCAGTGAAGCATTATCGGGGGTTATTAATATTACGTCGAATGTGCCTGTGGCAGAAGGGGCACTAAGAGGAAATGTATTTAGTAATTATCAATCTAATAATAATTTACAAGGCTATCATTTCGATATTGCAGGTAATAAAAATGGTTTCGTATGGGGATTGAATGCAAGTAGTAAAAAAGCATCTGATTATAAAAATAAATATGATGGCTATGTATACAATTCAAAATTTTCTGAATTAAATGGAGGAGGCTTTGTAGGTATAGAAAAGGATTGGGGCTATTCACATTTAATTATAAATAAGTTTAGTCAAAAGCTAGGCATGATTGAAGGAAGAAGAAATAATTTAGGAAAGTTTACCAAGGATGTCATTATGAATGGTAAATCAGGAAATTCAATTGTTGATATTCCTGCCACCGATGCCGATTTTAGTTCCACCACTCCTAGCATTCCTTATCAATATATTCAGCACACAAAATATATTCTAGATAATAGTATTAATTGGGGAACGGGAAAGTTAAAAGCCAATATGGCCTATCAAAGAAATCAAAGACAAGAGTTTGGCAATATTGAAATGCCTTCAGAGAAAAGTTTATACTTCGATTTAGGTACTTTAAATTATTCTTTCCAATACTTACTTCCAGAAACCAATAATTGGAAACATACTATTGGCGTGAATGGCTTACAACAAAACAATAAAAACAAAGGCGTGGAAGCCTTGATACCTGAATATAAATCGGTGGAAGTAGGACTATTTTTTTATACGCAGAAACATATTGGTAAATTAAATTTTAGTGGTGGTGCTAGAATAGATAAAAAAGGAATTGAGTTTAACGGGCTTCAAAAAAACTATGGAGATATAGCAGGGTCATTAGGAATGACTTACGAGGCCACCAATGATTTAATTTTTAAATTCAATATTGCTAGGGGTTATAGAGCCCCTAATTTATCTGAGCTAGGAAGTAATGGAGCGCATGAGGGCACTAATAGATACGAGTATGGGAATACGAATTTAGAAAGCGAGAAAAGTTTACAATTTGATGCAGGCGTGGAATGGAGCAATGAGCATATATCTTTTTCAGGCAATGCTTTTTATAATAATGTAACTAATTATATATTTTACCAAAAGCTTATTGGAATGCATGGCGGAGATTCCATTATTAATAAAGACGTCAAGGATTATTATGCTTTTGCTTATAATCAACAAGATGCCAAACTAATAGGCGCTGAATTTAATTTAGATATTCATCCGCATCCTTTAGATGGACTGCATATTGAAAATACAGTCTCTATTGTTAATGGCACATTCAAAAAAGCATTGGCTGGAAGTATTAATTTACCCACCATTCCTAGTATGCGTTGGATAGCTGAATTAAGATATGAATTACCCAAAAATACGGGTAGGCTTAAAAATACCTATGCTTCACTGCAATTTGATAATGTAGCTGCACAGAATAATCCGTTTACTGGTTATAATACTGAAACTAAAACGCCAGGCTATACCTTAATTAATATTGGGGCAGGTACACATATAACTAGCAAGGGTAAGCAACTATTTAGTATTTCTTTAGTGGCTCAAAACCTTAGCGATATTGCTTATCAGAGCCATTTAAGCCGTTTAAAATATACAGATGAAAATATTTTAACAGGAAGAACCGGGGTATTTAATATGGGTCGTAATTATAGCTTGAAAGTGAATATTCCGATTGGGAATTAAGTACGAGCTTATTTTTTAATTAGTCCATTAAAATGTATAAATATTACACTAATTTGTACGAAAAAGTGTAATATTTATACATTAAATTGGAGGAAAACCCTTATTTTTGATACCATAACAAGGGAAAATGGAAAGATTAGCCTATTACAAATTATTGGAATGGAAGGAAAAGCAAAATAAAATGCCACTCATCCTGAAAGGGGCTAGGCAAGTAGGCAAGACCTGGTTAATGAAGGAATTTGGTAAAAGGAATTATACCCATGTTGCTTATTTTAATTTCGAAAGTGTAAAAAATCTACATTTAATTTTTGAAAAAGGATTTGATACTACATCTATTATAAGTGCATTAAATATTGAGTCTGGAATAAAAATCGAACCCCATAATACATTAATAATTTTTGATGAAATTCAAGCTTGTCCATCGGCACTTACGTCATTAAAATATTTTCAAGAATCTAATAAACAATATGATATAATTGCTGCAGGTTCATTGCTAGGGGTGTCTTTACATATGAATCAGTCGTTCCCTGTTGGGAAAGTTGAGTTTATGGAATTATTCCCTTTTAGTTTCAATGAGTTTCTGCTTGCAATGGGTCAAGAAGATTTATTAGGAATAATTAATCGAAAAGAAAAAGAAATGATTGAAGTTTTTAAAGATAAGTATGTCGTTCTGTTAAAACAATATTATTTCATTGGTGGAATGCCAGAAGCAGTTAATAGCTTTAGAGAGGATAAAGATTTTTTAAAAGTAAGAGAAATACAAGTAAGCATATTGTATTCCTATGAACAAGATTTTTCAAAGCATGCGCCATATCAACTTGTTCCTAAGCTCAGACTTATATGGCAGTCTATCGTTTCTCAACTGGGGAAAGAAAATAAAAAATTCACCTACAGTAGTTTAAAAAAAGGCGCAAGATCTAAGGAGTATGAATCCGCATTGTCATGGTTGTCAGATGCTGGGCTTGTTTATAAAATTATTAGAATAAATAAACCAGGTGTTCCGCTTAAATCATACGAAGATAGTAATGATTTTAAATTATATGTTCACGATGTTGGTCTACTTTGTGCCATGGCTGAAATTGCACCAACTGTTATTTTAGGAGAGGATGATTTGTTTAAAGAGTTTAAGGGCTCACTTACAGAACAATTTGTACTTCAACAGTTAAAGTCAAAAGGGATTCAGCCAAATTATTGGACAACTGAGGGCTCTCAAGCCGAAGTAGATTTTATAATACAAAAAGGAAGTGAAGTGATTCCAATAGAAGTTAAAGCGGCGGAAAATTTGAAGTCTAAAAGTTTAAAAATATATTATGAAAAATTTCACCCAAATTTTTGTTATCGATTTTCAATGTCAAATTACAGAGAACAAGATTGGATGATTAATATTCCTCTTTATGCAATCGAATTAGCATCTTATTCATAAAATATAATTATTTTCTAAAAATACCCACTATGAAAAAAGCAATCTTATTTACGACCATCTTATTTAGTATTTGCATTGGAGCAAATCAAAGTTTAGTAGCTCAAACTACTAAAGCCACCACTACATTAAGTAAGGAAGAACAAAAAGTAATGGACTATATCGATGCCAATATGCCAAGGGCTATTGCGTTATTAAAAGAATCGGTTGATATTAATAGCGGCACTTTAAATATAGAAGGGGTAAAAAAAGTAGGCGCTATTTTTGCGCGTGAATTTGAGAAAGCTAATTTTAAAACTAAGTGGGTGCCCATGCCCGATTCACTTCGCCGTGCAGGACATTTAGTAGCGAGTATTGGATTTGATGATGCAGAAAACACCACAGCCGCAAAGACTTCCGCCGTAACAAAACCAAACTCCTCTAAAAAGAAAAGCGAAATAGCTAAAACCAAAAAAGGGAAAAAACTATTTCTTATAGGGCATTTAGATACTGTCTTTGAACCCGATATGCCGGCGAACCCTTTCACTATGTTAAATGATTCTACTGCTACAGGACAGGGCGTGACTGATATGAAGGGAGGAGATGTAGTTATGATTATTGCACTTCAAGCCTTGCAAGCACAGGGACTTTTAAAGGATGCCAATATCATTGCTTATTTAACGGGAGATGAAGAGCATGCAGGGTATCCGCGCGAGGTAAGTAGAGGGGACTTTATTGAAAGCGCTAAGCAAACTGAGATTGCACTTGGCTTTGAGGGAGCCAATGGATTAAATTCTGTGGCCACTGCAAGAAGAGGCGCTAGCGGATGGTTATTAAATGTAAAAGCAAAAACAGGACATAGCTCGGGTGTGTTTACTCCCTATGCAGGCTATGGTGCTATTTATGAAGCAGCAAGAATTGTAAATGAATTTAGAGTACAATTAAGTACAGAAAAATATTTAACCTTTAACCCCGGTGTATTTATTGGTGGTTCTGAAATGAACTACGATGAAACCAAAGCAACAGGAACTGCTATTGGTAAGACCAATATTATTTCACCGGCAGTTACTGTAACGGGAGACCTTCGTTTTTTAACCGAGGAACAAAAAATTAATGCAAGAAAAAAAATGCAGGCCATTGTTGACCAAAGTTTAGCAGGCACCAAGGCTACTATAGAATTTCAAGATGGCATACCTAGTATGGCTCCAACGGAGGGCAATAATAAAGTACTAGAAGTTATTAGTGGAGTTACCAAGGATATGGGCGTAGGCCCCACCACAGCAGGCGACCCAGGCTCTCGCGGTGCCGGAGATATTTCTTATATAGCTGCTTATGTAGATTGTATTGATGGCTTAGGCTCTTCAGGCCGAGGTGCGCATGCACCAGGAGAAACTATAAATTTAAAAGAACTGCCTTATTTAATTAAAAGAGCAGCGCTTACTATTTATAGGTTGAGCAAGTAGAAGAAAGAAACTAAAATTCGAAAAATTACTATAACATTATAAATATACTTTATATCTTTACGATTAAACTATTAGCTTAAGTCCTTGTCCAAAAGATTAATAGATTAAAAGATAAAATTTAATAGTATTGTGAGCACTGAGCCTAAGAATAAGTTTATTTTACAAAGAATTACCATTAATTCAATCACCTTTCTAAGGTTGATTGCTATTATCATTTTTTTTAGATATCCAAACCCCCTTTTAATTTTAGCCTTGAGTATTGGGGTGGGCCTTTCCGATTATTTGGATGGTTATTTGGCAAGAACCTGGCAATGCGCCACTAATTTTGGAAAAAATTTAGATCAGTGGGTTGATAAAATAGTAGCCATTGCCTTTTTATTTTTTTATTATCAGCTTCAAGCTATTCCCTTATGGTTTATTGTACTTTTTATATTTAGAGAAGTATTCGTAGTGCTAGGGCGAAGTTTTAAATTAATTGAAGGCAGCTCCAATATTTATGGAAAGATAAAAACGTTTTTATTTTATGTTTTTATAGCCTTCCTTTCTTGCAAGAATTACAACCCTGCATTCTGCTACAATGCTTACCCAGCAATGGTTTTAGTAGGAGAGGCCTTAATTTTATTTTACAGTTATTTCGCAGTAATTAGTGTTATACAAAAAAAAGTAAAAGATAAAATTGTGTATTTAATTGGGTCTAGTTTTGGTACCGCCTATTTAATTAAAAAAATGCCAGGCACCATTAGTTCTTTAGCTGCATTTTTAATTTTGTATTATTTTTCAGATATAGCTATCGAAATAAAATTGGTAATTACTTTAATATTTATTTTGATACATTTTTTTACGTATCCATTATTTGAAAAATTGTATCAAAGAGAAGATATTTCTTTTTATACCGTTGATGAAATAATTACTGTTTTATTATTCTGGATGCTTCCCCTACATGGCCTAAAACTATGGGTCCTTGTATTTATGCTCTTTAGATTCTTTGATATATTTAAACCCCTAGGCATAAAAAAAATAGAAACCACCCTTAAATTAACCAAAAGCATGCGCATTGTTGCCGATGATGTATTGGCCATGCTGTATACCCTTATTATAATTTATGCAATTAAGCAATATATTTAAAAAATCTTGGATACAATTTACCATCTTATTTCTAGTGATTAATTCAATAGGGCTATTGGGCTTTTTCATTTATTTGCCCCGTTCTATATTTTATTATGAATATGCTTTCGTCATCTTGGCCTTGGTATACTTTAAAAAACCAAGTGCTCCATTCCTTATTTTTTTAATATTATCCCTATTTGATTTCTTAGATAGTTTTTCGAGTATTTTTCTTTTTAAGACGGACGAGCTTTTTAGAATTATAAAATTTATAGAATATTATCATCCTTCTACTACTCAAATATTATATGGCTCTTTAATTATTTTTTATTTAATTATTGTATATAAATGCTTACAATTCTATCAACATAGCATAAAAAAAAATAAAAAAGCTAGCCTTCAATTTTTATTCGTTATTTATTTTATAATTTTTTCTTTAGATTTTCTAAACGGGTCAAGCAAATTAATAGATCAAAAAAAAGCTTGGATTATTTCAACTAATAATATACTAAGCCCTTTAACTAATAACTATTTTTATTTAATTAATCAATATTTTCAAAAAAAAGGGGATGAAAGAGTTAAAGCCTATTCTGACCTTTCACCTGTTTTTACTTATTTACAAAGTGACAGTATTAGCAATGAATTAGTTATTATAGTTGAATCTTGGGGTTTAATGAATGACTCATTAAATCAACAAAATTTACAAGAATTTATTAACAATAAAATTAAAAATGTTGGGTTTACATCAAAATGGGGCATTACACCTTTTGAAGGTGGAACAGTCTCTGCTGGTTTAAAACAATTAGTAAATGTAAAAGGAGATTATCATTATTATTTAAACCATTATTCAAAAAATGAAACTAGCCAATCCATTTTTGATATAAAAAATAAGCAAGGGTATCAAACCACTGGTTTTCATTCTTATAGGGGTGAAATGTTTAGCAGAGAAATATGGTGGCCTAATATTGGCATTCAAAAACTGTATTTTAGAAATAATTATATATTGGATAAACCAACAGTACAAAGTAAAATATATGGAGAAGCTCCCTTTCCTTCTATTAAAGACAATCTTATGTTTGATTATCTTTTGAAAAAAACATCAATAAATAGTAGTAAAAAGCAATTCACCTATTTTTTAACCGTAAATTCTCATTTGCCATTTAGGGTTATAAATAAACAAGAAGTTAATACCAAAGATCCTATCCTTCAGTATGCTATTTCAGAGGAAGCCAAAAACCAATTGATATTCATCAAAAATTTAATGAGTTATTTCATTGAAAATTTACCTCGAAGTAATTATCAAAAAATTGTCATAGTGGGCGATCATATGCCCCCCTTTATAAATGCTAGAGACCGCTACTTTTACAATTCAAAAATGGTACCCTACCTTTATTTATATAAGGATTAGCTATTACATAATAAAAAGTATTAATACTCAATTCAGGCCTAAAATCCTTATTTTTACATAGCTTATCAATCTGTATATTGTTATAAATGATTGATTTGCAATAATTTAATATTTTAAAGTGTATTATGCCTGAAAAAATTCTTTTTGCGAATGTTCTAGAGACTGCTAAAAACATCTTTGCAAATATCATAGCTCAATACCGCATTATTTTTAAAATAACCTTGGTGACTACCTTATTAGGTGTAGGCTATGGATTATTAATAAAACCAAGTTATAAAGCTGTTGCAACATTTATTTTAGAAGAAAAGTCGGGTAGTAAATCTGGTTTAGGTGCATTGGCTTCTTCCGTTGGTTTCGATATTGGTAGTTTAACAGGAGGTAATGCGAATTTATTTGATGGCGATAATATTTTAGATATTATGCAATCAAGATTAATTGTTGAAAAAGTTTTACTTTCTAAACTTGACACGAATGAAGCGAATAAAAACAAATCATTGGCCGATTTATATATAGAGTCTAATGGTATAAATAAAAGCTGGAATTCAACACCTGAATTTGCCAATTTAAATTTCAATAATTTAAGTGCAGCTGAAAAGCATTCCGCATTGCAAGATAGTATTTTGAATACCTTGGTTCAAAAAATTGTAAAAAACAATTTAGTTGTATCTAGACAAAATAAAAAAGGGTCCATTATTACTATTCAAGTTGTCTCAAGAAGTCAGGTATTTTCTAAAATATTTGCAGAGCGAATCTTAAAAGAAACAAGTGATTTATATATAGATATCAAAACTGGCAATATATCTAACAATATTAATAAACTACAAGTTAAAGCCGATTCACTTCAAAGAAGTTTGTATAATAAGTCTTATGAAGTTTCAAATTTACTGAATGCAAATAATGGCATTAAAACTTATACAGTTCCAGAAGAATTAAATCAAAAAGATAAAACTCTAATTTACACCATTTTTGTAGAGGTTACAAAAAATCTGGAAACCTTAAAATTATCTTTAATTAATCAAACGCCTGTTATACAGGTTTTAGACGCTCCTAAATATCCCTTGATCAATCAAAATTTGCCACTTATATTATTTGCACTTATTGGAATGGGAGCAGGGCTTGTCATTTCTTTTTTGGTTGCTATTTATATTTATACCGATAAAATTAAATAAATAGCATGCGTCGTCTATTTTTAATAAGAGCTTATGGCGATTTTATTATTGCTATTAGAGCCATTTTATTTAGCCCTCAACCCTCTTCTATAAAAATTGTTGCCTCTGAGCATTTTAAACCCTTGTATACCGCTTTGGCAAAGGTTATTGATCTTTCATCATTACAAGTAGAATTTCAATATTTCGAAATTAATAGTGCACAATTAAATCTATTTACAGATAGGCATTTATTAGACGGTTCAACTATAAAGCAATTAAAAAGTATTAGAAAATATTTTTTAAAAAATAGTGATGAAAATTTTGAAGATTATATAGAACATAACAAACGCTTAAAATTATTTCAATTTTTAACCAAGCATGAATTTGAGCCAATTATAAAAAAATCAAAAGTATATAATGAGTACAATCTTTTTTTTAATCCCATTTTTAAAGAAATAGAATTCAAAATAAAAAACACAGGCCGTATTTTAATTTTACCAGATGCTAGAATTCAAAAAAGAAATTTACCGCAAGAGATTGTACAGGAAATAATTCACCTATCTAATGAGAAGAATTATCAAGTACAAATAGCTTATTTTAAAAGAGTGAGTCAGGTTGATAAAAAAGGGAAGGTAAGTAGTGTACAGTTTAAGACCGACTTAATTTTTTCTCAAAAAGTTTATAATAATTTTGATGAACTTATAGAACTTATTCAAGCAGCAGATTTTGTCATTGGCGCAGATAGTTTACCCATACATTTAAGTAATTTATTACAAAAGCCACATTTTATTTTGTATCCCTCTCATGGCTCCAAAGCATTTTTTACCCCCTTTGCCTTAGAACATAAATTTTATGCTGAATTTGGTCAATTTGAACAAGAAAGTATTCCCTTTTTATCTTAACTAAAGATTTATCAATGCCCTGCATTCTACCTACTTATATTTTATATTCCAAGCATGAAGCAGCAAGGGCTAATCAAGTTACAGCCATTCAGCAATATTTTACTAATGCAATAGTGGTAGAAAGCATTTTTCCTAAGTATGAAAAAGTTCCTTTTCTAGATAAATTAATAAAAAAATCTAAAGAAAGAACAGGCGCTGCACTTTTGACTAATGAAATTGGAGTATTGCTTTCTCATCGCAGCATTTGGCAAACCATTATTAAAAAGGCTAGAGTAGAAAATACCCATCCAAATACACATTATCTTATTCTAGAATCGGACAGTAAGATTAACAATTTTGAACTCATCCAGACTAATATGGCGATGGTTGAAAAAAACTATGATCTCTTTTTCTGGGGTGCCTGGAATAACCATGTGAGCATTAAAAGATCAAGTATTTTAAGTTATGAAGGTAAATACCGCATAGGCAGTCCGCTTATTAGATCGGTTTATGGTGCTTATGGCTATTCATTAAATGCCAAGGCTGCTCAAAAAATGTTAGCATCCACTAAAAAAATTAAATATCCGCTAGATTTATATAAACAATATGATAGTATAGGGGGGCTCTCTATTGGAGCTATTCAGCCTGAATTAATATCTACTTGGTTAACCACTGAAAGCAGCATCCGACCCGAATCAAACTTTGATAAGTTTAAGCGTATTTTAAGAATTAAAATATTTAGCTGTCGTAATCAAATTCAAGCTTATTTTTGTTAAGTATGAATGAATCTTCAAGTAAATCATTAATTGTAATAAGCTGGGATGGCATGAGCAGTCCCTTGTCACATATCTTAGAAGATACCAGTGCTCATTTTGATTTATTCATCATTGATTATAGTGGTGAAAATCATGAGCAGGTTGTACAAAAATTTCAACCAAGTTTTTATTTGTCTAAAAAATCGGAATGTAAGGGCGATTTAATGCAGAATGTATATGAGCATTTACAATCCAATACAAAAAATAATTATAATTATATAGGCTTTATTGATGATGATATTTATTTTACTATTGCTGATTTAAATAAATTAATTTTTATAGCAACACTAGAAAAATTAGATGTATTTCAGGCAAGTTTAACCCATGATAGTTATTACAATCATAGACAGTTCATTCATAAAGCAGGCACACAAATACAAAAAACATGGTGGGTTGAAATTATGACACCATTTTATTGCTATGAAGTATTTATGGCAGCTGGCCCTTATTTAAATAAAAGTATTTCAGGAACGGGCATCGATGTTTATTTAATTCCTACTATACAACAAATAATAGGTAAAACAAATACAGCTGTAGTTCATGCGGTTCAAATGAAACATTGCAGGCCCATTAGAACCGATAATAGAATTTTTAGCAATCAAAAAAATAATTTACAAGAAATTGCTGAAATGCAAGTTTTCTGTAAACAATTAATAAGCCAACATTTAAAAAATACTGGAGCAGCCCTTACAGAAAATTTTATGAAGGAAGTGCTTGATATAAAATATATGTATGGCATTCCATTGCAGTATAAACTTAGGCGTATTATTCCTATGTTAAAAAATATATACAAATTATTGGTAGATGCTAGCTACCGATAAATAAGCACATTATGGAAACACAAAAAAATGTATTGTATAATGTTGTCTTAGCCATTTCACAGGTGTTGTTTCCACTTATTACTTTTCCCTATCTAGCAAGGGTTTTAGGGCCTTCGCATATTGGTCTATTAAATTTTGCAGATAGTTTTGCTAGGTATTTTATTTTAGTAGCTGCATTTGGTATACCCATTTATGGTGTAAGAGAAATAGCTAAACTTCAGAATAATAAAGAAGGCCTAGCCAAGTTATTGGTTGAAATATTTTCAATTAATTTAATTACGAGCATATTACTAAGCATATTTTTTGTGGGTAGTATATTATATGTTGATAAGCTAAATACGGAGAAATCTTTATTTGCCTTGTCCTTGGTTTTCTTTTTCTTACAAATATTTATTTTAGAATGGTTTTTTATTGGCTTAAATCAGTTTAAATTTATAGCAGTTCGTTTTTTCTTCATAAGGTTACTATTTATAATTTGTGTTTTTGTTTTTATTAAAACAAGCGCCGACTATTTGACTTATATGAAAATGCAAGTAGCTTTGAACTTACTACTTGGAATAATTAACATTAGGTATGTGTTTAAATTTATTAGCTTTCGTAATTTTAATATAAAAAATTTAAATTTATATAAACACATAAAGTCCCTGTTTTTATTATTTCTTACTATATTCTTTATAAGTATTTATTTGCAATTAGACACTGTTATTTTAGGCTTCTTGACAGATAATGAAACTGTTGGATATTATTCCTCCGCCTTAAAATTAAATAAATTAATCATTGCCGTTTTTGCTGCCATTTCGGCCGCTATGTTTCCTACCATGATGAATTATTTTCATGAAGGCCATATAGAAAAATTTAATACAATGGTGGAAAAATGCTTTTATGTTATTTTAAGCATTGGACTGCCTACTTACATATTAGTAAGCCTATGTGCACCAGAAATAATACATATACTTTTTGGTAGTCATTTTGATAGAGCCATCTTACCATTACAAATTTCTGCGCCTATTATTTTAATCGTAAGTATGTCCACCATTTTTGGTTTTCAAATTTTAAGTGCCTTATCTAAAGATAGTTCTATTTTAATATCTGCCATTTTGGGAACTATTGTAAGTATAGTATGTACTGTAATTTTTGTAAAGCAATACAAAGAAAATGGAGAAGCCCTTACTATTTTAATTACCGAATTAACCGTATGTTCTAGTTTTATCTATTTTTCAAGAAAACATTTCAGTAGACAAAATTTCAGTAAAATTTTATTACAACAAATTATTTCAATTATACCCTATATTCTATTGGTTTTTTTGTTTAAATATTTGATGGTAAATATATATCAAAGAGTTGCCTTTATTGGTGCCGGCTCCTTGCTTTGGTTTAGTGTTTTACATTTAACCATTTTAGAAGATAGCGTATTTAAAAAAGAATTTATAAAAATATTTAATAAGTATAAATAAGCTTCTGTATTTTTCAGCTATCTTTGGCCCATGAATTGGACAAAATTTGACATTTTTACTATCAGGCCCTGGCTTTTGTCCTTTGTTATTATTCCATGTTTATTTTCATATAGTTCTGTCTTGG
>QYPL01000015.1 GCA_007280515.1 Sediminibacterium sp.
CTAATAAAAAAAGGCTAACAAAGTTTAGCCTTTTTTTATAAAATCATTAGAGGTTGATTTTACAAATTTTATATTCTATAAAAATTTGTTAAATCAATACTCATCCTCGTTGAACATAAAATCTTCGTGACTTGGGTAGTCTGGCCAAATGTCTTCAATACTTTCATACACTTCACCCTCGTCTTCTAACTCTTGCAAGTTCTCTACTACTTCAATAGGAGCACCGCTTCTAATGGAGTAATCAATCAATTCATCTTTGGTTGCTGGCCAAGGAGCTTCTTCTAAAAAGCCGGCTAATTCTAAAGTCCAAAACATAGAGTTATTTTTTGCAAAAGTAGCCGTATAAATGATATAACCAAATCTGTTTTTTCTACAGGATGTAAACAAATCTTTAAATTTTGTCAAAATTGACCGGGAATTGCTAGGTTTGTAGCATGGAGCAACCGCCAAATCTACTAGTAGCCAAGGACATATGGAAGCAATACGGGCCCGTATCTGTGCTCAAAGGCGTTTCCTTGGAGGTTAAGCAAGGGGAATTGGTAAGTATTGTTGGACCTTCAGGTGCCGGCAAATCGACCCTTTTGTACATTGTAAGCAGTTTAGAAAAAGCAGATAAAGGACAGGTGTTTTTTGAGGAACAAGATATCACCCAGCTTTCTGAAAAGGCACTAGCCCATTACCGAAATCAAAAAATTGGCTTCGTTTTTCAATTCCACCATTTACTACCTGAATTCACGGCCATTGAAAATGTTTCTATTCCAGGATGGATTGCCAAAATGCCTTCCAAACAAATTCATCAAAAGGCCCAAGAACTTTTAGAATTTATGGGCCTATCAGATAAAATGGATAAAAAACCACATAGTTTATCGGGTGGAGAACAACAAAGAGTAGCAGTGGCTCGTGCACTATTAAATAGCCCTGCACTTATTTTTGCAGATGAACCTACGGGAAATTTAGATAGCGAAAATGCAAATGCCTTGCATCAATTATTTATTCGTTTAAGAAACGAAATGAATCAAAGTTTTTTAATTGTAACACACAATGAATCATTGGCTACTATGAGCAACCGTAGTTTAACAATGAAAGATGGGAAATTTTTATAAGCCTTGCTCTTATTTATATCTTTACACTATTTATACCCTTTATACAATCTTCATTACACTCTTGGTTTCCAAGGAGAATCCGGCACCCCATTTAAATGACCAATATATCTTGACAAGACAAATAAGTAATCACTTAGTCTATTTAAATATTTTATAACCATCGGTTCTACAAATAAATCTTCTTCTTGTAAATTAACGCACCAACGTTCTGCTCTACGACAAACACAACGCGCAATATGGGCAGTAGAAATGGCTTGATGACCGCCTGGTAATATGAAAGATTTCATGGGCTCCAAGACTTCGTTCATCTTATCCATTAAAGATTCTAGATATGTAATGTCTTCTTCTTTTAAGTCGGGAATTTTTAAAGAAGGTTCTTTATCCGGATCGCAGGCTAAAGAAGATCCCACAGTGAATAACCTGTCCTGCACTTCTTTTAAAACTATTTTAATTTCTTCATGGGTAAGTAGGTCACTTAATAAACCAATGAAAGAGTTTAGCTCATCTACTGTACCATATGATTCAATACGAATATGACTTTTAGGAACACGGGTGCCACCTATTAATGAGGTACTACCTAAATCGCCTGCTTTTGTATAAATTTTCATAATGCTATTATAAACCCTGCTTTAAAAAATCTTTGAAAGACCTCCGGGGCTTTGATGATAACAAAACTAATAAAATAAAGTTCAAATAAGAATACTAGAAATGAGAAACATTCTTATTTACGGTATCGGTTTCCACATGACCGTCTCTTAAACGCACTACTCTATGTGCATAATGAGCAATCTCTTCCTCGTGGGTTACTAAAATAACTGTATTACCTGAAGAATGTATTTTTCCAAAAAGCTCCATGACTTCCACCGAAGTTTTAGAGTCTAGGTTTCCGGTGGGTTCATCTGCTAATAAAATAGAAGGGTTATTCACCAAGGCGCGCGCAATGGCCACACGTTGAATTTGACCTCCACTTAATTCATTGGATTTATGATGACTTCTATCTGCTAATCCCACTTTTTCAAGTGCCACCAAGGCTCTTTCTAATCTATCTTTTTTGGAGATACCTGCATATACTAAAGGAAGTGCAACGTTTTCAGCTGCAGATAAACGAGGTAATAAATTAAATTGCTGGAATACAAAACCAATTTCCACATTTCTAATGCCTGCTAGTTCATCATCCGTCATTTTACTTACATCATGTCCACTCAAATTATACATGCCACTTGTAGGAGAATCCAAGCAACCTAAAATATTCATAAGTGTACTCTTACCACTACCCGATGGGCCCATTAAAGCCACGTATTCATTTTTAAGAATATCAAGGTTAATGCCCTTTAATACTGGAATGGCTTGACCCGCCATGAAATAACTTTTTTCAAGCTCTCTTAATTCAATAACTGATGACATACTATTTTATTTATGTATTACTTTAGGTACTTTAAAAAATGTTCCGTCTGTAGCTGGTGCATTTTGCAAGGCTTCTTCTCTAGCAATTGATCCCTTCACCTCATCTTCGCGCAGCACATTTTTAGCATCACCCATATGCATTAAAGGGGCAATACCTGTGGTGGCTAATTCATTTAACTTTTCTACAAATCCTACTAAATCCTGCATATCGGCCACTAGTTTGTCCATATTTTCAGGCGCTATATTTAACCTCGATAAATGGGCCAAGTGGCTAACTAATTTACTATCAACTTGCATAATACAAATGTAGTTCAAAGCCCCCTACCTACAAGGCGCATTTGTTAAAAGGTCAAATGACGCAACCAGTGGCAAAAAAAATACCCGAAAATGGAAAGTTTTTTTGAAAATAGTTGCATAACTAACTAATTTTACAAAAATGCTTTATTTATGCAACGTTCAATCAAAAAAGTAGCCGTTTTAGGAAGTGGAGTAATGGGATCTCGCATTGCTTGTCATTTTGCAGGCGTGGGTGTAGAAGTATTATTATTAGATATGTTGAATCCGGGTACTGAAGAAAGCAAGCTTGCTAAAGAAAGAAATAAATTAGTAGATAGTTCTTTGCAAGCAGCCATTAAATCAAACCCCTCTCCTTTATACTTACAAAAATTTGCATCCAATATAAGTACTGGCAATTTCACCGACGATATGGCGAAAATTGCAAATGTGGATTGGATCATTGAAGTGGTAGTAGAGCGTTTAGATATTAAAAAACTCATCTACGATCAAGTAGAGAAATATAGAAAGCCAGGTACATTAGTAAGTTCCAACACCTCTGGTATTCCTATTCATTTAATGGCCGAGGGACGCAGCGAAGATTTTCAAAAGCATTTTTGTGGAACGCACTTTTTTAATCCTCCTCGTTATTTAAGATTACTTGAAATTATTCCTACCGCTAAAACCGATCCTGCCATTATTGATTTTCATATGCATTATGGAGATGTTTTTTTAGGCAAGACTACGGTGTTATGTAAAGACACACCTGCCTTTATCGCCAACAGGGTGGGGGTTTTCAGCATGATGAGCGTTTTACATATCATGGAAAAATTAGAATTAAGTATTGATGAAATAGAAGCTATCACAGGACCTTTAATGGGCCGTCCTAAGTCGGCCACTTTTAGAACAGCCGATGTAGTAGGTATAGATACTTTAGTAAAAGTAGCCACTGGGGTGGCGGCTAATTGCCCTAATGATGAAGCGAAAAATATTTTTATACTGCCCCCTTGGTTAGAAAAAATGGTGGCACAAAATTGGTTAGGGGATAAAACTGGACAAGGATTTTTTAAGAAAATAAAAACAGCCACTTCAAAAGAAATATTAACACTGAATTTAAAAACTTTTGAATACGAGCCACGTGTAAAAACTAAAATGGCTTCTATTGGAACTGCTAAAGCCATTGAAAGTTTACCTGCTAGAATAAAATCTTTATACCAAGCAAAAGATAAAGTCGGAGAATTTGTAAGACAGTTTCATTTTGCCTTATTTTCTTATGTGAGTCATAGAATTCCAGAAATTAGTGATGAATTGTACCGCTTGGACGACGCCCTAAAAGCAGGTTTCGGTTGGGAGATTGGCGCTTTTGAAACCTGGGATGCACTTGATATTGCAACAGTTATCACCGATATGAAAGCAGGCGGATACGCAGTGGCAGCCTGGGTAGAGAAGATGTCTCAAAAAGGATTAAGCTTCTATAAAGTACAAGACGGAAAACGTTATTATTACGATGTCGCTTCGGAATCGTATAAATTAATACCAGGCGCCGATTCATTTATTATTTTATCTGACTTCCAAGAAAAAACCATTTGGAAAAACTCGGCTTGTCATTTAGTAGATATGGGAGATGGTGTAGCAGGTTTTAGTTGGAATACCAAAATGAATAGTATTGGAGGAGAAGTATTAGAAGGATTAAATAAATCTATTGCCCTTGCGGAAGAAAAGTATAATGGACTTGTCATTGCCAACGATAGTAATTTATTTAGTGCAGGTGCGAATGTGGGAATGATATTTATGCTAGCTATTGAACAAGACTATGAAGAATTAGACATGGCCATTCGTACTTTTCAAAATACAATGATGCATGTGCGCTATTCTTCTGTTCCTGTAGTGATAGCTCCGCATGGACTTTGCTTGGGTGGTGGATGTGAAATGAATTTACATGCCGATAGCATTTGTGCTGCAGCAGAAACCTATGTTGGACTAGTGGAATTGGGTATTGGTGTTATTCCTGGCGGAGGGGGCACTAAAGAATTTGTTTTACGCGCTTCCGATGAAATGCATATAGACGAACCAGAAACTATTACACTTAACAAAAGGTTTATGAGTATTGCTACTGCCAAGGTAGCTACTTCAGCAAGTGAAGCCATGGACATGGGCATTTTAAGAAAGGGGCAAGACTTTATTGTACTAAATCAATCACGCCGCATTGCGAATGCGAAAGAACAAGCACTACAATTATTTAAAGCAGGCTATACACAACCACAACAAAGAAAAGACATTAAAGTACTTGGAAAAGCAGGCCTAGGTGCACTTTACGCGGGTATCAACGGAATGTGGAAAGCAGGCTATGCAAGCGACCACGATGTTTTAGTGGCTAAAAAATTAGCCTATGTAATGTGTGGTGGCGATTTAAGTGAGCCTACTTTAGTAAACGAACAATACTTACTCGATTTAGAAAGAGAAGCTTTCTTAAGTTTATGTGGACAGAAAAAAACTTTGGAAAGAATACAATCGGTGATTACCTCTGGAAGACCTATCAGAAATTAGTAACGGCTATTAATTACTTATAGCTTAATTAAACTTAGAAAAGTATTTTAGATAAAAATATTATTACTACTATTAATTTTTACATTATTTTATTAAGTCAATAATGGCTTCTTCCACATTGGGGTAATCAAATACAAAACCTGCGGCTTGTATTTTTTGCGCACTCACCTTCGTGCTTTTCAATACCTCTATACTCATCTCTCCTAGTATTATTTTAAGTAAAAAGCCAGGTACAAAAGAAGGGAAATAAATAGGATAAGTATTTTTAGCAATCGTTAATACTAATTTTTTATTCGTTACCGGATTCGGCGCCACTGCATTATACACTCCTTGCAGAGCAAGGGTTTCAATCGCATATTGAATCATTTTACATAAGTCGTGATGATGTATCCAACTTACTATTTGTTTGCCTGTACCCAGAATGGTAGCCAAGGCAAACTTAGCAGGCTTTAAAAATTCAGCCAACGCCCCTCCTTTTTTATTCAATACAATACCTATTCTTAATGTCACTAATCGAATACCCATAGTTGCAACAGCTGCAGTACTTTGCTCCCATAACTGACAAGTATTACCTAGATAAGAATTATCAGGGGTATCGGTTTCTACAAAACCATTTTCCAAACTTGCAGCTGTATCTGGACCATACCAACCAATGGCAGAAGCTGCTATAAATGTTTTTACTTGGTGTTTATTTTCACTTAAAGCTTTTACTAATAAATTACCTGACTGCACCCTGCTATCTAGAATGGCTTGTTTTCTTTTCACCGTCCATCTTATATCGGCCACACCTTCACCTGCTAAATGCACGATTATATTTGCTTTGGCTAAAGCTTCCAAGTCAATTTCAGCATTCTCTATATTCCATTTTGCATAAGATAAATGCTCCCTACTAGATCTTTTAGGGTTTCTAGATAATATAATAACCTCATAGCCAGTAGCTAGTAATTGCTTTGCCAATGCCTTGCCAATCATACCGGTTCCGCCTGTAATTAATACTGTTTGCATGGTATAAAAGTACATCAAAATTAACAACAAAAAATCCCGCTCCAATAAATCGGAACGGGATTACAACTAAAATCAACTGTACACAAAAAACAAGTTTAATCTGGTTTTTTACCGTCTAAAAAAGTATTAATGGTAGAGATTTGTGTTTGGTTATTTTCATCTTTTTCTACTGTATACTTACTGTAATAGTTTTCTACAGAAGCCATGGTATTACCAAACAAATCTAAATTTCTTCTTACATAAGCAGGCACTGCATCAAATTCATTATTTGGATCAGAGGCGCTGTTGATATTGAAAGATAAGTTTCTTAATTTCTGGATACGCTCAGCAACTTTTTTTCTTTGCTCTTCTGCGTCGTCCATTGGCATATCCAATGAAGAAGGATGTCTCTTAGCATTATTTTGATTAGCATTAAAAGAAGACTCTTCTCTCATCACTAGTTGCATAGTAGGCTCTTCTTCCATTCTAAACGAGCTCTCATAAACAACAGGCTCTTGTACTGGAGCTGACTGCATAGTAATCTCAGCTACTTCTACTATTTCTTCTTCTACTATTTCTTCTTCTACTATTTCTTCTTCTACTATTTCTTCTTCTACTATTTCTTCTTCTACTATTTCTTCCTCTACTATTTCTTCTTCTACTATTTCTTCTTCTACTATTTCTTCCTCTACCTTTTCTTCTTCTATCATCTCAGGTGTTACTTGTTCTACCATAGTTTCCTCTACTAATTCTTCTTCTACTACTTCTTGCATGGTAACTGCTAAATTATCTTGCATAACCATTTCTTCCATCTCCTCCATTTCTTCTTCTTCCATTTCTTCAAACTCTTCCATCTCCTCCATCTCTTCTACGACAGGCATTTCCTCCATCTCTTCTAATAATGGTTCTTCTTCAGTAGGCTCTGCATAAATATTAGTTGGCTTCGTTAATATAAAATGATTAGTTTCTGCCTTAGGCGCAGCTAATTCACTCACTATTACTTCCTCTTCTAATTGTTCTTCTACTTTCTCTTCTACATTCTCTTCTACTAACACTTCTACCTCTTCTTCCAAGTCTTCTTCTTGAAAACTTGATACTATTAGTTCTTCTTCCACTTCGTTCACTACTAACTCTTCTTTAATGACTTCCTCCTCTTCTTCTAGATCTTCTCCCTCATAAACATCATTGATTTCAAAAACGATAGGTTGACTTACCATTTCTTCCATCACTTCACTTGCAGCAATGCTTATTTGTGCATCTATTTCAGCCTCATATTCTTTCTCTGAAATTTCATCTACTTCATGTATACTCATTACCTCTTCAACTACTTCCTCAATGGCCTCTACCACTTCTTCTCCTAATGTAAAATTACCGTCAGCTATTGTAGGCTCTTCTGATCTTGGCTCATCTGTTGGAGTTTCGGCTACCGCTTCGCTAGGGGCAGTCATTAAATTGCTTGTTTCATTAACTGTTTCTTCAGAAAGTAATGTCATTACAATTTTGTCTTCAACAGGAGCCTCAGCTTTTTTTGGTGTTTGCTTTTGGAATGGATCCTTGTGCTCAAAACCAGTTGCAATAAGGGTTATACCTAATTTTTGACCAAGTGTTGCATCGTATCCCATACCCATAATTACATCAGAATTTTCTCCAGTACGCTCGCGTAAGAAATTATTAATGGTTTCTAATTCATCCATTGAACACTCATAATCTCCTTCTGCACTATTAATATTTAATAAAATCCATTTTGCACCTCTAATATCATTGTCATTTAATAACGGCGAATTCAAGGCTTCTTCAATCGCTCTTTGTGCTCTGTTCTCTCCCTCTACTTCTGCTTTTCCTAAAATAGCGACACCGCCATTTTTCATAACAGTACATACATCCGCAAAATCTACAATAATATGTCCACGACTATTAATAACATCTGTAATACATTTTGCTGCAGTAGCTAAAACATTATCGGCTTTGGTGAAAGCCTCTTTCATTTTTAAATTACCATATTGAACACGTAATTTATCGTTAGAGATTACTAATAATGTATCTACTAAAGGTTTTAATTGCTTAATACCCTCTTCTGCTTGAGCTTGTCTGCGTGGTCCTTCAAATCCGAAAGGAGTTGTTACGATACCCACTGTTAATATGCCTAAATCTTTACAAATTTTTGCAATAATGGGAGCACCACCTGTTCCAGTTCCACCGCCCATACCCACTGTAATAAATGCCATACGGGTATTGACTTCTAATATTTTTCTTATCTCGTCTAAAGATTCTTCTGTGGCTAACTTTCCTACTGAAGGATCGGCACCCGCCCCTAAACCTTGTGTCAAATGTGGCCCTAATTGAATTTTATTCGGCACTGTACTTTGCTCAATCGCTTTAGAATCGGTGTTGCAGATAATGAAATCAACGCCTTCAATATTCTGATTAAACATAAAGTTGACAGCATTGCTTCCACCGCCGCCTACGCCTAGGACCTTGATGATGGATGATTTTTGCTTTGGCAAGTCAAATTGAATCATTTTTTTGTGTTTAGATGGGTTAGTTAGATGGTTCGTTCTTAGTTAGTTATATCGAAATTGCCTTTTTTAGATTTTATTCTATTGATTTTTTATAACCATAATGTGGGTAAATATTATGGCAATAATTTGTCATCTTCCTCACTGAATATTTCAATGAGATTGTTCTTGAATCGATCCCAGAATTTGCTCTTTCTTTTCTCGATTTGTTCTGGCGTTAAACTAGTGGCAACTGGCTTCGGCTCTACTCTTTGGCTAGTTAATCCGTTCGCAGATCCTGTATTATTTACAGTTAAAGACTTAGGCACTTCTACTTTCTTAAATGTTTCTGTAAATACTTTATAATTTTGCTCGTAATCGTTATATCCTTTTAAGATTAAACCAATACAAGTTGAGTACATTGGTTTTTTTAATTCTTCAATATGATTGGGCGCTAAATGTTCGTTGGGAAGTCCAATTCTTGCATTCAAACCAGTAATATATTCAGTTAATTGAATTAAATGTTTTAATTGAGAACCACCCCCTGTTAAAATCACACCTCCATTCAACATGCGGCTATCCATTCCTACTTGCTTTAAATGATAAGTAACGAAATCAAGTATCTCACTCATTCTTGCTTGAATAATACCTGCTAAACTTTTAACGCTTATTTCTTTAGCGGGCATTCCTTTCAAACCTGGAATAGTTACATAGGCATTGGCTTTGGCTTCATCGGCTAAAGCACTTCCAAACTGAACCTTCATGGCTTCTGCTTGACTTTTCAATACGCCCAATCCCATTCTAATATCATTGGTAATATTTTCACCACCGAAAGGAATCACTGCTGTATGTTTTAATACACCTTCATAGAATACAGCTAAGTCACTGGTTCCACCACCAATATCTAAAATAGCTACACCTGCTTCCATATCTACATCACTCATCACCGCACTTGCAGAAGCTAAAGGTTGTAAGACTAAATCTTTTGTAATTAAACCACTCCTTTCTACAGAACGATTAATATTTCTAATCGCGTTTCTATCTCCTGTTAAGATTAAAAAGTTAGCACCTACTTTCACACCATTCACCCCCACTGGGTCTTTGATGTTTTGGTTATTATCTACATGAAATTCTTGTGGAATGACATCAATGATTTGATCTCCTGCAGGAATAAATGTTTTTCTTTGATTGTTAATTAATTGCTCAATTTCCCAAGCTTGAATTTCGTTCTCGGCGTCTTGACGCACTTGATCTCCTCTTGTTTGCAAACTTTTGATATGATGACCCGCAATACCCACATACACTTCATTGACTTCTAAATCGGGATTGCTTAATTGACAGTTTTGAAGTGCTTGTTGAATGGCTTTAATGGTTTGATCGATATTCAAAACCTGACCATGTTGAACACCATTACTGTTGGCACGCCCAAATCCTAGGATTTCTAACTTACCAAACTCATTCTTTCTTCCTGCGATGGCAGCGATTTTTGTGGTTCCAATATCAAGACCTACGATAATGGGTGATTCGTGCTGACTCATTTTGTTGTTTTTTAGTTGTTTGTTGTGGAAGCCTTCTTTTGGGGCATTAACGCCTTGGCAGACGGCTTCACTTTTATTAACGATTTTGCTTTCGTTTTATTGTTTGTTTTACTACTTGTTTTAGCTAGATTTTTAGGGGCTTTTTTTAGAGCTTGTTTTACAGCTGTTGTAGAGGGGTTTTTGACAGCGATTTTCGGGGCAGTCACCGGGGCTATTTTTGGTTTTGTAGCCGGTACAATTTTTGGGCTTGCAACTGCCACATTTTTGGGAGCATTTACTGCAGCAGGTTTAGTGGTAGTGGCAGGGATTTTAACCGTATCTTCTTTTACAGTTTGAGCAGCTACTGTGTCCTTGATGGGTAAATCATTAGCCGAAAACTGAATGGGTTGCATGCCTTTTTTAAGGGCTACAATTTGGTTATCAAAACGACAATCAATTACTTGATAAGCGTTCAATCCACTTTGCACCCACACTTTTTTATAAAAAGTATAGAGTCTATTTAATTTATCTTCTATATTTTCAACAGAACCAATTAAGACCAGATGATCTCCAACGGTTGGTACCAATTCAAAATCACCATTGACAGCAATATTTACTTGTGCTGTTTGTGCCATAAAAAAAGAATCGTTTTGCACTGCTTTAGTGAAATGCAAAATATCATTTAATAACACACTATCTGGTTTAGATAATTTTTCTAGATCTGATGGAAAATTAGTAAAAACCGGCAAACGCATTACAGTAAGCTGTTTCAGCGGTAATTTAAAACCTTCTTTATCAATGTAAAACGAATTACTAGAGGCTGTAAATATGCGCGCAATAGGAATACGCTGTTCAATTTTAACTTGTAAGCATTGCGTATTATCTAAAAATAATTCTATATGTTTTACCCAACGAATAGTTTGTAAATATTTTTCTAATGCATTTAAATTCAATAATCCAATAGGCAAACCTTCTTTGACACCTTGCTCATGAATTATTTGTAAAATTTCTTTTTCATCCATAAATAAGGCAGCCGTATTTTCACCCACTAATTCAATTTGAATAGAACTACACTTTTTTTCTTCTTTGGCTTTCCAGGCAACTACAAATAATACAATAAGCGCAGCGCCTACTATACTCCAAAGAACTCTAACTAATATGGTTTGCCAGTGCTTCATTTATTTTTTTGTAAGAATTTCTTGAACTTTTAAAATACAAGTATCAATATCGCCGGCCCCTGCCATTACAATAAGCTTATCTTCTGTAGTAGCCGCCCAATCAAATAATTCTTCTTTAGACATTATTTTTTTATGGCTTAATTTCATTTTATCTAATAGCATTTCACTAGTTATTCCTTCCATCGGAAGTTCACGGGCTGGATATATAGGTAGTAAGATAACTTCGTCTGCCTTATCTAAGGTGGCTACAAAACCATCGCATTGGTCCTTGGTTCTACTGTATAAATGTGGCTGAAATACTAGTACCATTTTTTCATGGGGATATAAACTGCGCACACCGCTTATTAAAGCATTTAACTCTTCCGGGTGATGTGCATAATCATCTATCAATATTTTATTCGCTGTCTTTACCTTATACTCAAATCTTCTTTTCACACCTGCAAAACTAGCCACCGCTTCTTTTATTTTTACTTCATCAATTTCCAAGCTTAAAGCAATAGCTATGGCAGCACTTACATTTTCAACATTATGCAAGCCTCCCATATTCAGCATTATATTTTTGCAAATACCTGCAGGATGCACTAAATCAAAATGATAAGAACCTTCTACCACTTTTAAATTAATAGTATGATAAGAGGCTTCATTATGATTATACCCATAAGAAAGTACTGTCTTATTACTTTTATTGGTATTAAATGCAGTTCCCCACTTTTGTATAAGTATTCCGCCTGGTTTTATTTTATCAGAAAATTCACCAAAGGCTTTTACTACTTCTTCTGCTGTGCCATAAATATCTAGGTGGTCTGGGTCTACTGCAGTAATGACAGCAATATTGGGCGCTAATTTTAAAAAGCTACGATCGTACTCATCGGCCTCTACTACCACTACATTTTTTTCATGACTCCAAAAGTTAGTATCATAATTAGTAGCTATACCCCCTAAAAATGCATTACAACCATAACCTGAATGGCGTAATATATGCGCAGTCATAGAAGTGGTCGTCGTTTTACCATGCGTACCTGCAATGGCAATAGTAAAAGCATTTTCAGTAATCCATTGAAGTACATCACTTCTTTTAACTACCAAATAGCCATTATCTCTATAATAATTTAATTCACCATGCTCGATAGGTATAGCTGGCGTATATACAATAACGTTAGCCGCTTTATCAATCTTGTTTACATCGTCTTCAAAATGAATTTGAATACCCTCTTCTATTAAAGCGTCGGTTAATAGTGTGGGGGTTTTATCGTATCCACTTACTACTACGCCTTGTGTATTAAAATATCTAGCTAAAGCACTCATACCAATGCCTCCAATACCAATAAAATAAATGTTCTTACAATTTGTTAACGGATTCATCTTTCAACTATTCATTTATTTGTTTCAAAATTTCTTTCGCAATTATTTCATCTGCATTCGTAAATGCAAAAGCCTTTATATTATTTTTCATTGTTTGCATTTGCTGCTCACTTCCTAATAATTGTAAAACGGTAGGAATTAAATCATTGGCCACTTCTTTATCTTTTACCATAGTGGCTGCATTTTTATTCACTAGCGTCATGGCATTAAACGTTTGATGATCTTCTGCAGCAAGTGGATAAGGCACAAATACAGCAGGCTTACCCGTAATGCAAATTTCAGCTACAGCCATAGCCCCAGACCTACTAATAACTATATCTGCTGCAGCATAAGCGGCGCTCATATTATCTAGGAATGAATGCACAAATACATTTTCATAATTATGAGCCGATTGCGCATACATTTCAGCATTTGGTTTTCCAGTTTGCCAAATCAATTGAATATTTTTTTCAAAGAAGACAACTAAATTTGCTTGAATAGCTTTATTAATAGAGCTAGCACCTAAACTTCCGCCAATAACTAAAATAGTTTTCTTAGTGACTTCTAAATGAAATACCTGCAAAGCAGTTTCCTTGGTATAAGAATGTTCAATTATATTTTTTCTAATGGGGTTACCTGTTACTAAAATTTTAGCCGCAGGAAAAAAAGCTTCCATACCCAAAGTACCCGTAAATATTTTAATGGTATTATTAGCTAGCCAAGTATTGGCCTTGCCTGCAAAGGCATTTGACTCATGTATATAAGTAGGAATATTTTTTGTTTGTGCATATTTTAAAACAGGAAAACTAGAATAGCCCCCTACTCCAAATACAGCATTGGGCTTAAATGATTTAAAAATAGTACTTACTTGAAAAAAGCTTTTTAAAAGTTTCCAAGGCAAAGAAATATTTTTTAATAACTGAGACCTATTGAAACCCGCAATGGTAATACCTTTAATCTCAAACCCTGCTTGGGGCACTTTTTCCATTTCCATTTTGCCTAAAGCACCCACAAATAAAATAACAGCATCAGGTGCTAAAGCTTTGATGGCTTGCGCTACAGCAACAGCAGGAAAGATATGCCCTCCCGTGCCACCACCTGCAATGATGATGCGTAATATATTATGCTTTTGCTTCAATGACATTATTTTCAGTATCTATTTCTTCGTTATCAGCCGGTATTTCAATTTCTGTTTCTTCAGGTGCTTTACCTTCCATTTGCTCTACGTTTCTGGCCACACTTAATATAAGTCCTATGGAACAGCAAGTAAAGATGAAAGAACTTCCTCCCATACTTACAAGTGGCAAAGTCACACCAGTGACGGGCACTATATTTACATTCACCGCCATATTGGCAATAGCTTGTATAATTAAAGTGAAACTTAATCCCAGCGCGAGAAAGGCACCAAAGGCGTAGGGACATCTTCTAAATATTCTTATGCATCTAAATAAGAAAACGATATAAATAAAAATAATAAAGGCACCGCCTAGTAATCCATATTCTTCAATTATGACTGCGTAAATAAAATCGTTATAGGCTTGTGGAAGAAAATTTCTTTGTCTGCTATTACCCGGACCTAATCCCATAAAAATACCTCCATTCGCAATGGCAATTTTTGCTTGCTGCACTTGATAGGGTACTTCATTATCCTTGGCATACATAAAATCTTGCACTCTACTTACCCAGGTACCAAAACGACCATAGCTTTTCATTTTCTCAGCTACCACAGGTCCCCCTTCTACCGATTTACTTGAATGCGAGGCCATCGCTACGCCTACAATAATAGTCACTGGTATCATGGCCACTAGAATAGTTAATAAAATATGCTTGATGCTTACTCGACCAATAAACATAAGTAACAATGAAGTGGCTCCAGTTAAAAGTGCATTCGATAAATTCGCAGGCATAATTAAAGCACAAATAATTAAAACAGGTGTGATGACTGGTAAAAATCCGTTTTTAAAATCTTTGATAACTTCCTGCTTCTTGCTTAACATCTTAGATAAATACATGAATAAAGCCAGCTTGGCTAAATCACTTGTCTGAATGGTTAAATTAATAATAGGTAATTTGATCCACCTACTTCCTTCATTAATTTTAGCACCAAAAAATAAAGTATATATTAATAAAGGAATAGACAACATAAATAAAATGGTGGCTATTCTTGAAAAGACAGTATAGTTTACACGGTGTAAACCAAAAATAACTACTAGGCCTACTAAAGTAAATATAACTTGCTTAATTAAATACACACTTGTATTTCCACGATACATTTTATAAGCCAATGAACCAGTAGCGCTATATACTACCAATATAGAAATAAGTGATAATACAATGACTAACCCCCATATGTATTTATCACCCCTAGTTCTTTGGTCTAAATGTTCTTTCATCCCACCAATAGTAGGCATTTGTGAAAATAGTTTGTCTGTAGTATCGTTAAACATAAATGATGATTCTTTTACAGAAATTATAGTTCTTTTACAGACTCTTTAAATTGACGACCCCTGTCTTCATAATTTTTAAATAAATCAAAACTAGCACAAGCAGGACTCATAAGTACTAAATCGCCTTTTTCTGCTAACTTGAAAGAAGCATTCACCGCTTTTTTAGCGCTATCTACTTCCACAATAGTTTTTACTTTATCCTTGAAAAATTCGATAATTTTTTTATTGTCGGTACCCATACAAACAATGGCCTTAACTTTTTCTTTCACTAAGTCGGCTATCAATTCATAATCATTTCCTTTGTCTACACCGCCTAAAATTAAAACAGTACTTTTTTGCATGCTCTCAAGGGCATACCAAGTACTATTTACATTGGTGGCCTTACTATCATTAATGAAATCAACGCCTCTTACAGTAGCTACAAATTCCATTCTATGTTCCAGACTATGGAAATTACTTACTGCTTCGCGAATTTTTTCTTTCCTGATACCTAAGGTAGTAGCTGCAATGCTTGCGGCCATTGTGTTATAAGCATTATGCTTCCCTTTTAAGGCAAAATCATAAATGCTCATTGTAACGCGTTCTTCTTGGATTTTTAACATCATTTGATCGTTCTTGATGTAGCCTCCTTTTTTTACTTCTTGTTTCATAGAAAATGGTAGTGGGTTAGTATTGATGGTTAGTAGTTCTAGATGTTTTACGATGGTTTCATCATCTATACAATAGATGAAATAATCTTCTGCAGTTTGATTCTCTATAATTCTAAACTTGCTTTTAATGTAATTTTCAAACTGGTGGTCATACCTGTCTAAATGATCTTCTGTAATATTTAACAAAATAGCAATCTCTGGTTTGAAATATTGAATGTCATCTAATTGAAAAGAGCTCACTTCAATAATGTATAAGGCTTTAGGGGCTTGGGCTATTTGCCTTGCAAATGAATAACCAATATTACCTACCATGGCTACATCTTCATTCACTAGTTTACAAATATGATATAATAAAGCAGTCGTTGTACTTTTACCATTGCTTCCTGTAATAGCTGCAATTTTACTACTGCCCTTATACCTATAACCAAATTCAATTTCACTTATCACTGGAATGCCTTTGGCTCTTATGGCTTTTACCATTTCATTTTTTTCTGGAATGCCTGGGCTTTTAATCACTTCACCCGATGCTAATATTCTTTCTACACTATGCGCCCCTGATTCAAATTCAATACTAGCTTCTTCTAATTCTTTTTGAAAATTAGCCTTGATAGCGCCGCCATCGGATACGAATACTTCATAGCCTTTTTGTTTGGCTAATAAAGCAGCACCTACTCCGCTTTCACCTGCACCTAATATGACTAATTTTTTTGCCAATGCTTTATCTTGTTTTCAAGGTTAATATAGAAGCCACTACTAATAAAATTGTAATGATCCAAAAACGTACGGCTATCTTACTTTCGTGAAATCCTTTCTTTTGATAATGATGATGTAGTGGGCTCATTAAAAAAACTCTTCTTCCTTCTCCAAATTTTTTCTTCGTGTATTTGAAATAGCTCACTTGAATAATAACAGATAAGTTTTCTATTAAAAACACACCGCAGAAAATAGGAATTAATAATTCTTTTCTAACAATAATGGCAAGTGATGCAATGATACCTCCTAAGGCTAGGCTTCCTGTATCGCCCATGAAAACCTGTGCTGGATATGCATTGTACCATAAAAAACCAATACAGGCTCCCACAAAGGCGCCTACAAAAATGGATAACTCACCTAAATTAGGTATGTACATTACATTTAAATAATCGGCAAATACATAGTTACCACTTACATACACAAATATGCCCAACGCTGCCCCAATAATGGCAGATACACCAGCAGCTAGTCCGTCTAAGCCGTCAGTTAAATTCGCTCCATTAGATACTGCAGTGATAATAAAAGTGACAATAAGAATATATACAATCCAAGTATATTTTTCAGCACCTGGACCTATCCAACTAATTATTTTGCTATAATTAAATTCATGATTTTTTACAAAAGGAATAGTGGTAATAGGTGTTTTTACTTTTACAAAACGTCTTTCCACTCCATTAATTTTTCTTACTATCATATCAGCACCTTTTGCTACTTTCTCCCCTTTTTGTAAGCTTTCAGAAATAGTAGTAGAAATAATTTCTCTTTCCACTGTGACAGCATTGCTAAAATAAAGTGTCACACCAATAATAGTGCCTAGTCCAACTTGACCAATAATTTTTGAAATACCTGCCAACCCATCACTATTTTGCTTTTTATAAGATGCCCCTTGTGCTTGCGCTTGCTTTCTTGCTCTAATTTTAAAATAATCATCTAAAAAACCAATAAGGCCTAACCACACTGTGCATAGTATCATCAAACGTATATACACTTTATCTAGGTTAGCAAATAATAAAGTAGGAATTAAAATACTCAATAAGATAATTATACCTCCCATAGTAGGGGTTCCCTTTTTTTGTTGCTCACCCGCCAAACCTAGTTCTCTAACTGTTTCACCAATTTGCTTCTTCTCTAAAAAGAGTATTATTTTTTTACCATACACAGTGGCAATAAATAAAGACAATAATATTGCCATGGCAATTCTAAAAGTCAAGAATTGAAAGGCCCCCAAACCTGGGATATTAAATGTTTTGTCAAGCCAAGAAAATAATTGATATAGCATATTGACTATTTTTCTAATTCTTTAAATTGTTTGGCTAATACTTGTTTATCATCAAAATCGTGCTTTACCCCTTTAATATCTTGATACTTCTCATGCCCCTTACCTGCTATTAAAATAATATCACCCGATTTTGCAAAACTTACAGCCGCTTTTATGGCTTCTTTTCTATCAACAATATTGATGTACTTTCTTTTTGCAGCACTAGTCAAACCTTCTTCCATATCCTTAATAATTTGATTTGGGTCTTCTGATCTAGGATTGTCGCTGGTAAAAAATACTTTATTACTCAAGTCACAAGCCACCTGCGCCATAATGGGCCTTTTTGTTTTATCTCTATCTCCTCCGCAACCCACTACAGTAATCACTGCTTCATTACCCTTTCTTAATTTAGCAATAGTGGTTAAAACATTCTCTAATGCATCTGGTGTATGCGCGTAATCAATAATGCCAATAATTTTTTCTGTACTTACGATATAATCAAATCGTCCTTCTGCACCTGTTAAAGCACTTAATACAGTCAATACTTCTGTAGTTGTTTCACCCAGTTGAATGGCTATTCCGTAAACTGCTAATAAATTATACGCATTAAATGTGCCAATTAAACGGCAATGCACTTCAATATCATTCACAAGCATCACTAGTCCGCTTAATTGATTTTCTAAAATTTTTCCTTTATAATTAGCAGGTGCATGAATGGCATAAGTTAATTTAGTGGCCTTGGTATTCGCAAGCATTACAGCCCCGTTTTTATCATCCAAATTGCTTAATGCAAAAGCAGTTGCAGGCAATTGATCAAAGAAAGTTTTTTTAGCTTCTATATAAGCTTCAAAAGTTTTATGATAATCTAAATGGTCGTGGGTGATATTGGTAAAAGCCCCTCCTACGAATTGTAATCCAGTAATGCGATGTTGAACAATAGCATGGCTACTCACTTCCATAAATACATGCGTACAGCCTGCCTCTACCATTTTTTGCAATAATGCATTTAATTGAATGGCATCTGGTGTAGTATGCGTTGCTGCTATAATTTCTGTTCCAATCTGATTTTGTACTGTGCTTATTAAGCCGCAGGTGTACCCTAATGAAGAAAATAATTTATACAATAAGGTAGCGACTGTCGTTTTACCATTGGTGCCCGTTACACCTACTAATTTTACATGCGTAGAAGGCTCATCATAAAATTGATGTGCCATAATAGCTACTGCTTCTTGTGCATTCTCCACCATGATATAAGTAACTCCCTGCACTAAACCTGCTGGTTTATTTTCACAAACAATTACAGTAGCCCCTTTTTCAATAGCAGTAGATATAAAAGAATGGCCATCTGATTGTAAACCTTTGATAGCCACAAAAACAGCGCCTTTAACTATTTTTCTTGAATCTATTTGTATAGTGATGACTTCTTGTTGAGTACTACCTACTACCTCTCTTAAAGCCACCCCAAATAATATAGATTGTAATGATTTCATTAATTTAAATCAATTTGAATTTGTTGTCCTTTAATAATAAGTTCTCCTTGAGCAATACTTTGCTTAATCACTTTTCCTTTACCCACACATTTCACTAATAATCCCTTTTTCTCACAAAGCCACAATGCATCTTGCAATTTCATACCCGTCATATTAGGCATGGTCGTATCTGAAATAATTTGTGTGGCTGCTTTTATATTTTTTCCTTTCCCTTCTAATTGTATCCAATTATTTGAAGCTGTTGAAGAGTCTTGATAAGGAATGAATAATTGCTTGGCTATAGTTTGTAATGATATTTTTGAAACACTATAATTAAATAATGAACTATCCTTCACTGAGAATACAGGTGCGATATCTAATTTGTTTTGTATATAAGTAGAGTATAACCTGTCAGCAATTTCTTTAAATACCGGGCCAGCTACTGAGGCGCCAAAATGATTAGCCGCGTGTGGATGATTAATAATAATAACTGCAATGGTATATTGAGGATTATCTGCTGGGAAATAACCCACAAAAGAAGATTGGAAAATTGCATCGGCATACCCTTTATTTCCATCGGCCACTAAGGCTGTTCCTGTTTTTCCACCCACTTTATACAAGCTATTTACAAATAATTTTTTAGCTGTACCATTGGTACACACACCCTCTAGTGCCGTATGTAAGTCTTTAATAGTGGAAGGCGAACAAACCATTTCCCCATAGGCCATAGGGCTCATGGTTTTTATAATTCTCCCCTCTTCCTTAATAGCATTCACTAAATAGGGGCGCATCATAATACCATTATTAGCAATGCTATTATACATTGTTAAAGTTTGAATAGGCGCAATGGCAATATTATAACCAAATGCCATCCAAGGAAGTGTAGTGGGCCCCCATCTTTTACTATTGGGTTTAATGAGAAGTGGATAACCTTCTCCCATTAAATCAATCCCCGAAGTGGTATCAATTCTTAATTTAGAGAGATGTTTAAAATAAGCTTGTGGATTATCATTAAAATAAGTAACAGCTAATTTAGCCATACCCACATTTGAACTTTCCTCAAATGCTTCTAATACAGTGGCCTCATGCTTACCATGATTTTCTGCATCTCTCACTACACGTCCTGCATAATTCCAAGTACCTCCTTCTAAATTTACTTTAGAATCTAAGCTTACTTTTTTATCTTCTAAGGCCGACAATAAAGTGACTAATTTAAATGTAGAACCAGGCTCAGTAACCCTTGTAGCGTAATTTAAATCTTCAGTATATACACCATCGCCTATTTTACCCAAATTAGCAATAGCTTTAATTTTCCCTGTTTTTACTTCCATTACCATGGCTACACCTGAACGCGCATCATTTTGAATCATCATCTTCTTCAATGCATTCTCCGTTACCTCTTGTATAAAAACATCAATAGTGCTTACTATATCCTTACCTGTTTCAGGCGCAATTTCAAATTCACCTTCCTGTACTGGAACCGTTACGCCGCCTGCAATAGCGCGCACTAATTGACGGCCACCCCGTCCATTCAAAACAGTATCATACGATTTTTCTAAACCTACTTTATTTTCATCTCTAGCAAGTCCAATAGTTCTATAGCCAATATTTTCATAGGGGTTTAATCGAATATTTTTTTCCTCCGCAATCATACCACTCTTATACCTACCTAATTTAAATAAAGGAAATTTTATTAGTTGCAAGTAATCTCTATAAGAGATTTTCTTTCTCAACTCATAATTACCTTCACTGGCTTCATACGCCTTTGTTAACTCCTCTTTATATTTTTCTGCCGACTTGTCTTTAAATAAATCTGCTAAACTTATACTTAATGAATCGATATGGGTTCTAAATAGAATACCAGCTTTTTCGTGTAGTGGACTAACTCTAAAGTCAATGTAAATATCAAACTGAGGAATATTGGTACTTAACATTTGGCCATCTTCACTATAGATAGTACCTCTTGCTGCAGGAATTTCTACAATTCTTTGATGCAAACTATCACTTAAGCTTCTCCAGTACTTTCCTTGAACTTGCTGAATGTAGAAGGCCTTCCCTAAAATAAGGATGCATACTAATACAATAAGTATGAAACTTAAGTAAACCCTCCATAATATGTCGCGTTTTACGTCCATTATTAGTTTTTATGGGGAGCTTTAATTTTATTTTCAATGGCTAGTCTAATAGGCATTTCTTTAGAAACCACTAAGCCATAAGGGGCCATTGCGTTTTGTACTTCAATAGCACGACTACGACGCATTAGTTCAGACTTGATGGTCTTATATTCAAACTGAAGTTCTTTCAGTTCTTTTTGCGTGGTGTTTATTCGACGGATTGTTTTGTCGGTAAGATGCCCATTCGCTATGTAAAGGATAGCGATGAATGCTAGGAACAAAAAGAAACTAATGTTCATAACAATCCACTGATAATTAAGAATACTTTTTAGGGTATTCTTAGGGGCTGGGTTAATGGGTACAGACATACTATTATACTCTTTGGGCAGCACGCATTTTTGCGCTTCTGCTTCGATTGTTTTCTTTCATCTCTTTTTCAGAAGCCACTACAGGTTTTTTTGTAATGATTTTCCAAAAAACTTCCTTTTCTACGGATAAAAAAGGATGGGCATCTTCGGCTTCTTCTTGCGATACTCGAAAAGCATTTTTTACAAAACGATCTTCGATGGAATGGAAAGTGATGATTACCGCTCGACCTCCTGGCTTCACTACTAAAGGAAGCTGCTTTAAAAATTCCTTTAGTGCTTCCATCTCCTCATTCACTTCTATTCTTATGGCTTGAAAAACTTGTGCCCAATATTTATTAGGGTTTCCCTTGACTACAGGCGCGATAAATGTCTTAAAATCTTGAACCGTATTTATTTTAACATGTTTACGCTGCGTGACAATATGCTTGGCTAAAGTTTTAGAGTTCGTTACCTCGCCATATTGTTCAAACATTTTATGTAGTGCTGCTTCAGCGTAAGATTCAATAATTTGAGCGGCTGTTTGGCTTTGACGTTGATCCATGCGCATATCAAAAGGGCCATCGTGTCTGGTTGAAAAGCCTCTTGTACCTTCATCAAATTGATGACTACTTACGCCTAAGTCGGCAAGTATACCATCTACTTGATCTATTTTATTTAAACGCAGAAAACGTTGTAGATACTTAAAGTTTTCTGGAATAAAAACAAGACGATTGTCCTTCGGTAAATTTTGTTGCGCATCGGCATCTTGATCAAAAGCAATAAGTCGTCCTTCAGGGCCAAGCATAGATAAGATACCCTTACTATGACCCCCACCACCAAATGTGGCATCTACATAAATACCATTTGGTTTTATGTTTAGATGAGACAAGCACTCTTGAAATAATACTGGAATATGATAAGAAGAAGCAAAAGCTTTAGATGCGTTGGAATCAATGATTTGATTTTGCATCTGTTTTACTTAATCTTGATTTTTAATTCCTGCCATTACTTCTTGCGCCAAATTACTAAATGCATCTGCAGAGAAATCTTCAAAGAGCTGTTTGTACTTACTTGCATCCCAAATTTCAAAACGATCTAAAGCGGCGGCTAAAACAATCTCCTTACCTGGTAAAGCAAATTCACGTAAAGTAGGTGGCAATAAAATTCTTCCTGCTGCATCCAATTCTACTTCGGTGGCTCCTCCAAGAAATTGACGTCTAAACTGACGCACTTTTGGATCGAAATCGTTCAACTGGCTAATTCTATCTAATATACTTTGCCAGCTTTTCAACGGATAAAGTGTCAAGCACTTCTCAAAGCCTCTACTAACAATAAAATGGTTCTCCCCTTCCGCTAGCTGTTTTTTAAGACTGCCAGGTAAATGGAAACGCCCTTTTGCGTCGATAGTTGATTGATATTCTCCGTGAAAGCCTGTCATTGTTAATAATTAGAGTGTTTTTTACCACTTGTTCACACAAATTAACACAATTTCCCACTTTTAAAGGCTAAAACAGGGGTTCTAGTTTTCCACAAGAAATAAACCAAGCTGAAAATCAATGCAGTAAAGAAGTTCAGGTGGGTTTTTACATTTATTTAGAATAAAGCATGTGGAAACCTGTGGAAAAGCCTGTTTTTTATGTGAAAAAGAGGTGAATTGCAGTGAAAATCAAGGCAATATGTACCTTTGGGCTATGAAGCCTTCTATTAACCTGCCTATTGAGGATTTTGACTACCCTTTACCAGACCAACTTATTGCCTATACGCCTACTGCTAATAGATCGGATAGTAAGCTATTAGTATGGAATAAAGAGATCATTGCAGAAAGTACTTACAATCATATTGCAAATTTCATTGCTGAAAAAGCTGCGCTGTATTTTAATAATAGTAAAGTGATTGCTGCAAGAATTCATTTTCAAAAAGCAAATAATGCTACGATTGAAATTTTTTGTTTAGAGCCCAGTGCTGCATTTCAACCTATCTCCGTGGCCATGCAGGCTACTCAAAAAGTAGAGTGGATTTGTTTAGTGGGTGGTGCTAAAAAATGGAAAGAAGATTTTTTAGAAAAAGAATTTGAAATTACACCATCAAATAATGGAAAAAATAAAGCAGCTGTAAATAATAATACCCAAGTCACTGTTAAAGTGCGCGCTAAGAAAATAAAATTAATAGAGGGAAAATTTTTAATTGAATTTTCTTGGGATAATGACAACATAAGCTTCTCCGAAATTATAGAACATATTGGCAGCATTCCCCTTCCACCCTATATTCAACGCGCTACTACAGAAGAAGATAAACATAGATACCAAACTACTTATGCGAAACAAGAAGGTTCGGTGGCAGCACCTACAGCAGGCCTACATTTTGATGCTGCTATATTTGATGCGCTTGCTCAAAAAAAATGCAGTACTGAATTTATTAGTCTGCATGTTGGAGCAGGTACCTTTATGCCCGTAAAAACGGATAATATTACCGATCATGAAATGCATGCAGAAGTTTTTGAAATTACGACTGCAACCCTCACTCATTTAATAGACATCGCAAATCAAAAAGAATTAAATCCAGACAAGTATACCCCAGTCATTGCAGTGGGTACCACTACCTTGCGTACGATAGAAACCTTGTATTGGTTAGGCGTGAAATTAATAAATAACCCAAGCCTGCAAAAAAACAAGGACCTACAGTTAATGCAGTGGGACGCCTATGAAACTAACAATGATACTAGCGACCAAGTAATAACAGTTAAAGAAGCAGTAAGCACCTTATTAAACTGGATGCAATCGCATCAAATGGATCAGCTTATTACCAGTACTCAATTAATGATTGTGCCAGGGTATACATTTAAAATTGTGAATGGCTTAGTGACTAATTTTCATCAACCTAAGTCCACCTTGCTTTTAATTATTGCAGCTATTACCGGGGATTCCTGGAAAGAGATTTACCAGCATGCTATAGAAAACCAATACCGCTTTTTAAGCTATGGAGATGGTTGTTATTTTAAGATTAATTAGGAAGTATAATTTCAATAGCTGTTCCAATACCAATTTCGCTATTTACTGTAATTTGACCTTTATGTGAATCAATCACCCATTTCACATAACTCATTCCTAAACCATACCCTTTTACATCATGCACATTACCCGAGTGCGCTCTGTAAAATTTTTCAAAAATATGTTTTCTTGCATCGGCATCCATTCCAATACCTTTATCAATGATACTAATAGAAGTTCTATTATGTAAAGTCTTTGTTTGTATGGTAATATCTATCTCGTTTTTTGAATACTTAATGGCATTGTCAATTAAATTAGAGAGTACATGCAGTAGATGTTCTTCATCTACCTTAATAGTGGAAGGGCTGGCCTCTAAAATAGTTTGCACATTGGAAGGTTTGCCCTCTAATTGTAATTTAAAACTATCCACCACCCCTAGTATTAAATCATGTAATTCCACAGCTTGCTTATTTAGCTCATTTTCCTTTTTATCTAATTGTGCTGCTTGTAAAATAGTTTCTACATGTTTATTCATTCTTACATTCTCTTCCTTAATAATAGTACTAAAATAATCCACCGACTTAGGATCGGTATTCACCTTGGTGCTTTTTAAAGCGTCTACTGCTAGCGATATAGTGGCTAGTGGTGTTTTAAGCTCATGGGTCATATTATTAATGAAGTCTCTTTTTATCTCTACTAATTTTCGCTGTGTCATTAATGAACGAATAGTAATAAAGAAAGCAGCTAGTACCACAATGATAAAAAGTACCACCCCAACAATTACCCATAATAAAGAGCGTAATAAATAATAGCGAATATTGGGCGCTACAATAATAATAGTTTCAAAGGGACCCGTGGGTTCCATAATATCAGCAGGTATAACCGTAATTCTTGCTTGAAGCGTATTAATTTCATCTGAAAAAACATCTTCAAATTTCTTACTCTTCATTTCGATATTGCCTTTCTTATCGGCAATGGCAAATTCAAAATGCAACTCGCTTAATCCATACTTATCTAAGGCTAATTTTATCTTTTTTTGCATTTCCTCATAGTTGTATATGTCGGAAATATTCGTTTCTTCAAAATTATGCAAATGATAGTCATCATTTAATCCCAACCCCTTTTTAGGCAAACGAAATGACAAACCAGTATTCATTTTCTTAGCTATATCATTGGATACCATTACACCTGATTGATTGAGCTTATCTGATAATTGATTTTTTTGTAAAAACATTAAGCCCTGTAACCAAGATATTTGTATAAATAAAATACCCAAAATAGACAGTGCTATTAAAACAAAAATGACAGGAAATGTTTTTTTCATAAGCTCAAGTTCATTGCCCCCGTTAAGGCTATGTGAATATAAAAAAAATCCCGGCTACCTTGGGCAACCGGGACAATTATTTAAAAACATCCAAAGAATTAGGACGCTATTAACGTTTTTTATAAAACACCTTCCACTAAAACAGTAGCTTGATTATTGATCACCTCTACAAACCCGCCCTGAATAGCATAGGTTTCTGAAGCAAGTCCTTTTTTCAAGACCTTCACTTGTCCAACACCTAAAGCACTTACCATGGGTGCATGTTTGTCTAATACTTCAAATAAGCCGTCAATACCTGGCAGTTGAACGCCTTGCACTTCTCCGCTATAAAGCTTTTTTTCGGGTGTCAAAATTTCTAATAACATACTATAGTTTGAAATAATCGTTTAGAATAATCGTTTAAAGTAATCGTTTAAAGTAATTAGGCTTGTGCCATCATTTTCTTTCCTTTCTCCACAGCATCTTCTAAAGTTCCTACTAAGTTAAAGGCCGCTTCTGGATAAGCATCTACTTCACCATCCATGATGGCATTGAATCCGCGGATGGTATCTTCGATAGAAACATATACTCCTTTTAAACCTGTGAACTGTTCAGCCACATGGAAAGGTTGAGATAAGAAACGTTGCACACGACGCGCACGAGATACAATTAATTTATCTTCATCACTTAATTCATCCATACCCAAGATGGCGATGATATCTTGTAATTCTTTATAACGTTGTAAAATCATTTTTACTTTTTGCGCTGTTTCATAATGCGCAGCACCCACAATGGCAGGTGTTAAAATTCTTGAAGTAGAATCCAAAGGATCTACCGCAGGATAAATACCTAAGTCAGCAATTTTACGAGAAAGTACCGTGGTTGCATCTAAGTGTGCAAATGTAGTTGCTGGTGCTGGATCGGTTAAGTCATCTGCAGGTACATATACCGCTTGTACTGAAGTGATAGAACCACTCTTAGTAGAAGTAATACGCTCTTGCATAAGTCCCATCTCTGTAGCGAGTGTTGGCTGATAACCTACCGCTGATGGCATACGACCTAATAAGGCCGATACCTCAGAACCTGCTTGTGTAAAACGGAAGATATTATCTACGAAAAATAAAATGTCTTTTCCTTTTCCAGTACCATCTCCATCACGGAAATATTCTGCAATAGTCAAACCACTTAAAGCCACACGCGCACGTGCTCCTGGAGGTTCATTCATTTGTCCGAATACGAAAGTTGCTTTTGACTCTTTTAATTCTTTCATATTTACTTTGCTTAAATCCCATCCACCTTCTTCCATGCTATGCTTGAAATCATCACCATATTTCATGATGCCCGCTTCAATCATCTCACGCAATAAATCGTTTCCCTCACGTGTTCTTTCTCCCACACCCGCAAAAACTGATAAACCACCGTGTCCTTTTGCGATATTATTAATTAACTCTTGAATCAATACTGTTTTACCCACACCTGCACCACCAAACAATCCAATCTTACCACCCTTTGCATAAGGCTCAATAAGATCAATAACTTTAATACCTGTAAACAAAACTTCTGTTGCAGTACTTAAGTCTTCAAACTTTGGAGGCGTTGCGTGAATAGGACGACCGTTTGATTTATCTAATTGAGGCAAGCCATCAATAGCATCACCTGTTACATTAAATAAACGACCATATATATCATCGCCTATGGGCATTGAAATGGGTTTACCACTATCTATTACTTCCATTCCTCTTACCAAACCTTCTGTACCGTCCATCGCAATGGCACGAACACTATCTTCTCCTAAGTGTTGTTGCACTTCAAGAATTAATTTTTCACCACCTGGTCTTACAATTGTAAGCGCATTATAAATTTCAGGAAGTGATTGCTGATTAGGGAATTGAACGTCTACAACAGCACCAATAATTTGTTTGATTTTACCATTTGTTGTCATAATATACTATTTCGGCTGCAAAGGTAAGGTATTGATAGTTTATTGCAAAAATTGTACGTAGATAATCGCAGCTAAAATTCCCCCCACAATGGGACCTAAAATAGGCACAGCCGCATAGCCCCAATCACTGCTGCCTTTTCCCTTAATAGGCAGTATAAAATGCATGATTCTAGGCCCAAGATCCCTGGCTGGATTTACTGCCCAACCTGTGGGACCACCCAATCCGAAGCCAATTCCACCCACTAATAAGGCCACGGGTAAAGCAGATAAAGCACCCAAATCGGAGCCGGCTGGTTTAATTAAAAATATACCTAATAAAAACACCATGGTAGCCAGGGTTTCTACGATAAAATTTTGTGGAATATTGCGAATGGCCGGGCCGGTAGAAAAAACAGCTAGTTTTGCCCCCGCATCCTGGGTTTCATTAAAGTGGTCTTTATAGACCATCCAAACAATTAATGCGCCTAACATAGCACCTAAAATTTGGGCTAAAATATAAGAAGGGACCAAGGCCCATTCAAACTTACCGGCAGAGGCAAGTGCAATTGTAACCGCCGGATTTAAATGACCACCACTAATACTACTAGTAGCGTATACTCCTACAAATACTGCAATCACCCAACCCAGTACAATGGTAATAAGTCCTCCATTATTTCCTTTTGATTGACTTAATAAATTGTTGGCGACTACTCCATTTCCAATGGTGATGACAAGTGCAGTGCCCAAAAGTTCAGCGGTAAAAGGTGTCATATATTTTTATTTGATTGAAAGGTATAAATTAAGTTAAACAAAAAATTTATTAAAATTTATAAAATGAAAATAAGTTTTGATTACCAATTATTAGTAGCCTTAATTGCACGCTCCCAACCTTGAATCCAGTCTTTTCTTTTTTCTACTGTGGCGCTAGGAAGAAAGGTTTTATCAATTTGCCATTTCGATCTAAGTTCTTCCATGTCCTTCCAAAAGCCAACGGCTAATCCTGCCAAATAAGCAGCGCCTAGTGCAGTCGTTTCCACCATGGTAGGCCTGGTTACTTTTGTGTTTACTATATCCGATTGAAATTGCATGAGTAAATTATTATGCGTAGCACCGCCATCTACTCTTAATTCTGCAATAGGAATACCTGCATCTGCTTCCATGGCTTTTAATAAATCATAACTTTGAAAAGCAATACTTTCAAGTGCTGCACGCGCTACATGCGCAGAAGTTGTGCCACGCGTAATACCTACAATGGTTCCTCTCGCATGCTGATTCCAATAAGGCGCGCCTAGTCCTGCAAAAGCTGGCACTAAATAAACGCCGTCTGTTTCCTCTACTTGTTTTGCTAGTGCTTCTACTTCAGAAGAATTTCTTATTAAATGTAGTCCGTCTCTTAACCATTGCACTACGGCGCCTCCAATAAATACACTTCCTTCTAATGCATAGTAAGTGTGTCCATTAATTTGTAAAGCAATGGTAGTTAATAAATTATTTTTAGAGCTTACCGCTTTTTCTCCTGTATGCATTAACATAAAACAACCTGTGCCATAGGTATTTTTAACCATGCCTGGTTCGGTACACATTTGTCCAAACAATGCAGACTGCTGGTCTCCAGCAATACCTGCAATAGGAATTTCATGGTGTGCAAATAATTGGGTGGTATGTCCATATACTTCACTGCTGCTTTTCACTTCGGGTAACATTGAAATAGGCACATTTAATAATTTCAATAATTCTGTATCCCAGGCTAGCGTATGGATATTAAATAGCATGGTGCGTGAAGCATTGGTCACATCTGTAACATGTACTTTACCATTAGTTAATTTCCATACTAGCCATGTATCAATGGTACCAAAAATAAGTTCACCTTTATTCGCTAAATCGCGGGCGCCTTCTACATTATCTAAAATCCAATTAATTTTTGTGCCTGAAAAGTAGGAGTCAATGACCAAGCCTGTTTTTTCTTGTACCATTTTGGCATGCCCTTGTTTTTTTAAGTTGTCGCAAAAATCGGCGGTGCGTCTGTCCTGCCAAACAATGGCATTATAAATAGGCTGTCCTGTAGTTTTATTCCAAACCACTGTGGTTTCTCTTTGATTGGTAATGCCAATGGCCGCTATATCATTCACCGATAAGCCTTTCATGCTAATGGCTTCGGTAGCCACGCCCATTTGCGTACTCCATATTTCTAAAGGATCATGTTCTACCCATCCTGGCTTTGGAAAAATTTGTTGAAATTCTTTTTGAGAAGTGGCCTGAATTTGACCTTGGTGATCAAATAAAATAGCACGACTACTAGTGGTACCCTGATCAAAGGCTAAGATGTATTTTGACATAACAATCGATTAATACTTTGTAATATAAAAAAAGAAGTGCAGAAAAAGAAATTGGAATCTATCTTCTATTCTTTAACCAATTTTCTGGATCAAAGAAAGCCCCTTTTTCATTGTTAATCATAAATAGTAGTGCCCCTTCTCCGTCTAAATTAATACCGGACTTGCCTAGCAAAGTGCCTGCCCTCACTTCTTGGTCTTTGCTTACATTAATACTACTCAAATGGGTATAGGTAGAAAAATATTTTCCATGTTGAATAAATACAGTTAAATCGCCATTGATATCGCCTGTATATTTTACCACTCCGTTGGCCACACTTTTAACAGAACTTCCCTTAGGCAAGGCTAATTCAATACCATCACTTTTACGATTTAACTTGGTGCCCGGAATATTCTCCACTCCAAAATGTATATACACATTGCCTCTATCTACTGGCCATGGCAGGTTTCCTTTATTATTTTCAAATAAAATGGAAGCTTCTCTTCCCTCTTCAGTGGTTTCTAGTGCAGAATAAGGTCTGTTATCTGTGGTACTTGTTATGCCACCTTCCACAGCACCCACTTTTGTATTTTTAGCATTTGATTTAGTAGAGGCGACTTCCTCTACATTATTTTTCGCACTGGCTTTTGAAGCATCACTGGCCGCTTTTAATTTAGCAATTCTTTCTTTTTCTTTACGCTCGGCTTCTAAGGTTTCTCTTCTAATAATGGTCAATAAAGCAGACTGCATTTTCCTTCTTTGCGCCTCTTTCTGACGTACTTGTGCAGTTATCTCTTGCTCCTTGCTTTTTAATTGATTTACAATTTTATCTTGCTCTTTTTGATCAACGACCAATACCTTTAATTGCTCATGTTGAACTTCCAATGTTTTTAATCTGTCTTTTTTATTGGCACCTAAAATATTTATTTTAGTGTTTAAATCTATTTGTGATAAATCAATGGCATTCGCTTGCGCTTCTCTATTTTGTCTATAACTTTTTAAATAGGTAATTCTTTTTACTGCATCATTGAAACTATTAGCAGAAAATAAAAAATTTAAATACTCATAACCGCTTCTACTTTTATAAGCAAATACAATACTTTTTTGATACCTGGTTTTTAAGGTATCTAAATCCTTATTTAATTTTTGAACATCTAATTGATTATTATAAATAGCATCGTCTAAAATTTTCACTTGCTTCGCAATACCATTTATGAGCGATTTTCTTTTTGATATTTTGCTTCTAATGGCCTCCAATTGTCCTAAAGAATTTTTTTTATTCTTTTTGGTTTGTTCTAATAACTGATTTAGCTCATCTAATTCTTTTCTTAATGTTTGTTCTTGTTTTTGCAAGTCTTCTCTTGAGGAATTGGCTTGCGCTGCAGCATGCATGCTAAACACTCCTATTGAAAATAAAATAAATAAAGCCCTTTTAATCATGTTGTTATTTATTATTTCGAAAAATTATTTTCTTTTGCCAGGTTTAGGTATGGCAAAAGTATATTTTAATGGCACATCAAAACCAAACTCTTTTACTTCCATGTGTATTTCTAACTTATTACTAGCTGCTATTGAAATAGCACGATTTTGTGGAAATTGAAACTTTCCATAAATAGTATGGTCACTGTAGAAAATTTCACAGGTACGGTGCTGGTTAAGGTCAATATCATCTAATTTCAAATTTAATACCTTGGCATTATCCTCACTTAAAATAATAAGGCTCTTAAACAAAGCGCCCGTTAAACCTACTTGCAATTTTCCATTGCTAGTTTTATAAGAAACAATATTAGTATTGTCCATAAAAATAGGATTGCCTATCACTAAATCCTGAACTATTGTGTAGGTAAAAGGTATTTTAATTACTTCTTGCAAATAGCTCAACGGTTTTCGTTCTACTTTCTTGCTTAAGGGATAAATTAATACCACGCTATCCTTATTAATAAGCGCTTTTAAGCCAATCACGCCCAGGGCGCCTCTCACTGTTAAATAAATAGCTTTGTCTTTTTGAATACTAGCATTCACTATATAATTATCTGCATTTTTTAAAGTTTCATAATCTACTTTAAACTTGGCATTCATAGTGGTAAAATTAATCTTAGCTAATTCAATTTTATTCAATATAACTTTAATGATGGCGGCAGAATCTACTTTTGGTTTTTGGAAAACGAGCACTGCATTGGCGGAATCGGTTTTTGATAAAGCGTCTTTTATCACTTGCACTTTTTTATAAGTAGAGCATGATGCTAAAAAAAGCATTAATCCTAGTATATAAAAACCTTTTTTCATTTACTTATTATTTTTTGCCTGTATGACCAAAGCCACCCGATCCTCTTTCGGTTGCCTCTAATGATTCCGCTTGTTCTAAAATTACTTTCTCTACTTTTTGAAAAACCATTTGCGCAATTCTATCTCCATCTGAAATTACCTGCGCTTCATTAGATAAATTAATAAGTATTACTTTTATTTCTCCTCTGTAATCTGCATCAATGGTGCCGGGTGAATTCAAACAAGTAAGCCCTTGCTTAAGGGCTAGTCCACTTCTAGGTCTAATTTGCGCTTCCCCATTTTCAGGTAGGGCTATAAATAAACCCGTAGGAATTAAAGCTCTTTCCATGGGTGCCATGGTAATTGGACTAGTCAAAAAAGCTCTAATGTCCATCCCTGATGAACCAGTAGTTGCATATTCCGGTAAAGGATGGTGACTTTTATTGACTATTTGAACCGCTGTTGACATATCAACAAAAATAGGTAATTAGAAGTAGAAAATGGTACCAAACCTAAGTGTATTAGATAAAGGATTTTTTGAAATACCACCACCAGAAGGCACTAAATAAGAAATGTTAAATTTAGACTGCTGATATTGGAAGCTAGTACCTACTGTGAAATATTGCATACTGCCTAAGTTTTTGTTGTTATCAATAAAGTAGCCGCCTCTTAAAAAAAACCGATTTGTATAATTATATTCTATACCTAAAGAAGCTTTTAATGATTCCCCAATGGGCATTCCATATTTATTATTAAAGGAATTAAACCAACTCGATACCACCGATTGGGAAAAATACTGATTCACCGATTCCGTGCTCGTATTGTCTGGATTAGCAGGTACCATAATTCTATTTACATCTACACCAAACTCAATGGCATTGTCTGCATCTATTTTATTCAAATATCCAATACCTACTCCTAAATTGGCTGGGATAAAATACTTATTCTTTGTTTCATTGGAGTAACTTATTTTACCTCCTAAATTAGAAAGCAATAAACCTGCATGAAAACCTTGTAAATCTTCTTTTTGCTTATAGAATAAACTAATATCACCTGCTAAAGTATTACCCGCTCGATAATTAATAGCCGTTCCGCCATATGATCCTGAAACCAATTTAGAATGAATATAACGAAGCGTTACACCCATACTTAACTTATCATTTAATAAAAGACTATAGCCAAAATCGTAACTGAATTCAGAGGGTCTTTGAGAAGGTAGGTTTACATTTCCTGCTTCATCTGAGAAGTCTATATTACCTAAGCTAAAAAAACGTAAAGAGCTATTAATACTACTTTTATAATCTAATTTTTTATAAAAACCGGCACTGGCTAAATACACATCGTTTAATCCTAAGTCCTTCAACCAAGGTGTGTAGTTAATTAAAAAACTTCTGCCTTCATTTAAGTAAGGAAGCTTAGCCGTATTGCCGAAAAGATCATTGGCTTCAGGCGACATCGCTAAAGATAAATTTCCCATACCTCCAGAGCGTGCATCAGGAGAAATTAACATAAAAGGAACCGCTGTACTTTGAATTCTAATGGGATTGACTTGCGCCTTAACTAGTTGACTCATTAAAGTCATTGCAAAAAATAAAAAAATGCGAATATATTTAGTGCTGCTCATAAGATTTATAAATTACTTCTGTAGAAATGTAAAGATATAAAATACATGGGTGAATTTTTAATATTTTACAAGCTTATTGGTTAAAAAACGAGTTACAACGCCGTCATTAATAATTAATCTATAATAATAAATGCCGGCTTGTAGGAGTGCAGACCCAGTGCCAGCGCCATCCCAACCAGCCACCACCCTATTGGCTTTATAGGTTCCATTTAAAGGTTTGGTGAAAAGTAAATTCCCCATATTATCGTATAAGCTTAGATTTATTTCTAGGCTTTGGCCTAGCTTATTATGCTCAAAACTAAATTGAGTAAAATGTTGAAATGGATTGGGGTAATTATATAAATTTTTTACAGTCAAATTGTCCGATTTCGGCACTTCAAAATGTATAATTTTTGTAGTGGAATTACCTAATAAATCCCAAACTTTTACCATGATTTTGTGGGGACCTTCCGCCAAAAGAGGCAAAGCATACATTAGTTTACCTTTTTGATAGCTATCTAAATCGGCTACGAAATAGTTATTAAGTACGATAGCATTTTTATAATCTTCATCTATTGTTAAAACCATATCATGGCCTAAAGCATTACCAGAAGTTTGAATACCTCCACTATCTGCTAGACTTAAAAATAAATTGGACCTTGGAGCAGCCCATCCACCATCCATAAAATTACTATCGTTTAAAAATATTTTTAAGGCAGGTCCTTGATTATCGTTCCATAAAATTCCGCCAGCATCCAATGCTATTAATTTGTCATATACACCCATTGCATCCGATAGCTCATTGTAAGCAGTAATTTGCATTTTCAAATTCTTTTGCAAGCTTACTTCTTTAGGTAATAAAAAATCTACTGTAAAATTTCCCTTAGTCACCGATACTTTACCTTTAAATAAAATATTTTCTTGCGTAGAAACAGAAGTCACTATACTTGAACCTGCATTGGCTAGTGTTTTTTTATTAGTGGCTGCATCAAATAAAACAAAATCAAGTAGCCCATTAAAATCGTTTTGTGAAATACCTTTATTATTAACCAACCCTTTGATAGTATATTTATTGCCTGCTAGTAGTGTGTCTTTTCCCGTAAATGGTTTTTGATTCAAATGGGTAATACCTATTTCATATTTAGAAGTTGACAAACGCATGGCAGGATCTCCCAATAAACTAAACTTAAATGCATTCATATGATCTTCTGCTGCCGACCAGGCTTGTATTTTTGCTTTTTGCAAAGCTTCCCCTAAGGTTGGAAAACGCCCCAAAGAATCTGGCACTAATAATTGTTGTACAAAATGATCATTGATTTGTTTATTACTATAGGCAAAAACCAATCTGCTAGCAGCTACTAGCCCAATGACCCCTTTACTATTTTTCATTAAAGCATCGAATCCAAAAGGGCTTAACTGAGGCTGGTCATAAGGCGCAAAATCACAGGAGGCGGTTATCATCAAGGGTAATTTACCCGGATTATTCCACTGTAGAACATCTGATTGACTCATGACTGCTTCTTCTGCTAATCTTGCATAGTTGCCATGCCCAGTATAATTTAAAATTAAGCTACCCTCGTTGATCGTTTGTACAATTTCACTATTGACTAAAGGATACGTATTGCCTGCTATATTTTTAGTAGCAGCATAAAAATCTAAATAAATTTTCTTTTGATTCCACTTGGGTGCTTTTTCTTGCAAATGATTTGAAATAGCTTCTGCATCTTGTAAGTGCAAATTATAATCACCATCATCAGCCACCCAAGTAATATTATTTTTCCAGGCACCCCCACTTGAATTTTTTTGATAGTTTATTATTTTTTCAACAACAGTGTCCGCCTCTGCGCTATTTCTTACAGGCAGTCTTCCTGTTGCTATGGCAAGGTTTTTAATTTCAGTATAATTATTAATATCATCATTATCATTCAGTATGCTATAAAAATCATCGGATGGATAACTTGTTAGTACTCCCGTAGATGCTGCCGATTCGAAAACAGGAATTTCAGTAGCACTATTATAATTTCTAGTATTATAATTGGCTATACCAAATAATAATAAATAACGAGGGGCAGCTACTTTATTGGTGACAGACTTATTCAATAAATATTTTATAAAATTTCTAATACCTATAGCACTGGGTTGACCTCCCGAAAATTCGTTGAATATTTCATTCACATTTACAAGCTCTGTTTTTAACCCATTCGCTGTGGCATGATAATTTTGTAATTTTTTAGCTGCGTTTAAATAATTGGAGGGAGCGACTATTATATAGTCTGGGACATTCATACCCACCAAGTTTTGATTAGTCATTGACCCCAGTAAGATGGGAATTTCATAGGATTGTTGCTTCACAGCAAAAAATTCATGCAAAGTATCGGCCTGGTACTGAAAACTAATTAAGCCATTAGAAGAGAAATCTGTAACTATTTTTCTAGGTGAAGCCGGGTTCGTTACCTCCCAGACCTCCGTACTAATATCCCCATTTTGCATTTGGTACTGCAGTATATTTCCTTTGACAGCAGTCGATACATTTCTAAATCCAAAACTACTAGTGCCCCAAAAACCCAATTTTCTTTTAGCCGATAATTCTATATAGTCCACCCAACCAGCAGCCGCTACATTATCCGCTTGAAAACTAATATTGACTGAAGCAGGGCTACTTAAATTCGTATTGGTATTTAAAGAATAAGAAAAACTATCTGTAACAATATTAGCAGACTCATCATATAACAATCCACTCACAGGGGCCACCGCTGTTGTTTTGATGGCATTATCATTAATACTAAAATTAAAATTAGCAGCATTTTGATAAGTAGTGGCTACATAGCTGCTCACTAGTTTCATAGGACTTGACAGCACTAAACCATTTATATTAATAGGATAAGATAATTTCGCCTGCTTACCCAAACCCTGTCCCATAGCTGGTCCTAATAATAATTTTCCACTATTTAATAAAGAAATACTATCTACTTCAATGAGCCATCTTTCGTCATATTGATCTACCATTTGTGCCGACGCATTGAGTTTATCCAGGGTGCTTATTCTTTTACCATTAGACCCCATGGTGACAAAATAAAAAATAGAATCATTGCTTGCATTTTTGTAATGTGTGGGTGTAAATTTTGATGCATCTTGTTTCCAACAAACAGCACCTTGTGCATAAAATAAGATATAATCTTTTTCGTCAATTTGATTATCGCCACCATCGAGCACCTGAATAGCATTTTCTGTTAAATCGGTTGAAATACTTGCATTCACTTTTTCAGATAACTGCGCAAGATTGTAATTAAATAATTGAAGCTGTGTTGAACGAATAGGCAAAGGAAAACCTAAAGTCTTTAACTGAGCCCCTGTAATTTGATAAATACCTTGTTTAGACACAGCTATTTTAGCCCATTTTCCAGTATTCAACGCAGCATTTTGAGCCCCTAAGAAGTAGGGAGAAAACATAAAAATCAAAAAAATGATAAAAACACCCCTTCTCATATACTAAAATTAGGGTTTTAGTAACAGAACAATCTAGTTCCATCTGAATAATTGATTAAAAAACAAAGTATATTCGCACTATCATTTAACCCCATTATTGAATAATTTATAACGATGAATTTTATAAATAGTATTTTATTGTTTTTTGCTATCCTTTTAATAGGTCCTAGCATGCTATCTAGTAATGAAAATAAAGCCATTTCGAATAATATAATCTTGGCTGCTAAAACCGAAGACCCTTATGCCGAAACCGTGCTTATGAGAGGTGGTACTTTTGCAATGGGCATGAACCAAGAGAGCATTATGGGCGAATGGAACAATAATCTTAGAAGAGTAACAGTGAGTTCTTTTAGAATAGATAAATATGAAGTGAGTAATAAAAAATATCGTGCTTATATTCATTGGTTAGAAAAAATATTTATTCCCATTGGAAGAGATTCTATTGTAAGAGCTGCACTGCCCGATACAAGTGTTTGGAAAACAGAACTTTCTTACAATGACCCCATGGTGGAAGGCTATTTTAGAGCCAATGCTTTTAACGATTATCCTGTAGTAGGTGTCACTTGGGAACAAGCCAATAATTATTGCAGATGGAGAACAGATAGAGCTAATGAAAATACTTTAATCAAATACAAATTAATCGATTCAAAGAATCCTTATATAGGTAAAATGGGCTTAGCTACCAATACAATTGATTCTAGCAAGAGTAACGGATTCTCTTCTACTTCTTCTTCCACTTCGGTGAACAGGGGAAAGAATTTAGACGATTATATTATGATCCCTGACTTCAGATTACCTACCGAAGCCGAATGGGAATATGCGGCTAAAGTATCAAGTCAAAAAAGTAGTTCTTCTAATTTTAATAACCCAAGAGCTGGCGCAAATTCTACACGCCCGAATGCTAGCCTTGTTACTTCTGAAAGTCCATTTCCTTGGAACAGTAATGGAAATGAGGGAATCAGAAATGCACTGCCCTCAAAAAAAGATAGCAAACAAGGAATGTTTTCAGCCAATTTTAAAAACGGAAGTGGTGATTATATGGGCATGGTGGGTTATGCAAATGATGGCGCTGGTTATCCAAGTAAAGTAAATGCTTTTCTACAAAGTAGTGTAGGCGTCTACAACATAAGGGGCAATGTAAACGAGTGGGTGGCAGATATTTATCGTCCTATGAATAATATAGATATGGATGATATTAACCCTTACAGAGGCAATAATAATTTAGATGGGGATGATACCAACATTTCAAGCTATGAAACTGGAGGCAATACATTAATCTCCAATAAATCAAGAGTATATAAAGGTGGCAGCTGGAAAGACCGTCCCTATTGGTTGAACCCAGGCACTAGAAGATTTTTAGACCAAGATAAGGCTACTAGCGCCATTGGATTTAGATGTGCTATTTCTGCTTTTGGCGTGGACAGCCCTGGTGTTGAAAATGACAACAAACCTTGGTGGAAAAGAATATTTTAAATTATTAACTAGATGAAATTACGCATTGGATCCGGCATCGATTTTCATCAATTAGTAGAGGGCCGAGACCTATTCATTGGTGGTATTAAAATTCCACATACTAAAGGCGCCTTAGGACATAGCGATGCAGATGTTTTATTACATGCTATATGTGACGCTTTATTAGGTGCATTAAGCTTAGGCGATATTGGCACACACTTCCCTGACACCGATGCTGCTTATAAAAATATTGATAGTAAAATTTTACTTCAAAAAACTTACGAACTCATTACAGTGAAGGGCTATCAAATAATAAATATAGATGCCACTTTATGTTTAGAAACTCCAAAAATTAAACCTTATGTAATTGCCATGCAGCAGTGCATTGCCAGCATATTACATATAGGAGATAAAGATATTTCTATTAAAGCTACCACTACCGAAACAATGGGTTTCACTGGAAGAGAAGAAGGCTTAGTTGCCATGGCTACTTGTTTATTAACTGAAGCTAATAGTTAAAACTGCTAACATCATGAAGCAGGCTAGTTCTAATGCTCCCCTTTCAATTTCCGATTTATATGAAATATATAAGTCATCCCCACAAGTACAAACCGATACACGTCAATTAAAAAAAGGCGATCTATACTTTGCACTCAAAGGCCCAAATTTTAATGGAAATGAATTTGCCCTTCCAGCATTAGAACAGGGTGCTGCTTATGCAATTGTAGATGAAGCGGTACATACAAGTGAGCATTTACAAAAGCGTATAATATTAGTAGAAGATGTTTTAAGTTCCTTGCAAGCACTTGCTAAATTTCACCGCGAACAATTTAATATTCCTTTTATTGCCATTACGGGCAGCAATGGCAAAACAACTACAAAAGAATTGGTGGCTGCTGTATTAAGTAGTCATTATACAATATATACTACCAAAGGAAATTTGAATAATCATATTGGTGTACCTCTTACCCTACTAAGCATAAAGCAAGACGCTCAATTTGCCATTATTGAAATGGGGGCTAATCATTTAAAAGAAATAGAATCTTATTGTAGTTATACCCTGCCCACACATGGGCTAATAAATAATTGCGGTAAAGCGCATTTAGATGGTTTTGGAGGGGAAGAAGGTGTGAGAAAAGGAAAAGGAGAATTGTATGATTATTTAAAATTGCATCATGGCATCGCTTTTATAAATAGTGATTTAGATTATTTAGTAAAAATGAGCCAGGGCATTGAAACAGTCATTAGCTATGGTAATCATAGTGGCCAACTAGAGGCAAAAGTATTCGATGGTGTTACAAATGAAATAACCACTAATAATTTTTTAGTAGTAGAAATTACTAAATGCTCAAATGCAAGCTTATTAAATAAAGTCATCAAGACTCAATTAGTAGGCGCTTATAATTTACCGAATGTACTTGCAGCCATTAGTATTGGTTTAGCATTTGAAGTACCTGCAGAAAAAATTACTGCGGCTATTGAAAATTATACTCCTACCAATAGCCGCTCTCAATTAATAGATTGGAAAAATAATAAAGTCATACTTGATGCTTATAACGCGAACCCTAGTAGTATGCAATTGGCCATTGAAAATTTTGCAAAAATAGAAAATGCTAAAAAAATACTTTGCATTGGGGGTATGAGAGAATTAGGCAAAGAAAGTCAGGCCGAACATCAAGCCTTGATTGAGCAAATTAAAGTAGCTCATTTTGAAAAAGTTATTTTAGTAGGTAAGGAATTTGAAAGCTGTCAACACTCTTTTATTTATTTTGAAAATAGTGCATTAGCCAAAAACTGGATGGATCAAGAAAACTTCACTGACCATTTCTTTTTAATCAAAGGTTCTAGAGGCATTCAAATGGAAAAAATGATTGCTTTAGATTAAGCTTTGTGCATCCGTTTCAGTTTTATTCTAAAACTTATTTTATAATCGATACCTTTGCGCCATGGCTACTAACTATTTATGGAGCACGATCAATAATCGCTGTCCAAGATGCAGAGAAGGAAAACTATTTGTGTCTAGTAACCCTTATCATTTATCTTCTATTACTACCATGAACGAAAAATGTCCAGTTTGCGGACAACCCACTGAAATTGAGTTAGGTTTTTATTATGGTACAGGCTATGTGAGTTATGCATTAACTGTTGCTTATTTTGTTTCCACCTTTGTTGCTTGGAAAGTGCTTATTGGAATGACTTTTGATTTAGACGATAATAGAATTTTTTATTGGATGGGATCTGCTATAGTAACACTCCTATTTATGCAGCCCTTACTGATGCGCTTATCAAGATCTATTTGGTTAGGCTGGTTTGTGTCTTATAATAAAAATTGGAAGAACGAGCCATTGGGATACAATGAACGCATGGACTATAATAGAAAAGAGATTTAATATTCGATACATTAAAAAAGCCTCTCACTTTCGTGACAGGCTTTGCAGAGAGGAAGGGATTCGAACCCCCGATACGTTGCCGTATACACGCTTTCCAAGCGTGCTCCTTAAACCACTCGGACACCTCTCTATTAGGACTGCAAATGTAAAATAAATAATTGGTGTTTTAGGAATTACCCAATCCAAATAGCTTTTCCGCATTGTTTGTTGTGATAGATGCAATCTCATGCAAAGGCAAATTTTTAATCTCTGCTAATTTCATGGCTACTTGTATCATATAAGAAGGCTCATTCGTTTTTCCACGATAAGGCACAGGAGATAAATAAGGTGCATCTGTTTCTAATACCAACCACTCCATAGGTATTTCTTTAATAGCTTCTGCTACGCCTGCATTTTTATAAGTAAGTACGCCACCTAATCCTAAATGAAAACCCATGGCAATTATTTGCTCAGCCGATTCTTTGCTACCACTAAAGCAATGGAAAATTCCACGTAATCCTTTTTTAGCAAAAGGCTTAACCGCTTCAATAGTTTCACCCATGGCATTACGCGTATGAATTACAATAGGTAATGTATAATCCAAGGCCCACTGCATTTGAATTTCAAAAGCAAGCATTTGCTGAGCAGTAAATGTTTTATCCCAATAATAATCAAGGCCAATTTCTCCAATGGCTATAAATTTTCTTTTTTGTAGTTGCGCTTCAATAATGGCTAATTCTTCTTTTACATTTTCCTTCACCGAGCATGGATGCAAGCCCATCATAGCCATACAATTTTTAGGATAGTTTGCTTCCACTTCTAACATTGCTTCTAAAGTACTACTATCAATAGCAGGCATTATAATAGTATCAATACCATTATCTATTGCATTTTTCATTATCGCCTCTATATTTTCTTTAATAGGGCTGGAATAAAGGTGGGCATGTGTATCAATAAATCTCATAAGACTTTAAATTACTTAGACTACAAAAAAACACTATTTTTTACTCATTACATAATAAACCCTATAATATGTCGTTTTAGCTATGTAGACAACAATGGTCTTATTAGTACAGACAACAAACTTTGTTTTTTATAGGGTACGGATTACACCGGCTGAGGTTTCTACCTTGGCCTTTTTTTTACTTCAAACTATTCAAAAGATGATTTATTGGATGGCCTCAAATGTATAGCCCAAATTAGTAAAATGTGCAAGCATAGCAGGTAGGGCTATTTTTAATCTTTCAAAAGCCTTTGCACTATCATGAAAAACAACAATAGATCCCGCACGCGTATTCTTAATTACATTTTTTGTGCAAGCTTCGGCAGATAAGTTCAAATCAAAATCGCCACTCAACAGATCCCACATAATAATTTCTTGAGGCAAAGTTTTATCTGCTTTAATTTTATGTATTTGTGATTGAGTTATTCTTCCATAAGGTGGGCGAAATAAATTAGACTGAATTAATTTACCAGCCATTTCTATATTCTGAATATAATCAGCTGTATCAGTTTTCCAACCGTTTACATGATCATAAGTATGATTGCCCACGGTATGCCCTTGTTCAATAATTGCTGCATATAAATTTTGATGCGCTGCCACATTCTTACCAATGCAAAAAAAACTGGCCTTGGCATTGTAGTTTTTTAATGCTGCTAAAACAAAGGGGGTCGCTTCTGCATGCGGACCATCGTCAAAACTTAAATAAATAACCTTTTCTGTAACCGGTATTTTCCATGTACACGAGGGGTAAATGGCCCTCAACCAAAAAGGTGTTTTTACTAAATACATACCCAAAGATAAATAGTTCTTTTGCCCATTTGAATATTATCTTTGTATAAATAAAAAAGAGCATGGATTCAAAGGTTAGAGTCAGGTTTGCACCCTCCCCCACAGGTGGCCTTCACTTAGGCGGGGTAAGGACGGTTTTGTTTAATTATTTATTTGCAAAGCATCATGGAGGAGAATTTATTGTAAGAATAGAAGACACCGATCAATCTCGATTTGTACCCGGCGCCGAACAATATATTTTAGACACACTTAACTGGTGTGGACTTACCCCAGACGAAAGCACAGTGCACGGTGGCGCCTACGGACCTTATAGACAAAGCGAACGAAAAGCCACTTATAATCAATACGCACAAATATTAATAGAAAAAGGTTTTGCTTACTATGCATTTGATACCCCAGAAGAATTAGAAGAGAAAAGAAAACAAGTACCCAATTTTCAATATAGTCGTGCACATAGAATGGAAATGAAAAATTCTATTTCACTAAGTGAAAATGAAGTAACTGAACTATTGAAAAAAGGAACGCCTCATGTTATTCGTATAAAAGTACCCGATGAAGAAGATATAGTTTTTACCGATATGATTAGAGGAGAAGTACGTTTTGATGTTAGCACAGTGGATGACAAAGTATTATTAAAAGCAGATGGTATGCCTACTTATCATTTAGCGGTAGTAGTGGATGATTATTTAATGAAAATTACCCATGCCTTTAGAGGAGAAGAGTGGTTACCTAGTGCGCCTGTACATATATTATTATGGAAATATTTATTTGGATTAGATAAAATGCCTATGTGGGCGCATTTACCTTTAATATTAAAACCAGAAGGCAGTGGCAAATTAAGCAAGCGTGATGGAGAGCGTTTAGGCTTTCCCGTATTTGCAATGGATTGGAGCGACCCTAACACTAAAGAAACCACTATTGGATTTAAAGAAAAAGGATTTTTACCTGAAGCCTTTATAAATTTCTTAGCCCTATTAGGCTGGAATGATGGAACATATAAAGAGCTATTTAGCTTGGATGAATTAATTGCAAGTTTTGATATTGAAAGAGTGCATAAAGGCGGAGCGAAATTCGATTATGAAAAAGCAAAATGGTTCAACCAAGAATGGATAAAAAGAACAGATAATAAAGTATTGGCAACATTACTTCAACCCTTTTTGGATACTGCGAAAATTGAAATACACGAAGCACCTTACTTAGTAAAAGTAATTGGACTGGTAAAAGACCGTTGTCATTTACTAGCCGATTTTATACCGCAAAGTCATTTCTTTTTTGCTGCACCTAGCAGTATTGATATAGCCGCTATCTTGCCTAAATGGGAAGAAAAAAAGCAAGTCTTTTTTGAGGCATTGGTAAAATCATATGCTCAACATATTACTGATGGTGTAAAAAAAATACCTGCAGCTAAGCTTGAAGCCAATTTTAAAGAATTAGCAACTACGCATGAAATAAAACCTGGTGAATTATTACTACCTCTTAGAATTATGCTAGTGGGTGGTAAATTTGGACCAGGTGTATTTGAGATCATTGAATCCATTGAACTTTCTGATACAGTAGCAAGAATTGAACATAGTTTGCAATTAATTTCAGGAAAATAATGTAATTTAATAGTAATGAAACCCATTAGAGTATTAGTAGCAAAAGTTGGACTAGACGGACATGACCGTGGTGCAAAAATAATTGCCACTGCACTTCGTGATGCAGGCATGGAAGTAATATATACTGGTCTTCGTCAAAGCCCAGAAATGGTAGTACAAGCTGCCTTACAAGAAGATGTAGATGCTATTGGTATTAGTATATTATCTGGCGCACACATGACGGTGTTTCCAAAAGTGTATCAACTCATGCAAGAAAAAGGCTTAACCAATGTACTTTTAACAGGAGGTGGTATTATTCCGGAACAAGACAGTATTACACTTCGAGAAATGGGCATTGGCACTTTGTTTGCACCCGGAACCAATACTGCCGATATTGCTAGCTATATAAAACAATGGGTGGCCGAACATCATAAATAATCTGCTTTTTTAATTTATAAATTGCAACTATATGTCCTCATTTCAAACTTTGTTTACAAAAATGGAAGATCATACTCTGATCATTACCATTAATCGTCCCGACAAATTAAACGCATTGAATCAGCAAGTAATGAAAGACTTAGATGCCGTCATGGACCGAGTATATAAATTTCCAGAAATTAAAAGTGTAGTCATAACGGGTGCAGGCTTAAAAAGTTTTGTGGCCGGTGCCGATGTAAAAGAATTTGAATCCTTATCAAAAGAAGAGGCAACTGCCCTTGCTAAAAGAGGACAGGATGTATTTTTTAAAATAGAAAATTCTCCTAAACCAGTGATTGCTTGTGTAAATGGATTTGCATTAGGAGGTGGTTGTGAATTAGCCATGGCTTGTCATTTTGTTATAGCTTCAGAAAGTGCTGTCTTTGGACAACCAGAAGTAAACTTGGGTATTATGGTAGGTTATGGTGGCTCACAAAGATTAACGCAAAGAGTGGGCAAAGGAAGAGCTATGGAATTAGTCATTACAGGTAAAACTATTAATGCTACCCAAGCCATGAATTATGGACTCGTTAATTATGTAGTGCCTCAAACTGAATTATTAGATAAAGCATTTTCTATTTTAAGGGTAACGCATGAGAAAGCACCTTTATCGGTAGCCAATTCTATTAAAGCGGTAAACGCTGCTTGGAACGAAGCAGAGAATGGCTATACTATAGAAGCCAAATTATTTGGCGAATGCTTTACTGCCCATGATGCAAAAGAAGGTATTACTGCATTTATAGAGAAAAGAAAGCCTGAATTCAAAGGGAATTAATTTCCCCTATTTACATATTAATTTATGTGCAGTTTAGTACCTTTGCAATAGAAAAATAACATTATGGAATACAGAATTGAGAAAGATACGATGGGTGAAGTAAAAGTACCTGCTAATGTTTATTGGGGTGCGCAAACACAAAGAAGTATTGACAATTTTAAAATAGCACAGGATATTAATCGAATGCCTAAGGAAATCATTAAAGCATTCGCCTATTTAAAAAAAGCAGCTGCCCTTACTAATATGGACGCAGGTGTATTAACTAAAGAAAAATCAGATTTAATTGGACAGGTTTGCGATGAAATTATTGCAGGTAAACTAGACGATCAATTCCCCTTAGTCGTTTGGCAAACAGGAAGCGGTACACAAAGCAATATGAATTTAAATGAAGTGATTGCCTACCGTGCACATGTATTGAAAGGAGGAAGCTTAAGCGATAAAGAAAAGTTTTTGCATCCTAACGATGATGTTAATAAATCTCAATCTTCTAACGATACTTTTCCAACGGCTATGCATATTGCGGCCTATCAAATTTTAACGGAGACTACCCTGCCAGGTATTACTGCTTTAAAAAATACATTAGAAGCTAAGAGCAATGAGTTCATGCATATTGTTAAAATAGGTCGTACCCATTTTATGGATGCTACTCCTTTAACATTAGGCCAAGAAATTAGCGGCTACTTTAGTCAATTAAGTCATGGCTTAAAAGCCATTCATAACACCTTAGCGCATTTAAGTGAATTAGCTTTAGGAGGTACTGCAGTGGGAACAGGCATTAACACCCCAAAAGATTATTCAGTAAATGTTGCCAAACATATTGCCAAATTAACTGACCTTCCGTTTATAACTGCTGAAAATAAATTTGAAGCATTGGCTGCACACGACGCAATTGTGGAATCACATGGCGCTTTAAAAACAGTGGCAGTAAGTTTAATGAAAATTGCCAACGATGTGCGTATGTTGTCATCAGGACCACGCAGCGGCATTGGTGAAATTTTTATTCCAGACAATGAACCCGGTTCTTCTATTATGCCAGGCAAAGTAAACCCTACACAATCAGAAGCCTTAACTATGATTGCTGCACAAGTAATGGGTAATGATGTTGCTATTAATATTGGTGGCTCAATGGGACATTTTGAATTGAATGTATTCAAGCCCCTAATGATTTATAATTTCTTACACAGCGCTCGTTTAATCGGTGATGGTTGTGTAAGCTTTAATGAAAAATGCGCTGTAGGTATAGCACCTATTGAAGCCAATATTAACAAACACGTTAATAATAGTTTAATGCTAGTCACTGCACTGAATACTAAAATTGGCTATTACAAAGCCGCTGAAATTGCACAGAAAGCACATAAAGAAGGTACGACCTTAAAAGAAATGGCCGTGAAACTAGGTTATGTAACCTCCGAAGAATTTGATGCTTGGGTGATTCCTAAAGACATGGTCGGTTTGTAATTAGAAGGGTTCATCTGTAATATTATATTTCATCCTTCTCAGCTCGTCATTACGCTAAAATTCATAAATTTTAACTAAAAGTCAGAACTCGCACTTCGTGCTCAAACATGCTGACTTTTTTAACGTTAGAATTTACAAATTTCTCTACGCTATGTCTCGATGTTCAGGAGTGAAATACAATATTCACTGATGAACTTTTTAATTTAGATCTGTGCAAAAAAGAGAATTAATACTATTTCGAACGAACTTTGAGCGCAGCGATAGAGAGTGAGAAATAGGTATTTATTCTCTTCAAAGCGCATACATTTAAAAGAGCATTAGAATACTCTTTCGCCATTCAAGTAGGTCTTCAATACTTTCACTTGCAGAATACTATCAGTAGGTACTTTCATTAAGTCTTTATCTAAAATAATAAAGTCGGCTTTCTTACCTACTTCAATACTACCTACTTGCTTTTCCATTCGGTTGGCCTTCGCCGCCCAAATAGTCATACCACGAATAGTTTGTTCACGCGTTAAAGCATTTTCCATTTGAAAGCCCCCTGCTGGAAACCCTTTGCTGTCTTGTCTTGCCACGGCTGCTAAAAATGTTTTGAAAGGATTAATTTCTTCTACTGGAAAATCGGTTCCTAGGGGTAGCCAATTATTTTGTTCTAATAATTGTTTAAAGGCATAGCCTCCTTTTAATCTTTCTGCACCTAATCTATCCCCTGCCCAATACATATCACTAGTGGCATGTGTGGGTTGTACAGAAGGAATAATATTATTATCTCCAAAATAATGAAAGTCTGCTGGGTTTAGTATTTGTGCATGCTCTATTCTCCATCTTTTATCATTCTTACCTTTTAAATATTTAGCATACACTTTTAAAATAGTTCTATTCGCACTATCTCCAATAGCATGGGTACACATTTGAAAATCGGTATTGATTAATTTAGCTGCCACAGAATCAAAATGCGCAGGACTACTTAATAAAAATCCACCCCAGCCTGGTTTATCTGAATAATGCGCTATCAAAGCTGCGCCTCTTGAACCAAGGGCTCCATCACCATAGACTTTCACACCTTTCACCGTTAATTTATCAGTTATGTAACCACCACCTGTAAAATATTTAGAGGTGTAAGTGCTAGGCTTATCACTTAACATCACATACAAACGCATTTTTAAGTCATTGCCTTTTTGCAAGGCATCTATATAATCAATATCCTCTGGGCTCAAGCCACAATCGGTAATAGTAGTTAAACCTGTTGCAAAACAATTTTGCTGCGCGGAAGTCAACCAATCTTTATAATCTGCTTTAGTGGCTTCAGGTATTTTCCTTTCTACCACACCTACTGCATTGTCAATTAATAACCCTGTTAATTTTCCGTTCTGTATCGTGAACTGACCTCCTTCAATAGTTTGTCCTGCTTTCACGCCTGCAAGTGCTAAAGCAAAATCATTGGCAATACTTGCATGTCCATCTACTCTTTCTAAAATAACAGGTCGGTCTGGAAATAAAATATTTAATTCCGCATTAGTAGGAAATTCTTTACCTGGAAAACGATTTTGATCCCAACCTCTTCCTCTGATCCATCCTTTACCAGGATGCTTTACAGCAAAGGCTTTCACTCTTTCAATCGCTTCTGCCCAACTAGGTACAAACATTAAACCAACTGCATACAACGATTGTCCATAACCCAAAAAATGCGCATGCGCATCTATAAAGCCAGGATAAATAATGGCGTTGTTTGCATTCACTATTGAATCGGATTGGTACTCTTTTAAAATATCATCATTGGTGCCAATGGCTACTATTTTACCATCTTGTATAGCCATGGCCTCAACCATTGTAAATTCATTATTGACGGTATAAATTTGTGCATGATGCACAATTAAATCCACTCTTTGGTTAATGCAAGAACTGCAAAATAATACGATAGCTATGGCAAATACATTACGCATGATAAACTGTTTAGAGAATAAAAATAACTAAAAAATGGGAAGAAAAAATAAATGATACTTGAGACTCAATTCAATAATCTTGTTCAATAGATTAGTTCAATAGTTCACAAGGCTTAAGGCCGGTATGCTTTTTAAAAGCTGCAGAGAAATGTGAGATAGAAGAATAGCCAAGAAGTGCTGAAACATCTGTTACACTTAATGATTTTTCATACAACAAATACTTTGCGTGCTCCATTCTTTGTTGTTGATAGAAATCAAATATAGTAGTGCCGTATACTTCTTTAAATCCTTTCTTTAAGTAACATTCATTCATGGCTACTTTACGGCTTAGCTCTTTAATAGTAATAGGATCGCCAATATGTTGTAATAAAAATTCACGCGCTTGATAAATACTTTCCTTGCCTCTATCATCTGCTAAAAACTTACAAGTAAACACTACTTCTTTTTCATCGATAATACTTTCTAAACTGTACACCAAGAGTTCATGAATTTTTGCATTCACAAAAATATTTTCCAAAGAACCGCTGTAACTATGATTCAATAAGGCATCTAGCGTATGTCGCTTCTTTACACTTAGCGAAAATGTTTTAGTAAAATTGTCGGTATGTTTAAAAGCAAGCAACTCATCTTTCTTATTATTTGTTTTTACATTATGCACAAACTGATGTAAAAAAGTAGCTGTAAAATGAAAAGAAAAAACGTCCACTGTTCTCATCGGTCCCATACAATCTGAAGTAGGTAATTGATTACAACCCCCGCAAACTTTATTGTCACAGTATCTGTTTCCAGAAATACAAAACCTTAATTCTAAGTAATTTTCCTTGGGCTTTTGGGCATTATAGTGGTACACAAACATGCCGGTATCTTCTGCACCCCAAGCCTCCTGCGCCATATACCTTTTAATTTGATATTGGGTAGACCCTGGAATAAGTTGCTCCTTACTGTATAGCAATGCCATCCCACTAAAAGTTGGGGCTGTGTTGGCTTGCTTCAAGAGTTCTTGTACCTGTGTCATTACTACAAAATTAAGGCATAAAGCCTAAAGCAACTATTTAGCCCTTAAATCTGACCTAAAAATGACATAAAAAACACCCTGTTTTTAGGTAAAAAAACTATGCACAAAATGCCTAAAATGGGGATAACTAAATCGAGCCCAAAACAGGCTTTAAACCCTTAATTATCTTAAGTTTGTATACATTTGGAATGCATCGAAAAACTAACCAATTTTATTACAATTATGTCCAACGATTTACAGTCAAACGAATCAGCAGAAAATAAGAATTATGGCGCCGACAGTATTCAGGTTTTAGAGGGCTTAGAAGCCGTTCGAAAAAGACCTGCCATGTACATTGGCGATGTTGGCTCTAAAGGACTTCACCATCTAGTGTATGAGGTAGTCGATAACTCTATCGACGAGGCTTTAGCGGGTTATTGCACCCATATCGAAGTAGCCATTCATGAAGACAACTCAATAAGTGTGCAAGATAATGGCCGTGGAATTCCCACCGCCATGCATACCAAAGAGAAACGTTCGGCCTTGGAAGTAGTAATGACTGTTTTACACGCGGGCGGTAAATTTGACAAAAATACCTATAAAGTTTCGGGTGGTTTGCACGGCGTAGGAGTAAGTTGCGTGAATGCACTTAGTAAAAAATTATTAGTAACGGTTGAAAGAGAAGGAAAAAGATTTGAACAAGAATATGCCATCGGCGCCCCTCAATATGCTGTAAGAGAAATTGGTACTAGTGAAAAAACGGGAACCCGTGTGCACTTCTGGCCTGATTTAACCATCTTCCAAGAGTCTGTTTACAAAAGAGAAATTTTAGAAAGTCGTTTACGCGAATTGTCTTATTTGAATAAAAGAATTAATATCAACATTACCGACTTAAGAGAGAAAGACGATACAGGAAATTTTTACACGAAGAATTTTTATAGCGAAGGTGGTATTGTGGAGTTTGTACAAATGTTAGATAAGAACGGAAATAGAAACCCCATTATCTCTCAACCCTTGTATGTAGAAGGTTTAGACGAGGCTTCCAATGTAATGGTAGAAGTAGCTTTAACCTATAATGACGATTTTAAAGAAAACATTTTCTCTTACGTAAACAATATCAATACTATTGAAGGTGGTACGCACGTAACTGGTTTTAGAACTGCGCTGACGCGTGTGTTCAAGAGTTATGGTGATAAAGAAGGTTTATTTGAAAGAGCAAAAGTCACTGTTGAAGGAGATGATTTTAGAGAAGGTTTGAGTGCTATTATTTCTGTTAAAGTGCCAGAACCACAATTCGAAGGCCAAACAAAAACTAAATTAGGTAATAGTGAAGTGAGTGGTGTAGTGCAAACTACCGTTTCTCGCGCATTAGAAGCTTATTTAGAAGAGAACCCGAAAGAAGCTAAGTATGTAATCTCAAAAATTGTTTTAGCAGCCCAGGCGCGTGTAGCAGCAAAAAAAGCGCGCGATATGGTACAACGAAAATCTGTACTTACTGGTGGTGGCTTACCTGGTAAATTAGCCGACTGTTCTGATAGAGATCCTGAAAGATGCGAATTGTATTTAGTCGAAGGAGATTCTGCAGGTGGAACAGCAAAGCAAGGTCGTGATAGAGGCTACCAAGCTATTTTACCACTGCGTGGTAAAATTTTGAACGTAGAAAAAGCAATGGAACATAAAATTTATGAGAATGAGGAAATTCGAAATATGTATACAGCCCTTGGTGTAACAGTGGGCACACCCGAAGATCCTAAAGCATTAAACATTGTCAAGCTTCGCTATCATAAATTAATTATTATGACCGATGCCGATGTGGATGGATCTCACATTGCTACGCTTATTCTTACTTTCATTTTTAGATACATGACTGAACTTGTTCAAAACGGATATGTCTATATTGCTCAACCTCCTTTATACTTAGTAAAAAGAGGTAAAGAACAAGAATACGCTTATAGCGAAGAGCAAAGAAAGGCCTTAGTTATAAAATTAGGGGGCGGAAAAGATGACGCCGTAACCATTCAACGCTATAAAGGTTTGGGAGAAATGAACGCAGATCAATTATGGGAAACAACCATGGATCCGGCACGCAGAACCCTGAAACAAGTGACCATTGAGAGCGCTGCAGAGGCCGATCGTATCTTCAGTATGCTCATGGGCGACGATGTAGCTCCTAGAAGGGAATTCATTGAAACTCATGCGAAATATGCTAAAATTGATGCTTAAACCCTAGATTTAATACGTTTTTTGGCCATTTTAACAAAAAATCAAGCCTTTCCGTAAATGAATCCCAATAAATAACCTACTTTCAATTAGAAATATTCACTTTAAAATTTATACAAAATGGACACTTCAAAAATGATTAAAGCGTATTGCTTAAAAACAAAAGAAAAAAACGTACCAATGCTTGACGCTGTCATCACAAAAACTTCTAGAGGCGGTTATATGGCAGGTGGCAATGATGGTAAAGGAAATAAAATGGCTGCCATTTTAAGCGAAACAAATGCGCTGAAGGCTATCGCTGATGGTGTTGCTAAAAAAGGATTCTAGTAAACTTGGTTTACAAAAATCTGAGTAAATTTTCACTCAACTTATCGCATTAAAAGCCCTTTCGTTCATTCGAGAGGGCTTTTTAGTTCAATAAAGAATTGAAATAAATTTAAACCTGCACAGGGAAAACGCCCACTTGTATTTTTTCTAAGAGTGTAAAGCAATGCTGCATTGACTTTACCTCTTTAATAATGAGAATAAAGCTTCTGCCCACTTGTTTGAAATGCGCTTTATTCATATTCTTTTGCGCATAATCTAATAACTGCTTAAAGGTTTCAGATTCAAAATAGGGTGAATCGGGCCTATTGATAAAAAAGCATCTTAAGGTTTCGTCTTTTAGAGTCATTTTTTCAAAGCCTAATGAAATGGCAATACGTCTGCAACGAATAGTCATAAATAAATCATGTACTGCATTAGGTAGGGGACCAAAACGATCCACTAACTCTGTTTGCATAAGAGCTAGCTCTTCATCATTTTCAGATTGATCCATTCTAGTATACAAGGATAATCGCTCTCCAATATTTTCTACATAGCTATCTGGAATCATAATTTCCAAATCGGTATCAATGGTACAATCCTGTACAAAATCGTCTTGCTTACTAATTTCTTCTTCAAATAATTCTTTAAAGTCGGATCTCTTTAATTCACGAACAGCTTCTGCTAAAATTTTCTGGTACATCTCAAAACCAATTTCAGCCATAAAACCACTTTGTTCTCCCCCTAATAAATTACCAGCCCCGCGAATATCTAAATCACGCATCGCTATCTGAAACCCGCTACCCAACTCACTAAACTGCTCTAGGGTTTGTAATCTTTTTCTAGAATCATCGGGTAGGGTGCTCATGGGTGGTGCCAATAAATAACAGAAGGCTTTTTTATTACTGCGCCCCACCCTGCCTCTTAGTTGATGCAAGTCACTTAATCCAAATTGATGTGCATTGTTGATAATAATGGTATTCACATTCGGAATATCTACCCCACTTTCTACAATATTGGTACAAACTAATACATCATATCTTCTTTCAATAAAGTCTAATATTTTTTCTTCTAGTTGATGCCCTTCTAATTGTCCATGCGCATAACCAATGCTAATATCAGGACAAAGTTTTTGAATCATGGCACACATTTCTGCTAAACCTTGTACTCTGTTATGAATAAAAAATACTTGTCCTCCTCTTTCTGTTTCAAAGTAGATAGACTCTCTTATAATATCTTCATGAAAAACTTGCACTTCTGTATGAATGGGTTGTCTATTGGCAGGGGCTGTATTAATAATACTTAAATCGCGGGCGCCCATCAAACTAAAATGCAAGGTTCTAGGAATAGGTGTAGCTGTTAAGGTTAAACAATCTACGTTGGTTCTTAAGGTTTTTAATTTTTCTTTATGGCCCACTCCAAATTTTTGCTCTTCGTCTATCACCATTAATCCTAAATCTTTGAAATGTACATCCTTGCCTAATATACCGTGGGTGCCTACTAAAATATCAATTTTTCCTTCTTTCAATTTTTCAATGGTTTCTTTTTTCTGCGCCGATGATTTAAAACGGTTCAGGTAATCAATGGTAACAGGAAAATCTTTTAATCTATCTGCAAAGGTTTTAAAATGCTGAAAAGCCAAGATGGTGGTAGGTACCAAAACGGCTACTTGCTTACCGTCGATAGCTGCTTTGAAAGCCGCTCTAACAGCCACTTCTGTCTTACCAAAACCTACATCTCCACAAACCAGCCTGTCCATAGGCGCAGGAGCTTCCATGTCTTTTTTCACATCTGCAATAGCCTTGGCCTGGTCAATCGTTTCTTCATAAATAAAGGAAGCCTCTAATTCATGTATCATATAGTTATCGGCAGAAAAGGCAAATCCCACTTGTGCTTTTCTTTGTGCATATAATTTTATTAAATCAAAAGCAATGAGTTTAACTTTCGCCTTCGTTTTATCTTTTAATTTTACCCAAGCGTCCGATCCTAATTTATTCACCTTCGGTGGTGTGCCTTCCTTACCTGTATATTTAGATATCTTATGTAAGGAATTAATATTCACATACAAAATATCGCTGTCCTTATAAATAATTCTCACCGCTTCTTGCACCTTTCCATTGACATCTATTTTTTGGAGCCCACTGTACACACCTACTCCATGATCAATATGGGTAACATAATCTCCAGGTTGCAAGTCTCGTAAGGTTCTTAAAGTAATGGCCTTGCTTTTACTATAGGCTTGTTTTACTTTGTATTTATGATAGCGTTGAAAAATTTGGTGGTCGGTATAACAAACTAGTTTATGGTCATGGTCTATAAAACCTTCATGAATATTTTTGACAATGGGCGTAAACTTAATTTCAGTTTTTAAATCTGTAAAAATTGCATGCAGCCTTTCTAATTGCTTGGCTTGTTCTGCAAAAATGAATAAATGATACCCTTTCTTTTCAAAACCTTGCAAGTTTTCAATTAATAATTGAAACTGTCTATTAAAAGAAGGTTGCACCTGGGTACTAAAAACCAATTTGTCTTTCGAGAGCTGGGATTGAAAACCCCATTCCAATATATTTTTAGAAGCTAGCTGTAATGTAGTTGCAGCAACAGTTTCAAAGTCTTCCACATGACTTTCTCTTTTATGAGGGTCGTTTTCATCAATGCTATTTGCTTTTCCGTGGTGTTCAATAAAATCGCCCAAGGCCTCATATTGGTCAGTACCTTTTTGTGCAATGATATTCCAGTCTCTTAACCAAATCAAAGTATCTTTTGCTAAAAATTCTAATAAAGGAATTTTAATTTTATCTTCAAATTGGGTAGTCACATTGGGAATAATATTTACTTGCAATAATTTGCGCTCACTTAATTGAGTAGCCGGATCAAATACTCTAATACTATCCACTTCTTCTCCAAACAATTCTACCCGGTAAGGTTTTTCATTACCAAAAGAATAAATATCAAATATACCCCCCCGTAATGCAAACTGTCCTGGCTCGTAAACAAAATCGGTGCGTTCAAAACCATAGTCTACTAATTGCTGCATGAGTCCGTTTAAATCTAAGCTATCATTGGTTATTATTTGAATAATATTTTGCTGCAAAGTATTGCGCATAATTACTTTTTCAAATAAAGCTTCGGGATAAGTGACTAAGATTTTCTTATTACCACCCATGGATATTTTTGTCAAGGCTTCGGTTCGAAGCATTACATGTGAGGGATTTAATAAACTAAAATTATGAGGCGTTTTATAAGAGGAAGGGAAATAAAACAAATCCATGGCCCCTGTCACACTTTCTATAGAATTAAAAAAATAAGCGGCTTCTTCTGCATCATTTAAAACCACCAGATGATTTAGCTGATTGGTTTTAGTATGCGTAAAAATAGTTTGTAAAACAAAGGCTGCGGAGGACCCTTGTAAGTTTTGTAAAAAGATTTGAAAGGGCTTTTGCTGCTGCTGGGACATAGCTATGTTGTCCGCCAAATTATTTAGGAGGGGGGAATTTTCAAAAGGCTCAAACAGAGATTGCTCATTCATAGATCGCCCTGCAAAGATACATGCAGTTTTTATAAAATTGACTCAAGGTTTTGAAGAGTTTTAGACCTCAAAGTTAAACAGGACCCTTGGTGATGATTAACAGCCTTTTCAAGTCAAATAAATAAGCCTAGACTTATACTTTTTTCTATATAATTTATCTTTTATTTTTGACCTCTAATAATAAAATTATGCAGAATTCATTGTAATTTTATAGCATCCTATAGCCTTAATAATCCTAGCCCCTTTGTATGAAGCATTTTCTATTATTTAGTTTTTTATTTTCAATTAGCTTAGTCAGTCATACACAAAATGAAATGCAAAAAGTGGTTTTATTAAATAGTGCTAAATACTTTGAAATAAAATCAAGAGCCAATTATACGGAGGCCATTATTAAGGCTAAAGAAAATGGATGGCCTATTCGCTACACCAATAAGAGTAATGCGACTGTCAATTTAATTGGAATAGATGTATTTGGTCAACCTAAATACCTAACTACTTTTGCAGATCCTATACAAGCCATAACAGTGAATACAAATAAAGTATGGCCAGGCGGTGGTTTAGGATTTAATTTAACGGGTGCTAGTGATATCATGACCAATAAAATTGGTATTTGGGATGAAGGAGTTCCGCGTCCAACCCATGTGGAGTTCAATGGGAAAGTCGTCGAAAAAGACAACGCCACTAAAAATGTAGACCACAGTACACATGTAGCGGGTATTATGTTTAGCAAGGGCGTAAATGCACTTGCAAAAGGAATGGCCTATGGTGTCAAAGGGGCTTATTCCTATGATTGGTTTGATGATGAATCAGAAATGGCAGCAGCTGCAGCGAATGGCTTATTAGTATCTAATCATTCTTATGGAAATATTGCAGGTTGGGATTACAATAGCGATTCATCAAGATGGGAATACAATGGAAAATGGAATGAAAAAGAAGATTATAAATTTGGCTATTATGATGATGGCGCACAAGCCAATGATTCTATTGCTTATAATGCACCTAATTATTTAATTGTGAAGTCGGCAGGTAATGCACGTTCAACAACTGGACCTAAAGTGGGCGAAGCTTATTGGAGAAGGGATGAGAAAGGAAAATGGTATAATGCAGGAAACAGACCCGATAGTTTAAGTAGTAATAATACATACGAGACACTTCCAATGGATGTGAATGCAAAAAATATTTTAACAGTAGGGGCTGTCGCAGCCATTGCCTCCGGGTATGCTAAAAAAGAAGATGCCATCATGACAAGTTTTAGTAGCTGGGGGCCCACAGATGATGGTCGTATTAAACCCGATATTGTAACAGATGGACTATCAGTTTATTCAGCCATTGCTATCACCGACTCCACCTATGGCTATTCCAGTGGTACTTCTATGGCCTCTCCAGGCGCCGCTGGTTCCTTATTTTTATTACAAGAATTAAGTCAGCAAATTGTGCCCAATAAATTTATGCGCTCTGCCACCATTAAAGGCTTAGCTATTCATACTGCTAATGAAGCTGGTTTATTCCCAGGCCCTGATTATAAATTTGGATGGGGCTTACTTAATATTGGTGAAGCAGCTACTGTATTAAGCAGTGCACTTACCAATAATAATAGTAGTTCAAGTGTAGATTTAGTCTATGAAAATGTTTTACAAAATAAAGCTTCTTATTCGGTGAGCGTTACTGCTTCTGGTAATAAGCCTTTGAAGGCAACACTAACTTGGACCGATATCAAAGGAGATATAGAAACTTCTTTAAACGATACTACTCATCGTTTAGTAAACGATTTAGATTTAAAAATTACTAAGGATAGTATTACTTATTACCCTTGGAAATTAAATCCAAAAATTCCCGACAATCCCGCTTCAAGAGAAATTAATTGGGTGGATAATGTTGAAAAAGTAGAAATTGATTCCACCTTAGTGGGTACGAGTTATACTATCACTGTGAATCATAAAAATAATTTAGTAAGGGGGCAACAAGCTTACTCTTTAATAGTGAGTGGTGCAGGAGGAACAGCTTATTGTACTTCAAGCGCGACCTCTGCAGCTGGCACAAGAATGGATTCTGTTTCCCTTGGTAATAATGTATTTGCCAACACAAGTACTAAACAATATATCGATAATAGTAATATTATTATTAATGCAGAACCTAATGGCAGTCTACCTATTAGTATTAAGCTAGGTAGTACAGACGCCTCCGATAATACAAGATTCCTAAAAGTATTTATTGATTATAATAATAATGGTGCTTTTGATGATACAGAAACTGTGCTTACCAGCGCTGCATTAAAGAACGGAACTTTTACAGGTGTGATTAATTTTCCTTCAAACTCGGTAATAGGTAAAATTACCAAACTTAGAATAGTGGTAACAGAAACCGATGCAAGCGCTAATGTAAAAGCTTGCGGTAATTATACAATGGGTGAAACACAGGACTATACTTTAAAAACTATCAACCCCTCTAATGATTTACAAGTTTCAGAAATTGTAAACCCTGTCGCAGGTTTAGCAAAGAGAGATAACCAATATATTACTGCTAAAATTGTTAACCTTGGATCTACTGCGCAATCTAATTTACCGCTTAGCTTAGTCGTAAAAAAAGGAAGCAGTACTGTTTTATCTATCAACGAAATTTTTACAGGCAGACTAAATGGTCAAGAAAGTATGAACTATACTTTCCAAAAACCTATTAATATTGAAGCCAACCAAACTTATACATTCACGGCAACTGTTAATCTAGCCAGCGATCAACAAAAGGCTAATAATAGCATCAATGCCACCATCGTCAGCGCAGCTGAAAGTGCTGCTCCTATAGCAACAGCCACGAATTGTAATGGCTCATTAACCTTAACCGTTAATTCCCCAAGCGCTACTGCAAATTATGTTTGGTATGATACGGCGAATTTACAAAACCCCATTGCAGTGGGTGCCAGCCCAAGTGGTAACACTAGTACTAAAAATAAATTATATGTTACACAGGGCTATCAGTCAATTGTAGGACCTATAACCAACACAACTTTAGGTAGTGGTGGCGGTTACAATAGTTTTTCTGGAAATTTTGTAAAAATAAATACAACAGGGCCACTCAATATTGAAACTGTAAAATTATATACCGGCTACCCTGGAAAAGTAGATTTTGTATTAGCCACTTTTAGTTCTTTTTCAGCCGATGGAACTACCTACTCTTACTTCCCATTGCAAACTGCTTCTTTAAATGTTCCAGCTAGTAGTCCTTCACCCATTGCAGCTACTACTTCTACTGGCACACCCATTGTAGAAGGTGATACAGGAAGAATTTATGCATTAAATTTAAAAATTGCACAAGCAGGCGATTATATCATTATAATAAAATGCGATAGTGCTACTGTTTTTAGAAATAATGGTTTAAAAGACCCTACTTATCCCATTGGACCTAACAAAATATTTAGCTATACAGGTAATAGTGTTCAAACAGCCTCTGGAAATTATCAAAATTATTTCTACTTTTTCTACAATACTCAAATTAAAACAAGCGATGCCCAAACTGCTGCTACAGAAGTAACAGTAAAAACTTCTGAGAAACCCAGCTTCCTATTTACAGATACTACTTTAAAGGCTTCTAGCGCTGCTACTTATCAATGGTATTTGAACGATGAAACTATTGTGGGTGCTACCAATCAAAATTATCGACCTACTACAAATGGTATGTATAAAGTGGCTACTAAATTAGCTGCCTGTACTTCTGTATCAGATAGTAGATTAATTATGGTCACGGCTATTGAAGAAGCCCAAGCCAAAGAAATTAGTTTAAGAATTAGTTCAGATGATCATATTGAGAACATGATTAAAGGAAGTAGCTTTTATGTCCAATTTAGTAATATTCAAACTGAAGGTATTTCACTCGATATTATGAACTCAATGGGTAATAATGTATTTCATAAAGAAAATTTAATCAACCAAAGAAGTCCGCAACACATAAATATAAATAACTTTGCAACCGGAGTTTACTTTGTAAAAATTTATGCCAACAAAAAGGTATATATTCAACGAGTATTCATTACCAATAATTAAAATTAACTAATATGGCACTAGAATGGATGGAAGCAGTTCTCACTAAGATTGAGAATGAAACACCCAATACAAAAAGGTTTTACTTTGAAATACCAAGCTTAGAAAAATTTGATTTTATACCCGGGCAGTTTGTAACATTAGACTTACCTATACATGAGCAAAAAAATAAAAGATGGAGAAGCTATTCCATTGCCTCAGAACCTAATGGCACCAACACTTTCGAACTTATTATTGTTTTACTAGAAACCGGTTTAGGTACGCCCTATTTATTTAACGAAGCTAAAGTAGGTACAAAAATAACTTTAAGAGGACCACAAGGCGTATTCGTACTTCCTAAAAATTTCGAACACGATGTATACTTTATTTGCACAGGTACAGGTATCGCACCATTTAGGTCTATGATACGTTATATTCATGAGCATAAAATTGCACATAATACTATTCATCTCATATTTGGCTGTCGTAAATTTGAAGATGGTTTATACATCGATGAATTAAAAGAAATTGAAAGCAAAGAACCCGGGTTTCATTTTCACCCATGCTATTCTAGAGAAGCAGAAGTGCCCACTGGCGCCCATAAAGGATATGTACATCCCGTGTACCAAGAATTTTTGAAAGAAAATAAAGAGACTGCTCATGTTTGGTTATGCGGTTGGAAAGCCATGATTGATGATGCGCGAAAAAATATGGCCGAGCTTGGGCTTGATAAAAAGCAAGTGCATTTTGAATCGTTTGGTTAATTAATATGCGCTAATACCAATTCTTTTATTTTGCTCAAAGCAATACGCTCCTGAAGCATACTGTCGCGGTAGCGAATCGTAGCGGTACCATCTTCTTTAGTTTGATGATCGATGGTGACGCAAAACGGCGTTCCAATAGCATCTTGACGACGGTATCTTTTTCCAATCGCATCCTTCTCTTCATAAAAACAATGAAAAGATTTTTTACAATCGTCCATTAACTCCTTTGCGAGTTCTGGTAAGCCATCTTTTTTCGTCAAAGGAAGTATGGCTAATTTATTAGGAGCTAATTTGGCTGGTAAATGAAGTACCACTCTTGAATCGGTGGTACCATCTTCTTTATTAATAGTTTCTTCTTCGAAGGAATTAGCTAATATTAATAAGAACATTCTATCTAAACCAATAGATGTCTCTATCACAAATGGAACATAGTGCTGATTAACCTCCGTATCAAAATACTGCATCTTCTTTTTACTGAACTCCTGATGACGCGTTAAATCGAAATCGGTACGAGAATGAATACCTTCTACTTCTTTAAATCCAAAGGGGAATTCATATTCAATATCCAAGGCTGCATCGGCATAGTGTGCTAATTTTATATGGTCATGAAAGCGATACTTTTCAGGAGCTATGCCTAAACTTAAATGCCAATTCATACGTTTGTTTTTCCAATGCTCATACCACTCTTTTTGGGTACCTGGTTTAATAAAGAATTGCATTTCCATTTGTTCAAACTCACGCATTCTAAATATAAACTGACGCGCTACAATTTCATTTCTAAAAGCCTTCCCCGTTTGAGCAATACCGAAAGGAATTTTCATCCTCGCTGTTTTTTGCACATTTAAAAAGTTCACAAAAATACCTTGAGCCGTTTCTGGTCTTAAATAAATAGTGCTAGCTTCTTCTGCTACTGCACCAATTTCTGTAGAAAACATTAAATTAAACTGTCTTATCTCTGTCCAATTACTAGTGCCACTTACAGCACAAGTAATTTTATTTTCTTCAATTAATTTTTTCAGCCCTTCAAAATCTTCTTTGGCAAGTAAGGCGTCCATAGCTGCTAACAAATTCTCGGCAGCAGCATTATTTCCTTTAGCTATTAAAGCATCGGCATGCCCTTCAATTAAATGATCTACTCTATATCTTTTTTTACTTTCTTTATTATCAATTAAGGGATCGCTAAAACTATCAACGTGGCCGCTTGCCTTCCAAGTCGTAGGATGCATAAAAATAGCCGCATCAATACCCACAATATTTTCATTTAGCTGGGTCATACTATTCCACCAATAGTCTCTAATATTTTTTTTCAATTGCGCTCCATAGGGGCCGTAATCATAAACAGCACTTAGTCCATCATATATTTCACTACTAGGAAACACGAACCCGTATTCCTTGGCATGGGAAATGATTGCTTGCAATGTGTTATCTGGTTGTACCTTACTCATAGGTTGCAAATATACTGCGAGATTATATTATGGATGTAATTTTTCATTGTTTTGATGCCTAGTCGCGTCCCTAAGGGTTTTCTTTTCAATATTTTTCTCCAAAGCAGTGGTTAAATCAACGCCCGTTTGGTTAGCCAAGCATATTAATACAAAAAGTACATCAGCCATTTCATCGGCAAGTAGTAGCTCCCCTTCTTTATTTTTAAAGGACTGGTCTCCATATTTGCGCACCAATATTCTAGATAATTCTCCCACTTCTTCCATTAAAATACCCAAATTAGTTAGTTCACTAAAATATTTTACGCCTACTGTTTTAATCCAGTTGTCTACTTTCTGCTGCGCCGCTTGTATTGTTATTTCATTTGCCATTTGAAAACTTTATAAATGTTACTATTTATTATTTTTTTACTTCTTACTATTAATAGCGTTAGGGTCTAAATATATTATTCTTTATTTTTTGAATCTACAATAATGGTTACAGGACCATTATTAATTAAAGCCACTTTCATGTCAGCACCAAATACGCCTGTTTGAATAGGCGCGCCCATATCCGCAGTTAATTTTTTAATCATGGCTTCGTAAAGAGGAACAGAAATATCCTGTTTGGCAGCAGCAATATAAGAAGGTCTGTTTCCCTTTTTAGTACTAGCATGTAAGGTAAATTGACTCACTAGTAAAATATTACCCCCTACTTCCTTCACACTCAAATTCATAACACCCACTGCGTCATCAAATATGCGCATTTGGACTATTTTATTGGATAGCCAGTCAACATCCTCCATGGTATCGGCAGTTTCAATACCCAAAAGCACCATTAAGCCCTTTTGGATAGACCCAGCTACCTGCCCATCGATGGAAACACTTGCCTCATTTACTCTTTGAATAACCACTTTCATATTATTGCCAATTACAGCATGAAGATAAACAAAACTATTTTCACTAATTTAGCTGTAATTTCAATCCCTTGAGTAGTTTAAAAAAATTAGCCGGTCAAACCGCATGGTACGGACTTAGTTCAATAGCAGCTAGGTTTATTAGTTATTTGCTGGTACCCTACCTTACTTATAAGTTTACCGAATCGGCCTACGGCGAAATGTCCATTGTTTATTCCTTTATTCCCTTTTTGAACGTGATTGTTGCCCATGGAATGGAGACCGCTTATTTTAGATTCGGGAGTAAAGAAAATGAAGAAAAAATATACCATACGAGTAGCTTTTCAATGATAATGGTAACGGCATTAGTATTAATGGTACTTATTAAATTTAGTACTCCCATTGCACAACTTTTACAAATTACAGCGCATCCAGAATATATTACCCTAATGGCATGGGTGGTGGGCTTGGATGCACTTGCCACTATTCCTTTTTCAAGATTAAGAATGGAAAGCAGGCCTAAAAAATTTGCATTTATAAAAATTGGAGGCATTGTTTTAAATATACTAGCTACCTATTATTTTATAAGTATACTTCCTGAATATATTGCTTCGCATCCCAGCAGTGTAATTAGTTCTTGGTATAAACCCGATTGGGCAGTGGGTTATGTTTTACTAGCAGGCATTGTTCAAAATATTTTTGTTTTATTATTGTTGAATAAAGAAATAGGCGCCTTACGTTTTTCTTTTGATTTTGATTTATGGAAACAAATGATGCTTTATGCTCTTCCTTTAATACTTGTGGGTTTTGGTGGTATGGTGAATGAAACATTTGATAGAATTATGTTGGGCTGGTGGGCCCCGGGAGGATCACCTGATGCCAATAAAGCCATTGTAGGAATTTATAGCGCTTGTTATAAATTATCTATTTTAATTACTATTTCAGTACAAGCATTTCGCATGGGTGCCGAACCTTTTTTCTTTAAACAATCTATAGAAGAAAATGCACCCAAAACCTATGCAAGGGTGATGAAATTTTTTGTCATTACATTATGTATTATGTTTTTAATGGTGGTTTTATATTTAGATATTTGGAAAGAATTTATTCGCAATCCCGCCATGTACGTGGGTCTGCGCGTTGTACCCATTTTATTAATAGCCAATATATTCTTAGGGGTGTATTATAATTTAAGCATTTGGTATAAGCTTAGCAATAAAACCATGGCAGGGGCTTGGATTACCCTTATTGGTGCAGTCATTACTATTGCGATTAACTTTATTGCTATTCCTTATTTTAGCTATATGGCCAGTGCCTGGGCTACTTTA
>QYPL01000030.1 GCA_007280515.1 Sediminibacterium sp.
ATACATTTATATAAATAAACTAATACTAATACGCCTGTGTATATCTTAATATCTTAGTTATACACTTATAATTAATAAAATATATAATAATTATAAATTAAACCAAGAATTAATAGTAGTAAGGGTTTTATAAGGCCTCTAATTTTAATTTAATTTATTTCTTATTCTATTTTTTATTTAACTAACAGATTACACACTGTTAATTAACGGGTATAAAACAAAGAAATTTTAACCAAAAGCTTATTTGGTATACCAAGGCCTTAAGGTTATTCTTTATTTATGCAGGCTTATTCACTCTAAAACCATAGATATCCCCGAAATATTTAATTATCCACTACAGCAATGTTAGTTTTTATAGCCCCATTATGCCTAAATAAGCCTAAAAACTAAGTGCATACCCCATTTTACTTGATAGAAAACATTATTTTTGCCCTCCTATAATTATATATATATGTCAATTATTCAGAACATTAGAGAAAGAGGTGCATGGATCATCTTTACTATTATTGCTATTGCCCTAATTGCATTCATCTTACAAGATGGAATTGGTAGAAAAAGAGGCGCTAACGATACGACCGCGCTTGGTAAAGTAAACGGCATGCTTATTACTAAATTAGAATTTGAAGAAAAGCTGGAAATACAGTTGCAAAATTATGCAGCCCAGGGTGTTAAAAGAGAACAACTGATTGGCTATTTATGGAATCAAGAAGTAGACCGTCTTTTATTAAAAGACGAAGAAAATAAATTAGGCCTTACGGTGGGTACAAAAGAATTAGCTGATGTGTTGTTTGGAAACGAATCTCCTTTTAAACAAGAATTTACTGATAAAACTACAGGAGAGTTTAAGGTGAATGATGCGAAACAGGCAGTGGCTCAAATTAAGAAGAGTAAAAATGTAGAGCAAATTAAACAAATTGAAAAAATATATATAGAGCCCTCTATTGAAAACAGAATTAGAAATAAATACCAGGTGATGGTTGTAAAAGGGGTTCAGGTTCCAAAATGGTTAAGTGAAAAACAATATGCAGAATCGAACGCTATTTCAAGTATTTCATTTGTGGGTATTCCTTACACAACTATTTTAGATAGTACTATTAAAGTAAGTGATGATGATGTTGCTTCTTATCTAAAAGAAAACGCCGCAGCTTACCAGGTAGAAGAGGCAAGCCGTTCTATTTCTTTTGTGGGATTTAGCGCCGCGCCTTCTGTTGCGGACTCTATTGCCGCAAGAAACGACATTGAAATTTTTAAACAAGATTTTAAAAATAGTATTGAGACCGCTAAATATTTAAATAAAGTAGGAACAGAGATTCCTTACTATGATAGCTATATCAGCAAAAAGTCTTTACAAATTCCCCAAAAAGATTCAGTACTAAATGTAGGAGTGGGTGGCGTGTATGGCCCCTATGTAGACGGAAGAAACTTTACCATCGCAAAAGTATTGGGTGTTAAGCAGTGGCCCGATAGTGCAAGTGTTAGACATATATTAATTGCAACCGTTAATCCACAAAATGGACAACAGGTTAGAGCAGATAGTAGCGCTAAAAAATTAGCAGATAGCATTGGCCTTGCCATTAAGGGCGGCGCTTCCTTTGAAGAGATGGTCGCTAAATATTCTGACGACGCAGGAAGTAAAACAACCGGCGGTAAATATGAAATGTTCCCACAAGCTAAAATGGTTCCAAGCTTTAACGAATTTTCTTTTGATAATCCAGTAGGCACCAAGGCTGTTATTAAAACAGATTTTGGATACCACTACATGGAAGTATTAAAACAAACAGCAAAAGGACCTGCCTATAAAATTGCTTATTTGTCTAAGATGGTGATGCCAAGTAATGAAACAATTAATGCGGCTTCAACTGCAGCGGCACAATTTGCATCTAGTAGCAAGGGTGGTAAATCTTTTAATACTAATGCGGTTAAGATAGGCAAACAAGCCATTCCCGCCGTTGGTATTAAAGCAAATGATTTTGATATACAAGGTATCGGTACTGCTAGAAATATTGTAAGATGGGTTTATGAGAAAGAGGTGAATGATGTTTCAGAGTCGTTCGAACAAGGTGATAATTATGTGGTTGCTGTAATTACCTCAGAAGAAAAAGCGGGACTAGCAAGTGTTACTGCTGCAAGACCACAGGTGGAAGGAATTATTAGAGACAAGAAGAAGGCAGAAAAAATTATAGCAACAATAAAGGGCAAAACACTAGAATCAATTGCTACCGATGCTAAAGCAATCATACAAAGAGCGGACAGTATTGGATTTAGCTTCGCAATGATTACAGGACTAGGCAACGAACCAAAATTAGTGGGTGCTGCTTTTAATAAAGCCTTAATTAATAAAGTAAGTGAACCCATTGCTGCTAATACAGGCGTGTATGCTGTAAGCATAAATGGTATTGCTGCCAAACAAGCAGGGCAAGACCCCAATTTCTTTAAAGACGAATTATTAGAAAGAACAAGAAGTTTAATGTTTAGATCGGCGAGCTCCTTTAAAAAAGTGGCCAAGATTGAAGACAACAGGTCTAAGCTTTACTAGTACTAAATAATTTCTATGGCCGAATTGTTTAACAATAAGGTGGCGGAAAGTGGAATACTATCCATTGATCTTGCGAGTTTACTTCCAAGCAATGAAATAATTGTGTTTGATATTAAGCCCTATTTATTTATGGAGCTTATATTAAAAGAAAAAGAATTTCGTGCTGCACTTCTTACTATCGATTGGACCATTTACCAAGACAAGCTAGTGGGCATTATTTGTTCTGCAGATGCTATTATTCCTATGTGGGCGAATATGTTAATTGTATCTGCTCTCAACCCTTTTGTAAAAGGAGTTTATTTTGGAGATGAAAATAAAGTAAGAGAACAACTACTACTTGAAAATATTAATAGCCTTAATGTGAACGAATACAAGGACCAAAGGGTGGTGATAAAGGGTTGTGGAGACACCCCCGTTGGAGAGTCGGCCTATATTGCTATTACGCAGAAGCTTAGACCAGTAGTGAAAAGCATCATGTATGGAGAGCCCTGCAGCACTGTTCCAGTTTATAAAAAGAAGTAGGTTAATAATTAAGTAAAGCTAAAATTGGTAATTTTTAATGCGCTTCTAACCAATTTTTTCCAACACCCACCTCGGCCTCTACGGGCACACCATTCGGAAGCACCATTGCTTCTTTCATACATTTTAAAATTAATTCTTTTAATGCCGGCAGTTCTTTTTCTACTGCATCAAAGACCAATTCATCATGTACTTGTAAAATCATTTTGGATTCCCATATATTTTTTTTCATTTCACCATGAATTTTAATCATGGCTAGTTTAATCATATCAGCAGCAGAACCTTGAATAGGAGAGTTGATGGCATTTCTTTCTGCAAAACCACGGACTGTAAAATTGCTACTATTAATATCTCTTAACCAACGCCTTCTACCCATAAGCGTCTCCACAAAACCTAATTCTTTCGCATTGTTAATTTGCCCATCCATATACATTTGAATCCCCGGAAACTCTTTTTTATAGTTGTCTATAATTTCTTTTGCCTCTGTTCTTGAGATAGCTAAGTTTTCTGCTAAACCAAAAGCACCCTGTCCATAAATAATTCCAAAGTTCACACTCTTGGCTTTATAACGCATTTCTTTTGTAACATCGGCTTCTTTAATACCATACACCTTAGCAGCCGTGGCTGTATGAATATCTTTTCCTAGTTTAAATGCCTCACACATATTGGGGTCACCACTTATAGCCGCCACAATTCTAAGTTCAATTTGAGAATAATCGGCACTTACTAGTACACGACCTTTCTCACGAGGAATAAAAGCTTTTCTAATTTCTCTACCCCGCTCTGTTCTAATAGGTATGTTTTGTAAATTAGGATTAGTGCTGCTTAGTCTTCCAGTAACAGCTACTGCTTGTGCATAGCTGGTATGCACGCGACCTGTTTTTGGATTAATTAATTCTGGAAAAGAATCGACATAGGTAGACTTTAATTTTGTTAACTCTCTAAAATTTAAAATATCATCTACTATTTTATGCTTAGCTGCCATTTTTTGTAATACGTCTTCTCCTGTTGCGTATTGACCCGTTTTGGTTTTTTTAGCTTTTGCGTCTAATTTTAAAATATCAAATAGCACTTCACCTAATTGTTTAGGAGAGGCTAAATTAAAACGAACCCCTGCTTGTTCATAGACACGCTCTTCACTAATTTTAGCATCCACCTCCAATACCTTACTGTATTCGTTTAAAAAATCAATGTCTACTTTAACACCCTCATATTCCATATCTACAAGTACGCGCACGAGCGGGTTTTCTACTTCATTAAATACTTTTTCTACACCACGCTTTTTAATCAGTGGCGCAAAACAATTTTTTAATTGTAAAGTAATATCGGCGTCTTCTGCTGCGTATTCTGTTACTTGGTCCAAGGGTGCATCACGCATGGTGCCCTGATTTTTTCCTTTCTTACCTATTAAGGTCGTAATAGAAATAGGCTCGTAACCTAAAAACTGAGCACTTAGCAAATCCATACTGCGTCTGCCTTCTGGCTCAATTACATAGTGTGCCAGCATGGTATCAAAGGTTTTACCTAATAGCTCCACCCCATACCATTTCAACACTAAAAAATCATATTTTAAGTTTTGTCCAATCCAAACAATGTCTTTGTTTTTAAATAAAGGCTCAAAAAGGGCCAATATTTTTTTAGCATCCAACTCGTTTTCAATAGGAATATAAAATCCTTCATGTTCTTTATAAGAAAAACTTAATCCTACTAACTCAACATTATTAGCATTAATGCCCGTTGTTTCTGTATCAATACAAACCTCTTTTTGTTTTAATAATTCTTTAACTAGCGCAAGTATATTTTCTTTACCCTCAACTGCTTTATACTTATGTGGTGTATTGGCGCTGTTCTTGTTTACCACTAATTCAACCGGCAAATCCTCGTCGCCCAACTCACCCCCTAATTCGCTATCATCATTATCTTCATCATTTCCCACACTACTATCTAATGAACTATTACGCTGCTCATTATTATTATCTCCGCTATTTTTTATACCAGTTTCCTTGGCCCCTGCTTTAATATTTTTTATTTTTACATTCACTGTATTTCCAAACAAGTCTGTTTGTTCTTGTTTGGCAGTTGCTACATCAAAGGAACCGGCTCCACCACTCACCGAGAACTCGTCTCCTAAAATTCTTTTTCCTAATGTTTTAAATTCTAATTCATTAAATATTTCAGCAAGGGCCGTTTTATTTTTTTCTTTCAATCTAAAATCTTCTTCATGAAAGCTAACAGGCACATTGGTAATAATAGTGGCCAGCTTTTTACTCATGATGGCCGATTTTTTTCCGGCACGCACTTTTTCACCCATTGAGCCGGTAATTTTATCGGCGTTATCTAGCACACCCTCTAAGGTGTCATATAATTTTAAAAGTTTAGCAGCCGTTTTTTCACCCACGCCAGGAATGCCTGGAATATTATCTGAAGCGTCGCCCATCAAGCCCAACATATCCACCACTTGTTCTACTCTAGCAATATCCCATTTCTCGCAAATCTTTTTTGCATCTACAATTTCTTCTTTATTGCCAAATGCAGGGGGCTTCCATATATATACATTGGGTTTTACTAATAATTGACCATAATCTTTATCTGGGGTAACCATATATACTTCATAACCCTTAGCAGCAGCCTGCCAGGCAAGGGTTCCAATAATATCATCTGCTTCGTATCCGTCATATTCAATCACAGGAATATTAAAACCCTCAATAATGGCTTTAATATGGGGCAATGAATCTAATAAGTCTTCGGGTGCTTCCTGACGATTGGCTTTATAATCGGTGAAATCGATATGACGTTCTGTAGGCGCATGTGTATCAAAACAAACTGCTATATGCGTTGGATTTTCTTTTCTAATAATTTCTAAAAGGGTGTTGGTAAATCCAAATTGCGCATTGGTATTTATACCCGTGGTCGTAATTCTGGGTGTACGAATTAGCGCATAATACGCACGATATATTAATGCAAGTGCATCTAGTAAAAATAGCTTTTTAGACATGGCGCTAAGTTAACAAAAAAAACCTCCCCACCACATTTGTGATAGAGAGGTTCTTGTATTAACAGGATAAACTGTTAATTAATTAATCTTGTATTTATGCTTATAGCGTTCGTACAATTGTTTTTGTTTGTTATCCAAAGAAATATCGCGTCCTTGAATAAAGGCCTTGGTCACCTGATTGCCTCTCATGTCTAGGATATCGCCTTCGCTAATAATAATGTTGGCATCTTTTCCCGTTTCGATAGAACCGGTGATATCGTCAATGCCTAAAATTTTAGCAGTATTAAGGGTAATAGCAGTTAATGCCTCTTCCTTGCCTAAGCCATAAGCCGCAGCAGTACCCGCGTTGAAGCTAATATTGCGCTGCTTGCTTTGGTCGTTGGCATCGTTGATGGCAAATAAAACACCTGCTTTTTTAAGTTCTGCGGGTAGTTTATACATTTGATCAATGTCATCGTCTTCTGTAGTAGGAAGCGCGTGCTCGTTATCTAAGATAACAGGAATATTATTTTCTACTAACAAAGCAGCAATTTGTAAACTTTCAGCAGCACCTACAATGACCATGTTAAATCCAAATGTTTTTCCTAAATCAATGGCTAGCAACATTTGTTTTACTTCATTAGCACGAACATATAATTTTTGTTTGCCATTGAATAGTCCGCGTACCGCCTCAAACTTTAAATTATTGTCGGCATGATTTTTTTCTTGTAAGTAAGCGCGTGCTTCGGTAAAGAAAGTTTTAATGGTTTCAATTTTAATCATCGCCTCTTTCACTGGGTCACCAGCAGCTTGACGCATGAAACCACCGCGACCACCTCTTCTTGGAATAAGTGTTGGCATATTTATAAAAATTCCATTGTCTGCTTTGTAAGCGGCATCTTCATAATTCCAAGCGTCTAATTGCACCACAGAGGAACTTCCTTCAATAAGCTCTCCCATCGGCGCTACATGCGCAAGTAGCACACCGTTTGCACGTAGTACATTAATGACTTTAGAATCGGTATTATATGAAACAATGGTTCTAATGCTGGCATTGTTTTCTCCAATTTCTTGAAAATCATTGCTACCGCGTACGCCACTATTAATTTCTCTTAAACCTAAACTAGAAAGCGGAACTATTAATCCAGGATAAACTTGTTTGCCTGTAGCATCTATGATAGTAGCGCCTGTAGTAGATACAGAAGCGCCTACGCCTGTAATTTTTCCTTTATCAAAACTTACCGATGCATCGGTTAATACAGTTCCGTTACCCACATGCACGGTAGCATGTGTAATAACAATGGGGCCTGCTTGCGGACCTACAGGATATACTGTTTCCTGAGCGCTTGCTTTTAATTGTAAAAGTGCAAGAGATACAATCAATAAGGTGGTATATTTCTTTTGCATATATTAATCTTTTTGAGTTTCGTAAATAGTAACCATTTCATCTGCGTGATCATGATCACCACAAGTTAATAGTACTTGATAACTTGGCGTTGCAGGTCTTGTAGCACCGCCCGCTTTTTTCTCACCCAACATTTTTTGTGTTAAGCGTGTTCTTTCTGCGGCCACTTCTTTGTGCATAGCTGCATCTTTTTCTCTATCAAAATAAATAGTACCATCAACGATAGTATATAAAGATTTTGCATAAATACTTAAAGGATTATCAGACCATAAAACCACGTCCGCATCTTTTCCTGTTTTAATACTACCCACTTTATCCGAAACGTGTAAAGCCTTTGCAGGATTAAGCGTTACCATTTTAAAGGCTTCTTGTTCAGAAACGCCACCGTATTTAACTGTTTTAGCAGCTTCTTGATTTAATCTTCTAGCCATTTCCGCATCATCAGAATTGATACAAACATTTAAACCTACTTTTTGCATAATAGCTGCATTATAACCAGTGGCATCTTGCACTTCTGTTTTATACATAAACCAGTCAGAGAAAGTAGAAGCAGTTGACCCATGTTTTTTCATTTTGTCGGCTACTTTATATCCCTCTAATATATGTGTGAAGGTGTTTACGGTAAAACCATATTTATCGCCAATACGCATCATATAAGTTATCTCTGGCTGTACATAAGAGTGACAAGTAATAAAACGCTTTTTATTTAAGATTTCTACAAGTGCGTCTAATTCAAGGTCTCTTCTTGTATTCGGATTTTCTTTCATGGCTTTTTGATAATCTACGGCTCTATCAAAAGCATCGTTCAATACTTCCTCCACACCCATTCTTGTATCAGGGAAACGGTTATTACTTGTACTCGTGGTTCTTTTTACGTTTTCACCTAAGGCGAATTTTATAAAACCATCGGCACCTGCAAATTTTAAATCCTGGTCATTAGCACCCCAACGAAGTTTAATCAATTGTGTTTGCCCACCCACTGTGTTTGCAGAACCGTGTAAGATATGTGATGAAGTAACACCACCGCTTAATTGACGGTAAATATTAATGTCTTCTGGATTTAAATTATCTGCAATACGCACTTCACTTGTTACCGATTGTGCACCTTCGTTAATTGATAGTGCAGCAATATGTGAGTGCTCGTCAATAATACCTGCGCTTAAGTGTTTGCCTGTACCATCAATAACTCTTGCACCTGCCTCGCTAATATCTTTACCTAGTTTAGCAATTTTACCATTCTTTAATAAAACATCGGTATTATTTAAAACGCCCTCTTTTTCATTGGTCCAAACAGTAGCGTTTTTAATTAAGATAGTTTCTTGACTTGGTATTTTTTCATTACCAAAACCCACAAATGGGTAAGTAATTTTTGCAAGTGGTTTTAAAGTATCGGTATTTTTCTTAGTATCTGCTGTTGTGGTCATTGGACCTACAAAAGTTGCGGTCCATGTGTTTTTGTTGCCTGCAGGATCGGTTCCAATACCAGACCAATTAGCACCCACAATGGCACCACCTAGTCTAAGTTGTTCCGCACCCTTTCCTTTTTTATTAGGGAAAGTAATTTTAACCAAAGATTCATTGATGGTAATTTTTGCAGTCAAAGTATCTGTACCAATAATGGATGCTGATAAATCTTTTTTAACTTCTAAATTATAATCGGCGTTGGTTCCACCTACATTCAATGTTAATTTATATTTACCTGCATAATTATTCCATTCGCTAGCTGCTACTTCATATTTATTTCCTTGTACCCAGTTCTCAATAATTTTTGCATTGTTAGAAAACACGGGTTCTGTTGTAATAATAAAATTGGCCAACTTGCCTGTTTCTAAAGAACCTACTTGATCATAAACACCTAACATAGTAGCAGGATTTTTAGTTAAAGCTTCCAGGGCCTTTGATTCAGACAAGCCATAACGAATAGCCTTTTTAATATTTGCTAAAAATATTTTGCTATCTTTTAAGTCAGTACTACTAATACTAAATAGCACATTTGCTTTTTCAAAGGCCCCTAAATTAGTAGGCGCCAATTCCCAATGTTTCATATCTGCTAAAGAAACAAAACGCGCATCGTTAGGATCTTCTACATCCATGGCTTCAGGAAAATCAACATTCAAAATATAGCTAGCCTTGGTTTTTAGAATTTCTTCTATTCTTTGATATCCATTGTCACCACCTTTGATAACATATTGTACGCCAAACTCATCGCCTAATCTGTCAGCGCGCACTGTACTCCACTTATCGTCAGCAGCAAAAATTTGAGGAATGTTTTGACTATTGTTCCAAGCTTCTAAAGAAAGGTTTACGCCTTCACCCGCTGGTTTTGTTTGATACCATTTTGCATCTATATAAGTTTGACGCAATAAGGCAATACTTCCCATTAAACTTGATGGATAAGATTGTGTTGAAGAACCTTTTTCAAAAGAATAGACCGCTGCAGCCTTTGTTTTAAGAATTGCTTGATTATTGTTTTCAGTAGCAAGCGTTACCACCGCGCCGGTGCCTCTTGCAATACCATCTTTAACATGTGTAAAAACAACGCCAAATCCATTGGCTCTGAAATTTTTCGCAGCAGCTTCGTCTGCATTGAACAAATCTGATGCATTCACTTCTGGTTTAATAGCTTGGTTCCAGTTATAAGCACCTGGTTTATTGGATAGAAATTGCCCAGGACCGCCATAGTTGAAACCACCCGCTGGTCTTTTGGCTTGACCTGCACCATAGTCGGTGAAGGGATCCACAAAAGAAGGATATATAAATTTACCCGCACAGTCCACCACTACCGCATCTTTTGGAATAGCGACGCTAGTGCCCACGGCAATAATTTTTCCTTGTTTAATTAATAAGGTAGCTTTTTCAAGCTTTGTTTTTTCATTTTGAATAATAGTAGCATTCGTAAAAGCATATAAGCCTGTACGAATATCTCTAATTCCATTGATTGGGAATGACTCCTGTGCGATGGCAGAAACGGCTGTGCACATAAGTAAGGCCCATACATAAATTCGCTTCATGTGATTCTTATTTTAGTTGTAAAGAAAGAAACTAAAGCTACTAAAAAGATTTTGTGAAAAAACGTGGAATGGGAAGTTTTTTTATGAATGGTGGCCAATAATTATACCAACCATTTAGCGTCCAATAAAGACCATAAGTATTTGGATATCGCTTGGATTAACGCCACTAATACGACTAGCCTGTCCAATAGTAAGTGGACGAATTTTTTTGAACTTTTGAAGCGCCTCAATAGATAGGGCCGATAATTTATCGTAATCAAAATTATCGGGAATCATTTTATTTTCAAGCGTTAGCATACGCTCCACGATTTCTTTTTCTTTCTCTATATAACGTTCGTATTTAATTTGTATTTCTGCTTGTTCTAAATGATCTACTTCTTTATCTATTAATTTCTCTTTTAATTCAGCGCAGTTTTCAATAACTTGACTAAGGCTAATATTTGGGCGTAGCAAGAGTTTGGTGGCTTTTTGCTTTTCTGTAATCTCCATGGAATCAATACTGGTTAAAAAACCATTTACCTCTTCCGGTATAATAGTTTGATTAGAAAGTATGGTTTTAATATTAGCAACCTGATTTATTTTTTCTTCTACTTTGCGTAATCTATCTGCGCTAGCAAAACCTAGTTTGTGACTTAGTTCCGTTAATCTTAGATCGGCATTGTCTTGTCTTAATAGTGTTCTGAACTCTGCTCTTGAAGTAAACATTCTATAGGGTTCGTCTGTGCCCTTGCTTATAAGATCATCAATTAAAACGCCTATATAAGCGTCTGACCTTTTTAAGATGAATGGTGCTTTTTCATTAATTTTTAAATGCGCATTCATGCCCGCCATAATACCCTGACAAGCGGCTTCTTCATATCCTGTGGTACCATTGATTTGTCCAGCGAAATATAAATTACTAATTGCCTTAGTTTCTAATGTATAGGTTAATTGAGTGGGTTGAAAATAATCGTATTCAATGGCATAACCCGGACGGAACATACGCGCCTTCTCAAAACCAGGCACCCTACGAAGTGCTTCGTATTGTACTTCTTCTGGTAAACTTGTACTAAACCCGTTTACATATATCTCCACTGTATTCCAGCCTTCCGGCTCTACAAATAATTGATGTCTTTCTCTATCTGCAAACCTATTAATTTTATCTTCTATGCTTGGACAGTATCTTGGACCTACTCCTCCAATACGACCTTGGTACATAGGGCTACGATCAAAACCAGTTCTTAATATATCATGTACGACAGAATCGGTATAGGTAATATGGCAAGAACGCTGGTCTTCAGCCTTAATTCTAGGTATTTCCATATAAGAGAAGCCTACAATTTCCTCGTCACCCTTTTGTTCTTCCATTTTTGAATAGTCTAAACTACGTCCGTCCACCCTTGGAGGTGTGCCCGTTTTAAGCCTATCCGACTCTAAACCAAAGGAAACCAGCTGTTCGGTAATTCCAGTGGCCGCTTTTTCAGCTACCCTTCCTCCTCCAATTTGTTTCTCACCAATATGTATAATTCCGTTTAAGAAGGTTCCGCTAGTAATAATAACTGCATCTGCTTCTATTTTATGACCTAAACTTGTGAGGACCCCGCAGGCCTTATTGTTTTTAATGATAAGCTCGTTCACTGAGTCCTGGTAAAAGTCAACATTGGGGGTATTTTCTAGCATTTCTCTCCACTTAGAGGCAAACAATTGCCTATCGTTCTGTGCTCTTGGACTCCACATGGCAGGCCCTTTGCTTTTATTCAGCATTCTAAACTGAATGGTACTTATGTCGGTGACGATGCCACTATAACCACCCAAGGCATCTATTTCCCTTACTATTTGACCCTTGGCAATTCCACCCATGGCTGGGTTACAGCTCATTTGGGCAATACTCTGCATATTCATGGTCACCAATAAAACTTTGGAGCCCATATTGGCCGCCGCCGCCGCTGCTTCACAGCCTGCATGGCCGGCACCTACTACTATGACATTGTATTTGGGAAACATATAAGTTTGCAAAGATAAGCCTGTATTGGATACCAAGCAATTCAATTAATATCAATATTGCATATTAAACGTTTTAGAAAATATGACTATTTCTCGACTGGTAGATCTTAAATATGTTCCATATGGAACGTTTTCTAAGTTTGAGACATTAAAATCAATGGGGAATGTTCCATATGGAACGTTTTTCAGGAGAAAAAGGGATAAAACCCTAATTAGGTAATAGACTTTAGGTAGGATTTCAGCCATTTATCCTCTTGGGCACGCATTTTTTTAATATCGGCAAGCTTTTTGTCCTTGTAACCGCAAAAATGAAGGGCACCATGGAAAATTACCCTAAGCAATTCCTCCTTCAAGGAAGTCTTATGGGTTTTGGCATTATCTTTTACTCGGTCAATGCTTATATATACCTCTCCAATTAACTTGCCCTTGGTTTCAGATAGGTCGAAACTTATAATGTCGGTATAATAGTCGTGTTGTAGGTAGGATTTATTAATGCCTAGTAAAAATTTATCAGAACAAAATATATATTGAAGTGTCTCAATGGTCAAGCCCTCTTTTTTTAAAGACCTTTCGATAAAAGCCTTTACTGCCAAACGATTGCCCAGTGTTGCATTTTTGTCGGCCTTATTAAAAGAAATATTCAATGACATAAAAAATTGTTTTTCAATGCTCCAAATTTCGTAACTATTTGTGTAAAACAGAAACTATCTTTGCAGCATTAATATGAAGAAACTATCTGAGTTGAAAATGGGGGAGTCGGGCGTTATACATTCTTTTGAAAATGATGAAATCTTTTTGAAGTTAATGGAGATGGGCTGTATACCCGGTGAATTAATTAGAGTAGAGCAAATCGCACCACTAGGAGATCCCATATCCATATCTGTGGCAGGCTATCAATTAAGCCTTAGAATGAACGAGGCAGATAGTATTTTTATAAGCCCTAATTTGGACTCAAGTAATTGATAATCAATATATTATAAAATGAAGATTGGTTTATTTTTCGGTTCTTTTAATCCTATACACAACGGCCACTTAATGGTGGCAAGCTATGTGGCCAATCATTCAGATCTAAAACAGGTATGGTTAGTGGTCTCTCCGCAAAACCCCTTGAAGCCCCAGGGCAGTTTATTAAACGAATATGACCGATTACATTTGGCCAAGCTGGCCATTGAAGATGATACACAATTAAAAGTATCTGATATAGAGTTTTCTTTACCGAAGCCTTCTTATACGATTGATACCCTTATTTATTTAGAAGAAAAATTTCCGCAACATGAATTTTCAGTAATTATGGGTGCTGATAGTTTTCAAAATTTACCGAAGTGGAAAAACTTCGAAACCTTAGTTAAGAATTATTCATTCATTGTATATCGTAGAGACGGCTTTGATATTAGCAATGAATATGGTGCGCGCGTACAAATATTAGAGGCGCCCTTGTTACAACTCTCTGCTACACTAATTCGCAACAATAGAAAAGAGGGAATAACGATTCGTTATTTAGTGCCAGAAAAAGTGCGCGAGGAAATTGAGAACAGTAATTACTTTAAAGACTAAATAAAAAAGGCCCTTAATTTTTAAGGGCCTTTTTTATTTAACGGTTCATGCTGGCTAAAAACTCTTCGTTGTCTTTAGTGCCGCGCATGCGTTTTAATAATTCATTCATTGCTTCATCGTTATTCATATCATTAATGAATAAGCGAAGAATATTCATTCTACCTAATACTTCTTTATCTAATAATAAGTCGTCACGACGCGTGCTTGATCCTACTAAATCAATAGCTGGGAAAATACGCTTGTTCGCTAAACGACGATCTAATACTAATTCCATATTACCTGTTCCTTTGAACTCTTCAAAAATAACCTCATCCATTTTTGAACCTGTTTCAATTAAGGCAGTTGCTAATATAGTGAGTGATCCACCGTTTTCAATTTTACGCGCTGCACCAAAAAATTGTTTTGGACGAAGTAAGGCGGTAGCTTCTACACCACCCGATAATACTTTACCAGAGCTTGGCGCTACTGTATTGTGCGCACGTGCTAAACGTGTAATTGAATCTAATAAAATAACTACATCGTGTCCGCACTCTACTAAGCGCTTTGCTTTTTGTAATGCAACTGAAGAAACCTTAACGTGTTTTTCAGCAGGCTCATCAAAAGTAGAAGCAATGACTTCTCCTTTTACAGAACGCTCTACATCGGTTACCTCCTCTGGTCTTTCATCAATTAATAATATAATTAAATAACATTCTGGATGGTTCGAGGCAATCGCATTTGCGACTTCTTTCAACAACATAGTCTTACCTACTTTTGGTTGGGCTACAATTAAACCTCTTTGGCCCTTTCCAATAGGTGTAAATAAATCCATGATACGCGTACTATAATTAGTAGACGATGTATATAAATTTAATTTCTCAAAAGGAAAAATAGGCGTTAAATAATCAAAAGGAATACGATCACGAATTTCATCCGGATTTTTTCCATTGACTTGACTCACCTTAGTCAATGCAAAATATTTTTCACCCTCACGAGGAACACGAACTGTTCCGTGAACAGTGTCCCCTACTTTTAAACCAAATGCTTTTATTTGAGAAGGAGAAACGTATACATCGTCGGGAGAAGATAAATAGTTGTAATCGGAAGAGCGTAAAAAACCATAACCATCGGGCATCATTTCTAAGACACCTTCAGACTCAATAGTGCCATCAAACTCCACACTAAACACAGGTTCTTTTTTAGGCTGAGGATAACGCTGCGCTGGTAAGTTGGGTCCACCATTCGGTCCGCCATTTGGAGCACCAACTGCATTGGCTTGATCTGCTGAAGCGGGTGCTTGAGCAGCGTCATTACTTTCATTAGTTGGAGCAGGCGCTCCACTACTTGCTGCACTTTCATCGCCAAACAATGCTTGGGCAATTTTAGAAGCCTTATCGTCTTCGGTATTGTTTTTTGCAGGCTCGGCTTTTTTAGAGGCTACTGCTTTTTTTGCTGCCGGAGCGGCTGCAACGGGTTTACGCCCCCTTTTTGGTTTTTCTTCTTTTTCTGGCACTTTGAACTATGGTTTATTTAAAAATCGAATCAAGATTTGGGCTTATTTGAACGCTTTTTGAAATTTCGGTCGAAATAATTGAGACCGTAAATTGTATATTGGGAATTGGGGTAGCGAGCTATCAACATTAAAAAGAATCAATTTGCTCGTTGCTACTGCAATGTTAAGCAGTTTTTTTAACAAAAAAACAATTTTTTATCTGTTTTTATACTTAAAACAGGGTATTTGGCCCTCGAAACCGATTATCTTTGCCATTCGAAATCAGCATTATGTTCAACGACAGAATTAAAATAAAGCAATTGTTATCGGGCACCCCCACAGGGACCGAAGTGGTGGTAATGGGATGGGTGCGCACTTTTAGAAACAATCAGTTTATAGCCCTTAATGACGGAAGCACGAATGCGAACATTCAAATTGTGGCCACACTGGGAGAATTTGATGAAGCCATATTAAAACGTGTTACCACCGGCGCCTCTTTAAAAATAGTGGGTACCGTGGTAGAGAGTTTAGGTAAGGGACAAAGCGTGGAAGTAAAAGCCAAGACCCTTGAAATTTTAGGAGACAGCGATGCAGAAAAATTTCCTTTACAACCTAAAAAACATTCTTTAGAATTTTTAAGAGAGAAGGCGCATTTGCGTTTTCGTACCAATACATTCGGATCGGTATTTAGATTAAGACATGCACTTGCTTTTGCAGTACATCAATTTTACAATGAACGCGGGTTTGTGTATTTACATACACCTATTATTACAAGTTCAGATGCAGAAGGTGCGGGTGAAATGTTTAGAGTTACCACACTTCCTTTAGAAGGGGCGCCTAAAAATGATAAAGGTGAAATTGATTATACACAAGATTTTTTTGGTAAAGGAACTAACTTAACGGTGAGTGGCCAACTCGAAGGAGAGCTAGGCGCCATGGCCTTTTCAGAGATTTATACTTTTGGTCCAACATTTCGTGCAGAGAATTCAAACACGACTAGGCATTTAGCAGAGTTCTGGATGATTGAACCTGAAATGGCTTTTTATGATATTGAAGACAACATGAATTTAGCGGAAGCTTTCATTAAATATTTAATTAATTATGCATTAAAAAATAATGCAGATGATATTGATTTTTTAGATGCACGTTTAGCGGAAGAAGAAAAGCAACTACCTACTGAAAAAAGAAGTGGCCTTGGATTAAGAGAAAAATTAGAGTTGGTGGTGAATAATAATTTCGAACGCATTACTTATACAGAAGCCATTGATATTTTATTAAATAGCAACCACTACAAGAAAAAGAAATTCCAATACGAGGTGAAGTGGGGAATTGATTTACAAAGTGAGCATGAAAGATATTTAGTAGAACAACATTTTAAAAAACCAGTCATTGTCACGGGTTATCCAGCGGCGATCAAAGCATTTTACATGCGCATGAACGACGGCTGTGCACCAGGCAAGGAAACAGTAGCAGCGATGGATATTCTAGCCCCAGGCATTGGCGAGATAGTGGGTGGCAGCCAAAGAGAGGAGCGTTTAGACAAACTAGAAGCCAGAATGAATGCCATGCATATACCTTTAGAAGACATGAGCTGGTATTTAGATACCAGAAGATTTGGAACCGTACCGCATGCAGGTTTTGGTTTAGGTTTTGAAAGAATGATTCAATTTGTTACAGGAATGACCAATATAAGAGACGTCATTCCATTTGCGCGTACGCCTAAAAATTGTGAATATTAATTATGGGAATTATTTTTGTTTTAATTGGCGCGCTTTGTTTTGCCATCAGTAATGCGTATTGGAAAAAAGTAACGCAAACTATACCGTATCAAATTGGCATGTTTTACAGAGGCATATTTGCCTCTACTATTTTTTCCATTTTATATTTTGGGTTTAGAGACAGTGCTTTTTTTAAAGGTTGGACAGTACAAACTTTAAGCTTCGGTACTCCTTTTTTATTAACCATTGCGCTGAGTGTATTTAATATTTTTGGATTGGTATTTTTTTTAAGAGGTATACAGAAAGCCCCTGTAAGCATTGTGGTGCCTGTATCTGCGATAAAATTATTTACTATTTTAACAGCCGTATTTATTGTAGGTGAAGTTTGGAAAGCCAATTATTTATACGCCTTTATTTTTTCAACAGCAGGTTTGCTTCTTTTATATTTTCAAGGGAAACAACAATCAAGTATTAGCGAACAAAAAAATGGAATGTTGTACGGCGTACTCGCCAGCTTTTTTTGGGGAAGCTCTTATGCACTCTATACTTATCCAATAAGTTATTGGGGTCCGCTGGGTTTTAGTTTAGTGATTGAAACTACGGCCTTGTTGTTCGGACTAGTATTAGTTATACGCGATGGCCTAATAAAAAACTTATTTAATTATATAAGTGCGAAACATATTTTCACTTATTTAAAATTGGGTTTATTATTAGTTTCAGGAGGACTTGCTATAAATATATCATACCAGTACTTGCCCATCATGGTCATTAATATCTTAATAATAAGTAGTCAGCTTTTATCGGTATTAATAGGTTACTTCTTTTTTAAAGAAAGACTAAGCCCTAAGCAATGGTTGGGTCTAGCCTTTATAATTATCTCCTTTTTTATAGTGGCTACTTCGGCTTAGTAAATGACTGATTTTCAATAAAGAATCCATATTTTTTGCTATTTAAGGCCGCCTGGCCTATATTTGCTCCCCGGTTCATAAAGGTTGTAAGACTAAAATGAACCAAAGGATGGCGCTGTAGCTCAGTTGGTAGAGCAAAGGACTGAAAATCCTTGTGTCCCCGGTTCGAGCCCGGGTGGTGCCACAAGCCCCGAACTATTGTTCGGGGCTTTTTTATTTAATAAGATAATATATAACTTATTGTATATTTGAATATCCCAAGAGCATAAAATTATATTTTATGAAAAAAGTCGTTTTCGTCTTGGGAATTTTGTTTTATTCTTTTACAACATTTTCCCAGAGTAGTGGTGATATTGATAAGGATGGCATTTTAGATGCTACCGACAACTGCAAGTACATGTATAATCCAAAACAAGAAGACTTGGATAAAAGCGGTATTGGAGATGCTTGTGAGTTTAGCCCAATTTTATTAAGAAAACATATTTCTTTTCTTGAAGATGTTAAAGTCGGATCTGAAGAATTAATGTCAAAATTTATTCAAGATAGCCTCAAGTCATATATTACATGGGGTGATGGTGGCTATAAAGAATTTTTCGAACCTAGCACAGACAAAATAAAAGTTTTAAAAAGTTTAAAACCTTCTAGTGTTGAGTTTTTTAAACTACCATTTATTTATAAAAAAGAAGGTGTAACAGTTACAGACACCCTAACTATTTATTTAATTAGATATTTAAATTGGACTAAAAATGTTGGAAAAATACAAAATGGGTATCTGCCTTACTATTATGAAAGCTTTAGTAA
>QYPL01000029.1 GCA_007280515.1 Sediminibacterium sp.
ATAATAAAAGATAAAACAGTATTAGCTATTACCAATAATTCTTCTACTAATCCAAAACAGACTGAGAATGTAATATTACGTAGCAATGCGCTGGAGGTTTCTGTAAATAAAAATAATAATAGTTCGGCTCTAGCGAGTCAGATGCCATTGAATAAAAAATTAAATAATACTAATAATAATTTAAGAAAATCAGCTACCGGTAAGCAAGCTGTTTTTGAAGATCAAACCATAGCATCTAATAATACGAGTACAAGTATTGTTGCTACAACTGAGGGTCTTAACCAAGATAGTAGGGAAAACGAGAGCCAAAAAAATGAGAGCCAGATAAGATCAAGCTTGATGGAAACAATGCCTAATGAAGAAGAGAAAGCAGTTCCTGTAATCCCCTCAACTTATAAAGAAATTGATACAGAAAAAGATGACAGAACCATTAATATTGGTATGCTAGAAATTGATGGCTCTGCTTTCAGAGGTATTACTAGAAGATTTTCGGCCTTACTTAAAAGAAATAAAATAGAAAAATAAATATGAAAAAAATAATCGCCCCTCTAACATTAAGTTTATTAATCTTATTAAGCCTTCAAAGTTTTGCACAAAACGACAGTTCAAAAACCAGCCCTAGTATTAAACTAGTGGCTGATAGTAGCTTTAATGCAAATGATACTATTAGAATTGGCAATATGCTTATTATCAAAAAGCAAGGCAATCGTAATAATGACTATGCTAATAATAAATACTATAATAGAAAAAGAAATAGGACTTATGGCGCCATTATTAATATCACTGATAGAAAATTAAAAAAAGATACTTTTCTATCGGTGAATGAGGATACTGTAAGATTAGGTAGATTGAATATTATTAAATCACAAGATAAAAATAATAAAAAAGATTGGCAGTCAATGATAGAGGATGGCGATTTTGATAATACCCGAATTAGCATTGAGCGTGCGCCTAAAAAATTAAAAGATATAACCACCAATTGGTTCTCTTTCGATTTAGGTTATGCTAATTTTAGAGACGAGTCAGATCAAATGGTTTATTTAATGGGTTTCCCTTCAACTTATCCAGGCCTGCCTTATAATAAGTATTGGGTGAATTCAAGTAATTTAAAATTAGATAATCGTAAGTCAAGCAATTTTAATATTTGGATTGTACAGCAAAAAGTGAATTTGTACCAACATAAAATAAATTTAAAATACGGAGTAGGTTTTGAAATATTCAATTTTAGATTTGAACAACCAGTAAGTTTTAGAAACGAGCCGGGCAAAACGGTATTTATGGACGATGTAAATTTCACAAAAAATAAACTATTCGTTAAATACTTAACAGTACCTGTACAATTAAATTTTCAACCCAACCCCTACAACCGTAAAGGTTTTTATGCAAGTATAGGTTTAAGTGCGGGTTATTTAGTAGATGCTAGAAACAAACAAAAGAGTGCTGAAAGAGGCAAGCAAAAATATGATGGTAATTTTGAATTAAATAATTTACGATTTGCCACTATTGGTGAATTAGGCATAGGAGGTATTAGATTATACGGCTCTTATGGTTCTATTAATTTATTTGATAAAAACAAAAGTAACATAACCCTATTCCCTTATGCCATTGGTCTAAGATTTAGTAATTTTTAAACTAAATTTTCAGCACCAAAATAAGATTGCAATACCCTCGGAAGTGCAATACCCGCTTCGGTTTGGTAGTTTTCAACAATGGCTGCAAAAATTCTAGGCAGGGCCAATGAACTACCGTTTAATGAATGTGCAAATTGAATTTTACCAGCCGCATCCTTAAATCGACATTTCATTCTATAGGTTTGATAAGCTTGGAAATTAGAAACGCTACTTACTTCTAGCCATCTCTTTTGCGCAGCACTATACACTTCAAAATCATAAGTAATGGCAGAGGCAAATCCCATATCTCCACCACATAATCTTAGAATACGGTATTCTAAACCCAGGCTCACTAATAATTTTTCAACATGCGCCACCATTTCATTTAATACTTCATCACTTTTATCGGGATGTACAATTTGTATAATTTCTACTTTCTCAAATTGATGTACTCTATTCAATCCACGCACGTCTTTTCCAAAACTACCTGCCTCTCTTCTAAAGCAAGGAGAGTAAGCGGTCATTTGCAATGGCAACTCTGCTTCTTTCAAAACCACATCTCTATAAATATTGGTCACAGGTACTTCCGCTGTAGGAATTAAATAAAAATTATCTGCAGTGGCGTGATACATCTGTCCTTCTTTATCCGGTAATTGGCCTGTAGCAAAAGCAGAAGCTTCATTGACCATAAAAGGAGGCAAGTATTCTGTGTAACCCGCAGCAATATTAAAATCTAAAAAATATTGCACCAAGGCTCTTTGAAATTTTGCACCCTTGCCAATATATAAAGGAAAACCACTGCCCGTAATTTTAGAGCCGGTTTCAAAATCAACTAAATTGTATTTGCTAATTAAATCCCAATGCGCCTGAGCGCCTGCATTCAGTGTAGGCGTTTCACCCCCTTGCTTCACGAGTTCATTCTCTTCAGGTGCTTTTCCTTTGGGTACTAAGTCATGGGGCAGGTTAGGGAATTGAACAATGGTGTTTTGTAATTGTAATTCTACCTCGGCCATCTTTATTTTAAGGGGATCTAATTGAGTCTTTAAGCCTGCTACTTCATTTTTCAAGTTTTCTGCCTGCTCTTTTTCACCCTTGGCCATCAGCCCCCCAATTTCTTTGGAAGCAGCATTCACCTTGGCCTGCATCTCATCAAAAGAAGCTTGTAATTGCTTTCTTTCATCATCCATGGCTATAACGGTATCCACCAAATCCAAATTAGCAAAATGCTTAATAGCCAGTTTCTGCTTAGCTATTTCTTTGTTTTGGCGTAAAAAACTCACTTGTAACATCGGGTCAAATTTTAGCAAAGATAATCAAAGCATTGTACTACGCCTAGATATCCCCTACCTTTGCCTCCTAAATTGAAAATGAGCTATGGCCTCCATAAATGACGACTTTCAGACCAGGTGGTGGGATTTAGAGAAAAGACTGATGGACCGCTTCGGTAAAAAACCCGATGTAGAATCTATATTATTCCTTATTGGGCTTCAGGAAACGGGCTTTTTAATAGAAAAAATAAGCAAGGAACAAAAGCAGGACCTCATGCATGTGGCTATCTGTAAGATCCTCTCTAGCAGTGGTTATTATATTCTAGAAGGCCTTGACGAAGAGGGCTGGCCGCATTTTAAGCAATTAAAGGGCCTGCCGACGATGGACCTAATTGAACAGGAAGGATTTTTAAAAGATCATATTTTACTCTATTTTGATAACAATAGCTTCTAGCTCATTGGTTTTTTAGTGTTTTTTATGAATCTTTGCATCAATAAAAAATAAACTATGCAATTCCCAGCCGACTTACGTTACACAAAGGACCACGAATGGATTAAATTAGAAGGCAATACTGCCACTATTGGTATTACCGATTTCGCACAAGGCGAACTAGGGGATATTGTATACATTGATATTAATACAGTAGGAAAAATGCTTTCAGCTGAGGCCGTATTCGGAACAGTAGAAGCAGTCAAAACAGTAAGTGATTTATTTTTACCAGTCTCGGGTACTATATTAGAAGTAAACCCTGCTTTAACGGCTCAACCAGAATTAGTAAATACCGACCCTTATGGCGCAGGATGGATGGTGAAAGTAACTGTTGTTAATGTAGCTGATGTTGCAGCTTTATTGACGAGCGAGGCTTATAGTCAGTTGGTTCATTAATCCATTATGACAAATTCATTCAAAACTTTAGTTTGGGTCATTTTTGAATTTGTGCTCATATTTATTTTATTAAGTATGCCTATTAGCGGCGAACCAGGTAAAGGTTGGGTATCCTATATATTAGACTTACCTTATGCAGATAAAGTAATTCATGTAGGATTATTCGGAAGCTTGGCGCTTTCACTATTTTTTTATTTTGAACAGTATTCGAATATTTCTTTTAGGTCAACAAGAACAAAGGCGCTTAGTTTAATTGTTTGTATTTTATTTGGGATTGGCATGGAATATTATCAAAAATATTTTGTGCCCTCTCGAGGATTTGAAGTGGGTGATATGCTAGCAGATGCCATCGGAGCCTTAGTAGCGTTGCCTTTTTTTAATGGGGTGAAGCATTATATTCAACCCAAATCGAAAATATTATAAATGGGTATTGAAAAAGACATACAACAAACGAATTTCAGAAATGAATTTCAAAAAATGGGTATTAATATCATTTATACCGCTAATTGGTTAAATGAGAAGATGGGCCAAATTTTGTCTACTGAAGATATTACCCAACAACAATTTAATATTTTAAGAATTTTACGCGGTAGCGAATGTCCATTGAGTACTTTAAAAATTAGAGAGCGCATGTTAGATAAGATGAGCGATACCAGTAGAATTGTAGACCGCTTAATTGTAAAAGGCTTAGTAGAAAAAACGTCCTGCATAAAAGATAAAAGACTGGTAGATATTACTGTTACCAAAAAAGGACTCCAATTATTAGAAAAACTAGATGCTTTAAATGAGCAAATCGATTCCATCTTAAAAGGGGTGAGTGAAAAAGAGGCTCATACAATAAATCAAATTTTAGATAAACTTAGAGAGCATAGCAATACTATATAAATTAAATTTTTACCGATGCGTTTATTCATGAGTATCCTATTTATAGGATTTTTTCTTTTTACAAAAGCACAACCTGCCATCAACGATAAAAATGTTTTTGAATTTAGAGGTGTATGGATAGCTACTGTTGAAAATATAGACTGGCCAAGTAAAAGAGGTTTATCCAATCAAACACAGAAAGAAGAATTTATTACACTACTAGATAGGCATCAAAAAAATGGCATGAACGCTATTATTATGCAAGTGCGTCCTTCTGGTGATGCCTTTTATCCCTCTACATTAGAGCCTTGGAGCGAATACCTGATGGGTACGCAGGGCCTACCTCCTAGCCCCTTTTACGACCCCTTAGCATTCATGATTAACGAAACGCATAAAAGAGGAATGGAATTTCATGCCTGGATTAATCCTTACCGTGCTGTGTTCAATGTAAAAAAATCAAGTGTAGCGCCCAGTCATATTTCTAAACTACATCCAGAGTGGTTTTTAACCTATGGAGATAAAAAATATTTTAACCCAGGTCTTCCACAAGTATGGCAACATACTAACCGAATTGTGAGAGACTTAGTAAGCAGGTATGATATTGATGCCATTCATATGGACGATTATTTTTATCCTTACCGTATTGCAGGCAAAAAATTTCCAGATGAAAAAACTTATCAGCAAAACAAAAGAGGCTTGTCTAAAGAAGATTGGAGAAGAAGTAATTGTGATACCATTGTTAAACAATTATATGCCAGTATTCACCAAATAAAACCAGGTATACAGTTTGGTATTAGCCCCTTTGGTATTTGGCGTAATAAATCTAAAGATGCAAGAGGCAGTGACACCAAGGGAGGTCAAACCAACTACGACGATTTATATGCCGATATATTATTATGGTTAGAAAAAGGCTGGGTAGATTATATCGCACCGCAAATTTATTGGGAGCACGGACATCCATTAGCGAATTTCGATACCATTATTGAATGGTGGGACCAAAATAGTTATGGAAAAAATTTATATATAGGTCATGGTATATACAAAGCAGGGACCAATACTGCTTGGAAAGATAAAAATGAACTGCCTTATCAAATAAAAAAAGTACGCGCTTTAAAAAATACGAATGGTAGTGCCTATTTTAGTAGTAGCAGTTTTAATAATAATATTAATAATTGGAACGACAGCTTGCAACAAAACTATTATCAAAAACCAGCCTTAATACCCACCATGCCTTGGCTAGTCCAATATAAAGTAGAAGCGCCCATAGTAAATAAACAAAGCGCCAATAGCTATCAAATTCAAGTGAAATTGATAAGCAGTATAAAGCAGTATGCAATATTAGAAAGCACGAATAACCAATATGCTGTAGCTGCTATTATAACACCAGAATCTAAATTGATTAATTTAAATGCATTAGGCATTCAGAAAAAATCCAATACACAGTACTGGCTAGTCGCTATTGGGAAACAAAATCAATTAAGTAGTTTGGTGGCGCTGCCTTAAATAATCGAAAGCCATATCTATATTATACAATAGACATTATTCAAAAGACCTTTTTAAAGCAATATTTTCATTGGCCTTAATAATTAATGGCACATGTTCTATGATGGTCATGTCATTATCAAGTCCAAATGCTTTTTGGTCGCTCTGTGCAAATTGCTTAATATTAAAGTATACGTCCATAATAAAGTCCTCTCTAATAGACAATTCATTTTCAATAGAGAAAAAGCTTTCTATAATGACATAAGTGATATCGGTATGGAAGTCCTTGCTTTTTAAAGATTCATACTTGCTATAAATCCCCAATTCTTGAGACTGGTTCAATTCTTGCATCACTTTTTTGAAGCAAACGTTCACACGAGGTTGAATTCTGAATCCTAATTTAAAATCGACACGCATTACTTTATCATCTACTAACTCTTTAATAGTGTATTCCATCCCATAAGGAGAATCGGTTCTGTCAATATGTAAGAACCAATAAATATCGGCACGTTTGGGTTTTTTATTCAAAATAGAGTCAATAATACGGTGCTCAATTTCTCTATGATTATTGGCCTTGGTCAAATACACCAAATGAGTTGCATATTTAGGCATTTCCTTATCAACACTTAATTCAGCAAGGGGTTCTAAATAATCTTTCAACTTTACAAAATCTAAATAACGATTGGCAATTTTTCGAGCTCTATGCCAAATCATCATTACAAAAATCATACTTAAAGAAAAAACGAAAGTAATTGCAGCCTCTTTAATTTTTACAAAATTGGCTACAAAGAAAGCTATCTCCACTATAGTAAAAATTAAGATTATTAGCGCTACAATAGCTTGACTCCATCTTTTTACATTTAGCATATAGAAATTCATGAGCATGGTAGTCATCATCATACAAATAATAATAGAAAATCCATAAGCTCCTTGCATACTTTCACTTTTCTTAAAGTATAAAAGCATAGTCACACAACCTACCCATAAGATAAAATTTAAACTAGGGATATAAATTTGCCCTTTTTGGTCGGTGGGAAATTTAATGGTTACCCTTGGCCAGAAATTTAAACTAATGGCTTCAGAAATTAAAGTAAAAGAACCACTTATTAAAGCCTGACTGGCAATAATGGTTGCCATGGTGGCAATACCAATACCCACAATCAAGAACCAATGTGGCATTATATTAAAGAAAGGGTTCATCCCGTTGTCGCTTTGACCAATAAAGTCTAACAAGTAAGCTCCTTGACCCATATAACTCATGACCAAGGCAACTTTTACAAACATCCAACTCACTTGAATATTTTGACGGCCGCAATGACCTAAATCGCTATATAAAGCCTCGGCCCCCGTAGTACAAAGAAAAACTGCACCCAAAAGCCAGAAACCATTGGGATAATGCATTAGTAAATCATAAGCATAATAAGGGTTCAATGCTTTTAAAATACCCACATGATGCACTACTTGTGAAAGACCCAAAATTAAAATCATGGAAAACCAAATGAGCATAATGGGACCAAAAGCAAAACCTATAATTTTGGTACCAAAACGCTGAAAGAAAAAAAGTAAAGAGATAATAGCAAGTACAATTCCAACTGTTAAATTATTACCAGGTACAAAAACTTCTTTTAATCCATCTACTCCTGCCAAACCTTCAATGGCGGAAGATACCGATATCGGAGGTGTTATCATTCCATCTGCAAGTAACATGGCCGCGCCAATGATAGCAGGCACATATATCCATTTTACATAACGACGCACTAATGCAAATAAAGAAAATATTCCACCTTCACCTCGGTTATCTGCACGCAGCGTTAAAAAAACATATTTAAAAGTAGTTTGTAAAGTAAGGGTCCAAAAAACACAGGAGATAGCACCATATACAAGTTGCTCAGTAATCACTTTATGATTGATGATGGCTCCAAATACATACAAAGGTGAGGTACCAATATCGCCATAAATAATGCCGAGCGTTACAATTAAACCTGCTACCGAAAGTTTGTGTGCGTGATTGGCGCCAGCTGTTTGTCCCATGGATTAAAGTAAATTGAGGACAAAGTTTATAAAATAATAATTAGAAACAGCTTATTGGGCAAAGTATTTTACAAATATCCCTAAGTATTTTACTAAGGCTTGTAAGTTCCCCATTTTGCTTCCACCGCTTTGAAACGAAAATCAAAAATTCCTTCTAACTGCCTTTTAACCAAAATTACCTGGGCAATATCCCCTAAAAATCCCAAAGGAATTTTATAATGCACAATGTCTTCCATTTTTACACCCCCTTTTACCTCAGTAAAATGGTGTTGATGGTGCCAGATGGTATAAGGACCAAAGCGCTGTTCGTCTACAAAATAGGCACCCTCCTTCACATGGGTAATTTCTGTCATCCAATAAAGTGGTATACCCAAGAGGGGCTTGACAGTATATTCTATAATTTGGCCAGGGTACATTTTAGCACCATGATACTTACTAATAATATTAAAGCCCATTTTTTCAGGGGTAATCTTAGCAAGGTTGGCTGGACTGCTAAAAAAATCCCAGGCTTCTTGAAGGGAAATAGGAATAAACTGCTCGGTATGGAGGCTATAAACTTTTGACATACTATAAGAACAAGTAAGTCTTGTTTTTGTTGTAATAATTCACCCTAAAGCCATTAATTTTATCCTATGATAACTAAGGCCGCCCAATTAAAGGCATTTGAAACCATTTACGAGAACTTAAATGCCCAACAAAAACTGGCCGTGGATACCATTGATGGTCCCGTGATGGTCATTGCAGGACCTGGCACAGGCAAGACCCAAATACTTGGCGCCCGTATTGGTAAAATACTTTTAGAAACCGATACCGCTGCTGAAAACATATTATGCTTAACCTATACTGATGCTGGCGCCATTGCCATGCGCAAAAGATTAGTAGGTTTTATTGGGGCAAGTGCTTATAAAGTGAATATTGCTACTTTCCATTCTTTTTGTAACGATATCATTCAAGATAATTTATACTTATTTGAAAAGCCCAGCCTAGACCCAATATCTGAATTGGAAAAAATTGAACTCTTAAAAAAACTCATCGATCAATTTGATAAAAACAACCCTTTAAAAAGATACAGAGGCGATGTATACTATGAAATGAATAATCTGAGCAGGTTATTTAGCGCCATGAAAAAAGAAGGTTGGACTAGTACTTATTTGGTAGAGCAAATTGACCTTTATATTTCTGAAATTCCTACAAGAGATGAATTTGTATATAAGAAAAAATACAAACAGTTTGAAGCGGGCGCTTTAAAACAAGGATTAGTAGAGGCAGCACTTGAAAAAATGGAAAAATTAAAAGCAGCCGTAATGGCTTTTGATGCTTATCAATCACTGATGAAATCGCATAGTAGGTATGATTTTGATGATATGATTAATTGGGTGATTACCGCTTTTAAAGAAAATAAAAACTTACTCGCGCAGTATCAGGAAAAATATTTATACATATTAGTAGATGAATACCAGGACACCAGTGGAACACAAAATGAACTAGTGCAATTACTAGTGAACTATTGGGAGCAGCCCAATTTATTTGTAGTGGGCGATGACGATCAAAGTATATTCAGGTTCCAAGGAGCCAATGTAGAGAATATGTTGCATTATAAAAATCAATACGATGAATCCATTACTACCATTGTACTTGAAAACAATTATAGGTCCACTCAACCTATTTTAAATGCTTCTACTTTATTAATTAATAATAACCAAGAAAGGCTTATTAATAGAATGGAGGGGCTATCTAAAAATTTAATTGCTGCCTTACCAGAAAATAAAAATATTGAAATTGCTCCTTCTATTTATGCTTATAACGACCCGCAGGAAGAAATGATAGGCATTGCAGAAAAAATTAATCAACTCATACAAGCAGGCACGGCTCCAAAGGATATAGCGGTATTGTATAAAGAAAATAAATACGGAGAAGAGATTGCACATTTTTTACAACAAAAAAATATTCCTTTATTTAGTAAAAGGACGGCTAATTTATTTGATCAAGTCTTAATTCAACAAATTATCCGCATCTTAGACTATCTCGCCTGCGAATGGGATCAGCCCAATGAAGGTGCTAATTTATTATTTGAAATTTTACATTTCTCTTGGTGGAAAATATCACCCATCACCATTGCGACATTAACCGTAGAAGCGAATCAATTAAAATATGCGCATCCAGAAAATACTTTTAGAAAAGTATTAATTGATAAAACAAAGGAAGTGCAAACTACTTTGTTTAGCGAAGGGGGCATGAGTGAAGTGGCCAAGGCCATGCAGGTATTAGAGGACCTAATGAGTCAGGTGGCCAATGTGACTTTAGTAAATTTAGTAGAACAAGTTTTACAAAAAACAGGCATTATACAAAATGTACTCACAGGCAGTCATAAAAATCATGAGTTAAACTTAGTAAGTACCTTTTTCGATTTTATCAAAGAAGAAACGCATCGCCATCCCACGCTACATTTAAATAGTTTGGTAGACATGCTAAAACTCATGCGCAGAGAAGATATTCGGCTGCCACTTCCAATTACAACGGGCAGTGAAGCAGGCGTAAATTTATTAACCACCCATGGTAGTAAGGGCTTGGAATTTCAATATGTATTTTTAGCAGGCACTAATGCGCAGTATTGGGAAAAGAAAAGAAGAACGGCCAGCGCAGGTTATACCCTACCCGATACCGTTTTAAGGAGTTTAGAACATGCAGATGATAAAGAAGAGTTAAGAAGATTATTTTATGTAGCCATTACAAGGGCCAAACAATTTTTAACCATTTCATATAGCCAATACAGGACCGATGGCAAAGAGGCCGAGCCTAGTCAATTTATTATTGAAATAGTAGAAGGTAAAGAAGCGAGCATTCAAAAAATAGAATTACTGCAGGATATTAAAACATCTTATAAGCTACTTCGTTTGCAAACATCGCCCATGCCGGAAATTCAACAACTAGAAGATGATTTCATTCAGCCTAAACTAGAAAAGTTTTCGATGAATGTAACGGCGCTTAATAATTACTTAAAATGTCCTTTACATTTTTACTATAATAGTTTAATTCGTGTGCCCTCGGGAAAATCGGAGGCCACTACTTTTGGTTCAGCCATCCACGATGCTTTGAATAAGTTATTTAAAAAAATGCAAGAAGCGGGTAATAATATTTTTCCTGATACACAAACCCTTATTCAAGATTTTAATTACTACATGAATAGGCACCGAGAAGCCTTTACGCAACAAGAGTTTAAGGATAAAACAGAATTAGGGGAAACAGTGCTCATTAAATATTATGACAGGTATATAAACGAATGGAATAAAGTAGTATCTACTGAATTTCGTATCAATAATATAGTGGTAAAAGAAATTCCTTTAAAAGGCACCATTGATAAAATTGAATTCAATGGAAAGCAAGTAGTAGTGGTAGATTACAAAACAGGTAATATTGAAAACGCAAGAGAAAAATTAAAAGGGCCTAACGAGAAAAATCCGCTTGGAGGTGATTATTGGAGACAGGCCGTATTTTATAAAATACTTTTAAACCACCATCCTAAAAATTGGGAGGTAACCACTGCCGAATTTGATTTTATAGAACCTAATAAGAAAAAGGAGTTTGAAAAAATTGTAGTACCTATCACAGATGCCGATATCACCACCGTGAGCCAACAAGTACAAATGGTTTGGGGCAAAATTCAAGCCAAGGATTTTTACACAGGCTGTGGCAAGGAAGATTGTCATTGGTGTAATTTTGTAAAAACAAACGAATTGGCGGTGGCGCTGCATGAAATAAAAGCAAGCGCTGAATCAGACGAAGAATAAATCAATTAAGTTTGCATTCTATGAGGAAGCTTTCATTACTGAAATTATTGGTCTTGGCTATTTGGGCGCTTTCAAGCATTATGCAATTAGAAGGCTGCGCCAATATTGTACCCCCTAGCGGCGGACCCAGAGATAGTTTACCTCCCTACTTAATAGCAGCTAGGCCCGTAGACTCTGCATTGAATGTATTCCCTAAGGAAATTTTAGTAGGCTTTAACGAATATATTACCACTACTTCTATTCAAGAAAATTTAATTATCTCTCCTACTTTAAAAAATATTCCACTCATTGATGCGCGTTTAAATAGTATTAGAATAAGAATTGCCGATACTTTATTAAATAATACCACTTATAGCATACAATTTGGCAATGCCATCAAAGATGTGAACGAAGGCAATATCTTAAAGAACTTTACTTATGTCTTTAGCACCGGCACTCGTTTAGATACCGGAAAAATTTATGGTAAAGTAATGCTTGCTGAAAGCGGAAAAGTAGATAGTAGTTTTGTGGTGATATTACACCCTACAAGCAAAGATTCTGCTATTTTTAAAGAGCGTCCTAATTATTACACGAAGCTGAATGGCAAAGGACAATTTAGTTTTAATTATTTACCAAAAGGCGCCTACAATATTTTTGTACTCCCTAACGATTTCACTAAAAAGTACGACGATAGCACTAAATTTTTTGCTTTTCTAGATAGTGCTATTAGTATTGAGACAATAAAGGACTCCCTTCAACTCTATGCATTTCAAGGAGCTAAAAAGCCAGAAAAAAGAAAATCTACCACTACGCTTAAGGCTGTTAAAAAAATAGGGGCTATTTTAAAATACAGTAAAGATTTTGACGGAAGCGAACAAGATATTTTACATCCTTTACATTTAACATTTGAAACGCCCATACATTTTAACGATAGCTTCTCTATTGCTTTATGTGATACATTTAATAAAAAATTGGAAGCCGCTGCAATAAGCGTTGACACTGCACATCCGGAAACCATTATGGTTTCTTATCCTTGGAAACCTGGCACCAAGTACCGATTAATTATTCCACAAGCTTCCATTAAAGACTCTTTAAATAATGTTCTAGTAAAAACAGATACACTCGCCTTTATTACCAAAAAAGAAGAGGCTTACAATAGTGCTGTAATAAGATTAAAAGGCTTTGAAAATTTAAAAAATCCAGTACTTCAATTAACTCAGGACGAAAAAGTAAAATTTAGTTACCCTATTCATTCAGCCCTTATCAACATTGCCAGACTACCGCTGGGGGAATATGCCCTTAAACTATTAATAGATAACAATAATAACGGCAAATGGGATACAGGTGCTTATTATGGTAAGCAAAAGAGGCAGCCAGAAATAGTGAAATGGTTTCCTACCCCATTAAGTATAAGGGCCAATTGGGAAAATGAAATAAATTTAATTTTAAATAAGTAATTTTACAGCTAGTATAACAATATGCAATTACCTTCTACATTATTAGAAAACGCAGTGGCCGAATTTGCCAAGTTACCAGGCATTGGTAAAAAAACCGCGCTTCGATTGGTATTGCATTTATTAAAACAAGAGCAGGACGTCACCAATAACTTTAGTGAGGTCTTAAAAAAAATGCGCAAGGAAATTCAATTCTGTCAAAAGTGTTATAACATAAGTGATGGAACTATTTGTTCTATTTGTGCCAATTCAGGTCGTCAAAAAAATACTATTTGCGTAGTGGAAAATATTAGAGACGTAATTGCCATTGAGAATACACAACAATTCAATGGCACTTATCATGTGCTCGGTGGAATTATCTCTCCCCTAGATGGTATTGGCCCGGAGCAATTGACTATTGAACCCTTAATTGAAAGAGTGAAAAAAGATAAGGTATCAGAATTGGTTTTTGCATTGAACCCCAATATTCAAGGCGATACCACTATTTATTATATTCAAAAAAAGCTAGGACCCAGCACTTGTATGATTACCACCATTGCAAGAGGTATTGCCTTTGGAGGCGAATTAGAATATGCCGATGAAATGACCCTCGGAAAGAGCATCTCCAACCGCCAACCTATACACCAGTATATAAAATAGGCAAAACCACCCGAATTGTATAATTTTGATGTTCAAACATTAAGTATGAGAACTATATACGTTTTATTATTCGCCATTTTAGTAAGCAGCCCCTTATTAGCTCAAAAAAATTACAGCACAAAAAATGCAGAAGTACATTTTATAGCAGTCGACGATAATGATATAGATGCCGTAAATAAAAATGCGGTATGTCGTCTACAATCCAATGGTGAACTGAGTTTTATTATGCTTATCAAAGATTTTATATTTGAAATGGAAGGCATGCAAAAACATTTTAATGAAGAATATTTAGAAAGCGATCAATTCCCACGTGCCTTTTTTAATGGCAAAATTGCTAATTTTTCTACTGTTAATTTTGCCAAGGATGGTAAGTACCCTATCACGGTAACGGGTACGATGCAAGTACATGGAGTGAATAAAGCCATGCAAACTAGTGGTCTCATAGAAATTAAAAACGGCCTACCTATCGCCACTGCCAAGTTTACTGTCACCTTAAAAGAATTTAAAATTGGAGGCATCCTCATTAAAATGGTAGCCGATAAAATCAATATCGATATTAAAGCTGCCTACCCATAATTCAGCATAACTAAGCTTTATAGTCTAAAAAGGGCTTTATTTGGATGCAAAGCAATAGTGTATTAACTTCGCATCGCATTGCAGGCGGATTTGTTTATTGTTCAACCTGCTTTCCGAAAGGGAAAAAAAGAACTAATAAACGATACTATTTACACCCCTCATTTTTCAATAGTATTATTAGTTGCTCTATTTTCTTTTGGATACATGCATAAAAATTTATTTATGTCAATTCAAGAGACACTCAAAAAAAGAATATTGGTTATTGATGGTGCCATGGGTACTATGATTCAGCGCCATAAATTAACGGAAGCCGATTACCGCGGTACAAGATTTGCCAACTGGCCTTCAGACCTTAAAGGCAATAACGACTTATTGTGTATTACACAGCCCTCTATTGTTTCGGGTATTCATTTGCAGTATTTAGAAGCAGGTGCCGATATTATTGAAACCAATACTTTCAGTAGTACTTCTATTGCTATGGCCGATTATGATATGCAAAGCTTGGCTTATGAATTAAATGTAGCGGCTGTTAAATGTGGCCAGGAAGCCGTTCGACAATACAAATCAAAACATCCTAACGCTAGCGAAAAATATATAGCAGGTGCTATTGGCCCTTTGAATAAAACTTTAAGTTTATCACCGGATGTAAATAATCCAGGTTTTCGCGCCGTTAGTTTTGATGAAGTAGTAATAGCCTATACAGAACAAATACGTGGGCTTGTAGATGGTGGCGTAGATATTATTTTAATTGAAACTATTTTTGATACCTTAAATGCAAAGGCTGCGATATTTGCAGTGAAAGAATATTTTAGAAAAGAAGGCAAGCCTGAATTGCCTATGATGATAAGTGGAACCATTACCGATGCATCGGGTAGAACCTTAAGTGGTCAAACCTTATCCGCATTCTATACTTCTATTGCACATGCCAAACCTTTAAGTGTAGGTTTAAACTGTGCCTTAGGGGCGCAAGAAATGAGAAGTCATATTGAAGAACTTGCACAAATAGCCACTTGTTATACATCAGCCTATCCTAATGCAGGACTGCCCAATGCCATGGGAGAATACGATGAGCAGCCACATGAAACAGCTCATTTTATTGAGGACTGGGCTAAAAATAAATTTGTCAATATTGTAGGCGGCTGTTGTGGTACCACGCCCGATCACATCAAACATATAGCAGATAATGTAAAAAATATCACACCCCGCGTGCTACCTATTCAAGACCCAACTATTTAAATTATGAGTGAAGAAATAATACATATTAAACCTTATTTAAGATTAGCCGGATTAGAACCCTTAATTATTCGTCCAGAAACTAATTTTGTAAACGTAGGTGAAAGAACCAATGTAACAGGTTCTAAGAAATTTGCAAGACTTATTAAAGAAAATAAATACGAAGAGGCTTTATCGGTAGCAAGAAGTCAGGTAGAAAGTGGTGCACAAATTATTGATGTCAATATGGACGACGCCTTACTAGAAGGTGTACCTGCCATGACCACTTTTTTAAATTTAATACAAAGCGAACCAGATATTGCCAAGATACCTATCATGATTGATAGTTCTAAATTTGAAATTATTGAAGCGGGTTTAAAATGTGTGCAAGGAAAATGTATTGTGAATTCTATTTCCATGAAAGAAGGAGAAGCTAAATTTATTGAACAAGCGCATATTTGTAAAGCCTTTGGAGCAGCCGTAATTGTGATGGCCTTTGATGAGAAAGGACAAGCCGATACCAAGGACCGTAAAATTGAAATTTGTTCACGTGCTTATAAAATTTTAGTAGAGCAAGTAGGTTTTGATCCTCAAGATATTATTTTTGATCCCAATATTTTTGCTGTAGCTACAGGTATTGAAGAGCATAATAATTATGCAGTAGATTTTATTGAAGCTACGCGTGTTATCAAAGAACGAATGCCACTGGCCAAAGTAAGTGGTGGTGTATCGAATGTATCTTTTTCTTTTAGAGGTAATGATGCTGTACGCGAATCCATTCATGCTGTGTTCTTATTTCACGCCGTGAAAGCGGGTATGGACATGGGTATTGTGAATGCAGGTCAATTAGAAGTCTATGATGAAATTGAACCCACTTTAAGAAACTTGTGTGAAGATGTTATTTTAAATAGAAATAACGACAACAACGAAGCCACGGAAGCCTTAATACAATATGCAGATACTGTCCAAGCGAAAGGCAAGGTAGAGGTGAAGAGTGCCGCATGGAGAGAAGGCACCGTAGAAGAAAGATTAGCCCATTCATTAATTAATGGTATTACCGATTTTATTGACGCCGATACTGAAGAAGCCAGATTACAATACAGCGAACCCTTAGAAGTGATTGAAGGACCACTGATGGCGGGCATGAACCAAGTGGGTGATTTATTTGGTGCAGGAAAAATGTTTTTACCGCAGGTGGTAAAAAGTGCAAGGGTGATGAAAAAAAGTGTGGCCGTTTTAACTCCATTCATTGAAGCCGAAAAAGAAAGAAAAAAATTAGCTTCTATAAACCCCAATGGTGCGAGCAAGGGGCCCGCTAAAATATTACTAGCCACTGTGAAAGGCGATGTGCATGATATTGGAAAAAATATTGTGGGCGTGGTACTCGGTTGTAATGGTTATGAAATTATTGATTTAGGGGTGATGGTGGCTGCCGATAAAATTTTAACAGAAGCACAAAAGCACGATGTAGACATTATTGGACTCAGTGGACTCATTACACCTTCCCTAGATGAGATGGTGTATATCGCTAAAGAAATGAAACGTAGAGGAATGACTATTCCACTTATGATTGGAGGTGCCACTACTTCTCGTATGCATACTGCCGTAAAAATTGCACCAGAATATGGAGATGGCGTGATACATGTATTAGACGCTTCCAGAAGTGTAACGGTGGCAGGTTCTTTATTAAACAAAGACCAGAAAGCCCCCTTCTTACTAGAATTAGAAAAAGCTTATGCAGGACTGAAGTCCGATTTTGAGAATAAAAAAACAACCAAGCAATCACTTAGCTATTTGGACGCTTTAGAAAATAAAGCCATCATTGATTGGGAAAATTTTAAAGTGGTAGCCCCTAGTTTTACAGGTAATAAAGCCATTGAAATATCCGACTTGTCGGTGCTAGTTGACTATATCGATTGGAAACCCTTTTTCATTGCTTGGGAATTGCATGGTAATTTCCCTGCTATTTTAACAGATGCGGTAGTAGGAGAAGTAGCTACAAAATTATTCGAAGATGCACAGAAATTATTAAAGCAAATTGTTGAAGAAAAATGGCTAACCGCCAAAGGAGCCATAGGTTTTTGGCCAGCTAGTTCCCATAACGATGATGTGCTAGTAGAAAATGGTGAAGAAAAACTAGCTTTGCATTTTTTAAGACAGCAAGCTAAAAAAACGGTGGGTCAACCTAATTATTCTTTAGCTGATTTTATTTGCCCAGCTGCTGAAAATAAAAAAGATTTTATAGGCGCCTTTGCAGTCACTATTCATGGTATTGAAAAACATATCAAAAACTTCGAAGAAAACTTAGATGATTATAATAAAATTATATTACAAGCCTTAGCCGATAGATTAGCAGAAGCCTTTGCAGAATATTTACATGCTAAAACAAGAAAAGAATATTGGGGCTACGCAGCAGATGAAACATTAAATAATGAATCTTTAATTAATGAACAATATGTAGGTATTCGTCCTGCGCCGGGTTATCCTGCTTGTCCAGACCATACTGAAAAATATACCTTATTTAATTTATTAGACGCTGAAAAAAATACGGGTATTAGTTTAACTGAAAGTTTAGCCATGTACCCAGCTTCTAGTGTTTGTGGCTGGTATTTTGCGAACCCACAAAGTCAATATTTCGGATTAGGTAAAATTAATCAGGACCAAGTCTTAGATTACACCAAAAGAAAGGATAAGCCAATAGAATATATTACAAGATGGTTGCAGCCAGTGATTGACTAATGAATGATTTTAACAAATCTTGTTATTGAACTTAGCATAAATCTGAAGTATAGTACTTTAAATAAGCTAAATTTGACTTATCATTTTATACGAGTTATGAAGCCCTTGATAGCCACTAAATTTTTACTTTTTTCATTACTAAGCTGCATGCATGTTAATGCGCAAAGTACAAGCAGGCCTTTGCCCTTAGTGGTGGTTGAACAAATACAGGCCTACTCTTACTTAAACCCAACGGCCAGTTATTGGAAAATTCCAGAGAATATTAATCCTTTTTTAGAGGCCTTAGATAGCAGTCTTTTTGTCAACTTAAAAATGCAAAGAGAGAAAAGTTATAATACACTTAATGTAACACTTACTAAAAAAAGTCAAGCAGGTAAAATAAAAATTGATTGGAGGGGTAGTAGAGATATTCCCTTTCACACTTATTTAGAATTGTATGAAATGGATCCCGAATTTGCTTTCCAGAATAATTTGATTGTAGACAATGATTCAGTTAAACTTTCACAAAGTAAAAAAAGAGACAGTATTCATTCTGTTTGGTTTGTTGCCTGTTCTATTTTTAATTCAAAGCAAGAACGGGTTTTTCAAAAAACAATAATGCTAGGTCTTACACCTATTGGAACATTGGGCATTGGCTATACCATTAAAACATCGGCTAGCATGCCTAATCTTTTATTCAGTACTATTGCCAAATCAATGAATTATTTAGACGCAGAAGGAGACAATATAGATTTTCTTGACATTAAAGTTCCAGCAACTTATGCCACCGATGATTATTGGATGCCCTTTGTGCACAATATGCCAAGAACTATATTTGACACGAGCAAGCAATTTATATCCTTTGCTGATCATGAAGGTGTGCATGCATTAAGAGTGCCTGCTGCTGTTTTAAAAAGAATTAATCATAAAGACAAATCTGAAACTAATCCCTATAAAGAGATCATTACTACTTTAAGAAAGACTAGGTCTTTATTTAACAACAGCGAGTATTATAAAGTAATACAGCCACTTCGTGATATTAAAAATAATATCGATTATACATTAGATACCTATATTGAGTTTACAACCGAACCTACCACTAATGATAATACGCCTAAATTTGCCATTCAATTTTTACCAGAAGCTACGCATCGTATTTACCAAGAGAAAGATAGTACGGGTTATTTTACTGTAAAAGATTTTGTCAAAGAAGAAAATAAATTTTACTACCCAGACATTGTTTACAATGGATACGATTCCAGCCGTCGCGCTCCCTTAGGTACATTTTTTGCAAAACAAGCTATTGTTCAATCAAGAGTTATTACTGGCAAAGCATTCAACCATGAGTTTACCATTCAATTGAATTATGAAAATAATATTACCACTATACTGGTTGATAAAATAATGGTGATGGCCATTAGTGGTAATAAAAAACCCAATCAAATGGTGGCAAAAGGAAATCTTCCTTCTAATTTGCAATCCTTATTAATACTGATTGCTTATGCAGAAATATTTCAACAACCTGGATAAACAAACTATTGCATGCGAATTGTAAGTTATAATGTCAATGGAATTAGAGCGGCCATTAAAAAAGGGCTTATTGAGTGGTTAAGCGAATATCCGGTAGATATTTTTTGTGTGCAAGAAACCAAGGCTACCGAGGACGATATTGACCTTTCTTTATTCACAGCCCTTGGCTACCATATCTCTTGGTTTTCGGCCCAAAAAAAAGGTTACAGTGGAGTAGCTATTTTTAGTAAAATCAAACCCAACCTCGTGCAAACAGGAAGTGGATATGAGATGAGCGATTTTGAGGGTAGGGTGATTAGAATAGATATAGGGGATCTCACCATTGTAAATGCCTATTTCCCCTCAGGAAGTAGTGGCGATGAAAGACAAACCTATAAGTACCAATGGCTAAAAGAGTTTGAAACCTATTTAAAAAAGCTAGCAAAAAAACGCCCCAAAATTATTCTTGCAGGTGACTATAATATTGCACACCAAGAAATAGATATTCATGATCCTAAAGGCAATAAAAAATCTTCTGGTTTTTTACCCGAAGAAAGGGAATGGATGAGTCACTTTTTAACAAATGGATGGATAGATAGTTATAGAAAAATAAATCCTATTACTACCGGTGGTTATTCCTGGTGGACCCAAAGGTTTCCCAGTGTAAGACTTCAAAATAAAGGATGGCGTATTGATTATTTATGCACAACCGATGCCCTAGCAAGCTCTATTAAAGCCGCCACCATACTACCTATGGTGAAACATAGCGACCACTGCCCCATTGTTTTAGAATTAAAATAAAATATAAAATTATTTTCATGAAAGTGTATAATATAAGTTTTCAGATTGATCCCGCTTTAGAATTTCAATGGTTGGAATGGATGAAAAATAATTTTATTCCTAGCTTAATGTCAAGTCAAAGTTTTACAGAAAATAAATTTTATCAAATTAAGGTAAATACCGACCAATCGCCTACTTATACCTTACAACTTTATTGTGACAACATTGAGCTATGGCAGGCCTATCAAGAATTACAGGCAAATGACCATTTAAAGGAAGTACAGCTCGCTTGGGGTGAAAAATGTTACTATTTTTGCACCGAAATGCAAATTGTGAATTGAATGTGGATAGATTAAATGGCGGAAACGCAAGGCAGGCTTATATTTCAGCCGATTACCAATGAAACTCAATGCCATCAATGGTTTCATATGTTTTTCATTGAATACATTATACTAACGAATTCCCTGATTTTGTACGAAATCCTTGCTATTTAAGGGTTTCAAGCGAAAAATAAAAATGCATTTTGAAAAAAAATATTTTTTCAATTGATAAAAGCCAATAAATTTGTTACATCGTTTTAACCTTATAAAAAACACATCTATGAACAAAGCAGAATTGATCGCTCACATTGCTGACAATGCAGAGATCGCAAAAACACAAGCTAACGCAGCTTTAGACGCATTTATCGAAGCAGTTACAAAAGCCTTGAAAAAAGGAGATAAA
>QYPL01000014.1 GCA_007280515.1 Sediminibacterium sp.
AACATCCGATAAAATTACCGTCTTAAGGTGGTTTTGCCGGGGGTGTTCACCTCTTCCCATTCCGAACAGAGAAGTTAAGTCCCCCATGGCCGATGGTACTTGGGTTTTCCTGGGAGAGTAGGTAGCTGCCTTATTTATTAAGAATCCTCATCATTTATTTGATGGGGATTTTTTTTGTCTATACCTCAACAGAATTATTTCTTTGTTGCTTTTACCATCCAATCCCATGGTTCTGGGTTTTTTAACCAGTTCGGAGGTTTATGAAATTCAGTAGACCACTTGTAATTAATCTTTTCAATTTTTTCCACCGTAAATCCTGCAAGGGATAATAGTAGATCCAATTCTTCTTTTAAAAAATGTTTGGTAGGCACATCGTCAATATCGGTGACACCATCTTTTATAAATCGTATTTGACTAATGGCTCTTTTACCATTAGGGGCTTTATCTTTTTTAGCGTTGTCTACATTAAATTTATTGGCAATAATATGACTAAATAATTTTGATTCTAAGGAAGGCACCACTAACACTAAGTCTCCACCCTTTTTAATAAAGGAAGCCATATGTTTAAAAAATAAGTTTCTCTTTTTTAATGAAGAAGTGAGTATCGCATTAATACAAATAGCGGAGTCGTAGTTTTTTATTTTTGAACGATTTACTGGTACTAAATTATTTTTAGTGGCTATTCTAGTATGAGGTAGTAATCTGCTAGCAGACATATCTACTCTTTCATAAGTAATGTTGGTATACTGCGGATATTTTTTAGCGGCAATTTTTAAATTATTATTGGAAATATCTATCGCATGCACTTTGCCGAAAACAGGTGCAAGCACTGGCATCCACTTACCTACAGCACAACCAATATCTATCACCGATTTTTTAGGCCCAGCAAAACTTAAAATGGCTTTTACAATTTTACCCGAGGTATCGTTTTTTAAAACGTCAAAAATTTCAGTTTCGTAAGAAGGTGCTATTTTTTCCCAGTATCCTTTTTCCATAGTAGCTTGAAGTTAAAAAATAAAGGGCAAAAAAAATCCCTTCCGAATAAACGGAAAGGATTTTGTAATGTATTGTAACGGTTAAGTTGTGTACAGTTGATTAATATCTATTGTATTCACCACCACCACCATTTCCACCACGGTCACGATTGTAACCGCCGCCAGTACCGCCGCGATTGAATCCACCGCCGCCGCCAGAGCCGCCGCGATTAAATCCACCACCGCCACCACCAGCACCATAAGGCTTCTTCTTGAAGGTTCTTTCGCCTTCAGGACGTGGAGTTGACTCGTTAACTACGATGTTACGACCCAACATTTCAGTGTCGTGAAGTTGACTGATAGCTGCACGAGCTTCGTCGTCGCTAGCCATTTCAACAAAACCGAAGCCTTTGCTTCTGTTGTTGTTAAATTTGTCTGTTACAATTTTTGCACTTGCTACTGCACCAAATGGAGTAAACAAGTTCTCTAGATCTTCGCTAGTCATATTCCAGCTAAGATTTCCAACATAAATGTTCATGTTCTTTTAAATTAAGTGATCAAAAACTAATGGAAGAATTCCACCATTAGGACACCGAAGTTAGTAATAATAACTACAATTCCATTATTTATACACTTTTTTAATAAAATAGGTGGATAAATAGGCTAAAAATTCAACAAAAAACCCCTAACGAGGGTATCGAGAGGGGTTTTGGGCAGTTTGTAAGCTGAAAAAATTTAAAAAAAGACCTAAAAAGGGGTCTGGGCTAATTAAGCCTCAGCTCCAATTTCAATATCGATTTCAGTATTTTGACCATTTCCAAAGTCAATAGTGGCTTTATAGCTACCTGTTTCTTTGATTTCGTCTTGAATGGTAATACGTCTTCTGTCAATTTCGTATCCTTTTTGAGCGCGGATAGCTTGAGTAACTTGTAAGGCAGTAACGCTTCCGAATATTTTATTATTCGCGCCAGTCTTAGCAGTTAATTTCACAGGGCTTGAAGTTAATACAGTAATTACTTTAGAAATTTCAGCTAACATAGCAGCTTCTTTCTTTGCTTTTACTTTTAAACGTTCGTCTAATTGCTTTGTATTAGATTCAGTTGCTTCAATAGCGCACTTTGTTGGGAATAAGAAATTACGTGCGTAACCGTTTTTAACGTTTACTAATTCGTCCTTACCACCTAAATTGTCAACATCTTTAATTAAGATAATTTTCATAATTATTTTTTTAGTTCCCAAGAGCCCAGCATTTTTTTTGCTGTCACTCGCCGAGGTTTAATAACTAAACCGCGAGATTAGGGATGGTTTACTAATATTTTTTTGAGCCTATTTAAATAAATCGGTTACATAAGGTAACATAGCCATCTGACGTGATCTTTTGATAGCGTCAGCTACTTTACGTTGATACTTCAAAGAGTTACCACTTAAACGACGAGGTAACATTTTACCTTGTTCGTTAAGGAATTTCTTTAAGAAGTCTGTATCCTTATAGTCTACATACTTAATACCATACTTTTTAAAACGACAGAATTTCTTCTTAGGTTTTTCCTGCTTGATCGCTGTAAGGTATTTGATTTCATTCTTTGCCATGTTGGTAAAAATTTAATTAAGCCTCAACTGCTTTGTGAACAGGGAAACCGCCGTTTCTCTTAATGTGGTTGTACTCAACTGCGTACTTGTCAAGTTTTGTAATCATGTGACGCATAATTTGTTCGTCACGTAAAAATTGAATTTTCAATTTTTCATTCACTGTAGCTGGCGCTGTGAATTCTAGTATCCAGTAGATACCAGTGGTTTTCTTATCGATAGGATAAGCAAGTGATTTTAAACCCCAAGGATTGGAGGCTACTGTAGACCCACCATTTTCTTTGATGAAGTCTTGGTATTTTTTCTGAGTTGATTTAAAATCTTCTTCAGATAATACCGGTGTAAAAATCACCATTAATTCGTAATTGTTCATTACTTGAATTTTTTGGTTAAATAATTGGTTTTTCCCAGTGGACATTCCGATTGCTCGGAGTGAATCTGCCAAAACAGATTTGGGACGGCGAAGATAGGCTATTTCAGTGTATTTCCGCTCAAAATTGGCTTAAAAATAAGGGCCACCGGGAAATGATCGCTATATCCACCCCTAAAACGGTCTCCATCATAGGTTCTTTTGGGGTAGCCCTGGTATTTGCCCTGTGTTTCAATCATGTCGGGAATGGTGTAAATGATTGGTTTGTAGTTGGTTAGGTTATTGCTAGACTGGCCCCAATGCCTACTTAATAAGATTTGGTCGAATAGGCTCCAGCTATCTCTAAAAGCTATACTTCCATAGCCATTTTTGAAAAGAGCTAAAAAGGGATTTAAAAGTGCTAGTCTTTTAATACTAGCATTAGTAGGGTTGTCGTTAAAATCTCCCATGACTATAAATTTTGCTTGAGGGTCAATTATAGAAATACTATCCATTATTTTTTTACAAACTGTCGCAGCCCATATTCTTTTGCTATTTGAAATAAAGGTACCACCTCTTCTACTTGGCCAATGATTCACTAATATATGTACCCACTCTCCATCTAATTTTCCTTTAACATATAAAATATCACGCGTTGCGTAATCATTAAAATGATTAGCGTCTGTTAATGAATAGGGTTGGTATTGATAAGGGATAAAATAAGCGGGGTTATATATTAATGCAACGTCTACTCCTCGTTGGTCTCTTGAATCAAAATGCAAATATTTATAATGGTATTTTTGTAAAATTGGCTCTGCAATTAATTTTTCCAACACCCATTTATTCTCAACCTCAGCTACCCCTATAATTGCTATTCCATTACTATTTTCCATTTTCCCCATTCCATAAATAACCTTTGCTAGATGTATAGATTTTATGGCATACGCTTTACTAGTATAATTTTTTTGACTAGTTGGTAAAAAATCTTCATCAATGACTTTTATTTGATTTGTAGTATCATAAAAATTTTCGCAGTTATAGAAACCCACAATTATACTTTGAGCAGGAAGTGCAATATGAAGCAGCATAAAATGAAGAAGTAAAAAAATGAATGTAAAATATTTTTTCATATAAGGCTTTAATTTTTGGTAAGTATATGTAAAAGTTAAATTCGAATTATGCGTATTTACCGAAAGAATTTGTTTTGAAATAAAACACAAATTGTGGTTTCAAAAATGAATATGAGACCTATTTGCAAATTGTTATTATTATTTTTCTCATTGCTACTAATGAAATCTGCTCATGCACAAAGTGAAGAAGAGATTACAAAGCAATGGGTATATGATGAAAATGAAAGAACTTATAATTGGGTGCCTACTTTGTTAAAATCCAATAAAAATATTCTAAGTAGTATTTCTCAGTTTAATGGATACGTATTTAATTGGATTCCTAGAGGGCAGGCATATAATAACAGTAACATTATTGATGGCATTAACTGGGATTCTAATTTAAATGGATGGAATGCGTCTTTTTCATATTCCGGCATGTATAAAATTTTTCATCAAAAGCAAAGCGATGGGGATTTGGAGTATTCGAGCGAAGGCTATAGTAAAAATTATAGAACAAGTTATTTAACTACCTCTGCCAATTTATTCAAAAAAGGTTGGCAAATACATACAGCGTTTTCTAATGCATCCTACTTGAATGAAGGACATATTCAATATAGTACAGTGGGAAATCGCAATCAATGGAGTTTGCACTCATTCTTAGTTTTTCAAAATACACCCAATGGTTTGTCACCCAGTGGGTTTAAAAAAATAAAGGGAGCTGCTTTTAGTATTGATAAATTTTTTAAAAACAATCAATCTATTGGTTTCACTTTATGGTGGGATCATGCGAATCAAGGTAAGCAGGCTCCATCTGTTCTTGAAGCCTATACATTATCTCATCTTAGAAATTATAATCCTAGTTGGGGTTGGCTTAATGGCCAAACTTATTACCCCAATAGTAAATATACAAATGTACCTGTGCTTTCCATTAGGTATGAAAAGAGGTGGGCTGATAAAGCCTCTTTTCAAATCAATTTTGGACTTGCCATTGGAGAACAAGGAACGTCCCAATTAGATTGGACATCAACAGCAGATCCAAGGCCTGATTATTATAGATTTTTGCCAAGTTATAGCAAGGATAGTAGCACGCGCAGTCAATTAACTAAATGGTTTGAGTCAAATCCACAAGCACTACAAATAAATTTTGATCGAATTCAAAAAATAAATACGGCCTCTGCTTCAAAAAGGTCTTTTTATATTATCAATAAAAATAGTGCTAATATCATTTTAGCTCGAGCTTCTGCATTATATAAATTAGAAATTAATAATTATTGGAGTACGAATGCTGGAGTAGAAATTGCTAAAGATAAAATTCATTATTACAATCGTATTGATAATCTTTTAGGCGGACAGTTCTATTATAACTATAATGGATGGGTAATTGATGATGGGCTTGTTAATAGTTTTCAAAACAATATACAAAGTCCAGATCAGAAAATTAAAGAAGGTGAGAAATGGGGTCCGGATTTTATATTGCAATCAATGCAAGCCATGGGTTGGCTGCAAATTAAAAATACAAGCCCAAGATGGGAATTCTCCACTGGGCTTAATTATTCGACGGCTATATTTCAAAGAAATGGATTGAATCAAAATGGACTTTTTGTAAATAATTCATTAGGATCCTCCTCCCTTTTTTATTTTCCAAGTATCGGGTATAAGGGCCAAGTTTTATATAAATTTTCAGGTCGATTCTATGCAAGATCAATTTTTTTTAATCAACAATTTACTCCAGATGCTTCTGCTGTATTTTTAGATCCTTCCTTACATGCTTTTCAGACACCTTTTCTATTGCCTGTTTTAAAAAATGGTATTGACCTTAGTTTTTATTTCAGAGGGGTTGATACTAAAATAATGGTAAGCGCCTATTTTCAAAAACTAAAAAACGAAGCTGAAAAAAGATTCTTTTATCATGATAGGTATAGCTCTTTTGTCTACGGAGTTACAGGGCAAAAAGAAAGTATTTACCAAGGGTTTGAGTCTTCTTTTGAGACAATGCTATTTAATTTTTTTCAACTTGAAATGTCCTTTAATATGGGGAGGTATTATATTTCAAACAATCCTATGTATGAGATTTTACTAGCCAATGATATGTACAAGGTGGAGTCTGGCTTATTGAGATTAAAAAATCTGCCTGCTTCAACAGGGCCTGAAATAACTGAAGCTATTTCAATACAAATGCAGCCTACTTATTCGACGCGTGTTTCATTAACGGGAATTTATGCAGCAAAAAGAGCAATAAGTTATGATTACTATAGACGATCGGCATTTACATTAGATCCAATTACAAAAAATAGTCTGTATGCTAGCATGCATGATGTTGACTATCTGCCTAGTCAATTTGTGTTAAATGCATCTATGTCTAAATCCTTTAATCTAAGCTATGGTAAACAGAAGTTGCCTATTTATTGCAATTTTAGTTTTAAAAATTTACTGGGTACACTTATTCCAGTATTAGTCTTCGAACAATCACGGTTCGATTATATTAATTTAAATCCAAATAAATTTCCACTCAAATATTTATATGACCAAGGCATCACCTATGCCGTCGGCATTCAATTACAAATTCAATAATATTTTATGAAAAACAAATCCTCTTTGACTATTCTTATTTCTTTAATAGCTATAGTCATATTATTTTTTTCAGCTGCCTGTTTAAAGCAAACTGCGTATGCGCAGCCAGTAAACAGTATCGATACCGATTCATTAATTAGTATTAAAGCATTTAGAAAACTACATACCATGGGTAATATTGAGTTCATTACTAAAACTATGGCTTTGGAGGCCACTATAGTAGCGAATGATGAGCACGATAATTTATATAAATCAATTAGTATTCAGGATACTTCTGGTGGAATATTAATAAATTTAGACGCTAGCGCATTATATCAAACTTATCCAATTGGAACAACCATCAGAATACACTTACAAAATTTAATCTTAACAGATTATAGAAGGATGCTACAAGTGGTGGCATCTGTTGATACTAGTTCTGGACAATTATTAACGACTGGAATTCCAGCGCCTTTATTTGCTAAATATATTAAAGTAGTTAAAGAGAATACCAATATAGTTCCCCTAGTAGTTTCTTTTAAAAATTTAGCGGATAGTTTGCAAGGAAGGCTTATTAAAATATCCAATGTTGAATTTTCTGCAGCAGATACCAATTCAACTTATGCTGATAAAAAAAATAAAATTGGCGCTAGCAGAAGCCTGAAATTTTGTACGGGTGGAACTATTTATCTTAGGACAAGTGGCTATGCCGATTTTGCTGGTATTTCTTTACCAAAAAATAATGGAGATATTATTGGTGTTTATTCTGTTTACAATTATGAAAAGCAGTTATTATTAAGAGACACAAGTGACATTTTGTTTAGGTCCAAGCGCTGTACTGGCGCAGCCTGGCTCAAAAACTAGCCATCATAGGCCAAAGGCTTGACAGCTTGGCAGAATTTTGGCTTTGGTACCTTCTTTGCTAGTAAACTGCTAAACAACAGCACTATGCAAAAAGGTCAAATAAGAGTTCAGACAGAGAACATCTTTCCCATCATTAAAAAGTTCCTTTACAGCGACCACGAAATATTTTTACGTGAGTTAGTAAGTAATGCTGTAGATGCTTCCCAAAAATTAAAAACATTAAGCTCTAAAGGCGAAGTGAAAGGCGATATAGGTAACCTTAGAGTAGATGTAATTTTAGATGCCAAAGAAAAAACATTGACCATTATGGACAATGGTATTGGTATGTCATCTGAAGAAGTTGATAAGTACATTAACCAAGTTGCCTTTAGTGGCGCTGAAGAATTTGTTACTAAATACAAAGACGCTAGCATTATTGGTCATTTTGGTTTAGGTTTTTATAGTGCCTTCATGGTGAGTGAAAAAGTAGATATTTATTCTAAAAGCCATACCGGTACACCAGGTGTTTTCTGGAGCTGCGATGGTAGCACTGAGTATGAACTATACGAAGTAGACTATAGCGCCCGCGGAACAAAAATTGTTTTACATATTAACGAAGAAAGCGCCGAGTTCTTAGAAGCACAAAGAGTAAAATCAATCTTGAATCGTTTTTGTAAATTCTTACCAGTAGCGATTTATTTTACCGATGCAAATGCTGAAGTAAAAGAGGCTAAAGTGCAAGAAGATGCGAAAGCATCTGATGCAGGAGTAAAAGGTCAAGAGGTTGAAAAACCAATTAACAATACTAACCCTTTATGGATTCGTAAGCCTGCCGATTTAACCAAGGAAGACTACGAGAATTTTTATAAAGAATTATACCCTTTCGGGGAGACACCCCTTTTTTGGATTCACTTAAATGTAGATTATCCATTTAATCTAACGGGTATATTATATTTTCCAAAAATTAAGCAAAGCTTTGAAATACAAAAGGACAAAATACAGTTGTATTGCAACCAAGTATTTGTAACCGATGAAGTAAAAGATATTGTACCTGAATTCTTAATGTTACTACATGGTGTTATTGATAGCCCAGATATTCCATTAAACGTGAGTCGTAGCTATTTACAAGGCGACCCAAATGTGAAAAAAATTAATGCACACATTACTAAAAAAGTAGCCGATAAATTAGAAGAGATATTTAACAATGACCGCAAAGCTTTTGAAGATAAGTGGGAGAGCCTAGGCCTGTTCGTTAAATATGGTATGATTACCGACGATAAGTTCTTAGACAAGGCTAATAAGTTTTTAATCTTAGAAGACGCAGCCACTGCAGAAACTTTCTATACTTTAGATGAATACAAAAAAGTAACTGAGTCGAATCAAAAAAATAAAGACGGCAAACAAGTATTATTATATACTACTAACCCGGTTGGGCAAGATGCGTTTATACAAGCAGCAGTAGGCAAGGGCTACAAAGTTATTAAACTAGAAACTATGGTGGACGCCGCCTTCATTAATAATGTTGAAATGAAATGGGAAGGCGTTCAGTTTGTGAGAGTAGATGCCGATGTAGTTGATAACTTAATAGACAAGCAAGAAAATGTTGATTCTGTTTTATCTAAAGATGAAGTAGAACAAGCTAAAAAATTATTTGAATTCCAAATACCTGAAACAACTATTACCGTTGAAGTGAAAGGCCTTAGCCAAGACGCTGCACCAGTAATTGCTACACGCCCTGAATTTATGCGTCGTATGAAAGATATGGCCAGCATGGGTGGTGGAGGTATGACTACTTTTTATGCGCAAATGCCCGATGAAGTACATTTGACTATTAATGGTAACCATGCTATTTTCCAAGCCTTATTAAATGAGCCCGATGTTGAAAAGCAACAAAAGCAAGCCCGCAACTTAGCAGACTTAGCCTTGCTTTCTCAAGGTTTATTAAAAGGAGCCGAGCTCACAAACTTTATTAATAGAAGTGTTGATTTATTAAAATAATCAAGCAAGTTGATATATTAATTATAAGAACCACTTTCTTTTAAATCTAATACTTGCATTTGAACTGTTTGAGTTCCTTGCCATTCATTGAGTTGTAATTGAAACACAACATCAAAGGGCTTGCCCGATTTTACTATACCCATATGCTGCGCCATATTATAGCCAATACCTTTTAATATTTGATTGCCCTGTGTGATATTAAAACTTATATGTGCTTCCTTGGCTAGTTTACTATAGCCCGTATCGTATACATTTTTTGCTAAAAATAAAGGGCGCATATTATCTGGTCCAAAAGGTTCCATCTGCGTAATAATTTGATAGAAGTTCATATTAATACTATCAATAGGTATAACTGCATTAATAACAATTTCAGGAATGAGTTGCGCGGGTGTAATTCTTTCAGCTACCGCTTGTTCAAAAGCATTTTTAAAGGCTTCTAAATTTTCTAAAGCGAGTGTCATACCAGCTGCGGCGAAGTGTCCTCCGTATCCAATTAAGTGTGCTCTACAAGCATGCAAGGCTTCATATAAATTAAAGCCCACTACACTTCTTGCGCTTCCTGTTACTACTTCTCCACTTTGTGTGAGTACAATAGTAGGTTTATAATGTTTTTCTATAAGCCTGCTGGCTACAATACCCACCACGCCTTTATGCCAATGAGATTGAAATACCACCGATGATTTTTTCTGTGCATGATTCGGATCTAACTCAATTTCCGCTAAGGCTTCTTCTGTTATGGTAGTATCGGCTTCTCTTCTATCTAAATTGTCTTGTTGTAATAAAGAACCAATGGCCAAGGCTTTTGAAGAATCTTTTTCAATAAATAATTGTACTGCTTTTTTAGCATCGTCCATTCTGCCAGCTGCATTAATTCTAGGGGCTACTGCAAATACTAAATTAGTTATACGCATAGGCGTAGTTTGTTTGGCTAACTCCATTAAGGCCAGTAAACCAGGGCAGGGCGATTCATTCACTTGCTGCAATCCAAAATAAGCTAAGGTTCTGTTCTCATCTACAATGGGTACAATATCGGCAGCAATGGCGGTAGTTACTAAGTCTAAATATTCTAAATAAGACTCAGTAGGTAAATTATATTTATCTGCCAAGGCAGTAATTAATTTCAACACCACACCGCAGCCGCATAATTCTTTAAACGGGTAATTACAATCAATTTGTTTTGGATTCAGTATTGCAATAGCGGGCGGTAAAATTGCATCGGGTAAATGGTGGTCGCAAATAATAAAATCAATGCCAAGCTCTTTTGCATATTCAACAAGTTCAATGGACTTAATACCACAGTCAACCGATATTATTAATTGTATGCCGGTTTGCTTTGCGTAGTCAATTCCAATTTTAGATACGCCATAACCTTCTTTGTATCTATGGGGAATGTAATAATCAACCTGAGGGGTAAGTTTTATTAAAAATTGATATAAGGTAGCTACAGAAGTGGTTCCGTCAACATCGTAGTCGCCAAACACTAAAATAGATTCTGCATTTACCACCGCTTTTTCAATACGCTCGACTGCTTTGTCCATATCCTTCATTAACCAAGGGTCGTGCAAGTGTTCTAGTTGAGGGCGGAAGAATTTTTTAGCGGCATCAAAACTGTCTATGCCTCTTTGTACGAGTAGTTCACATAAAATAGGATGAATCTTTAATGCATCTTGCAAGGTCTGCACGGTTGCAGTATCGGCTGCAAGTATATTCCATCTTTTTTCCATTAAAATTTTCGGTCGGTTGTATATCTTACTAATTCCTCTAAAGCTTCTCTGGCAGGGCTAGTAGGGAAAGCGTTTAAGATAAGTAAGGCCTTGTCTCTGTATTCGTTCATTTTATGGGTCGCATATTCTATGCCTCCGTAAGATATGACATGATCTATTACAAATTTTACTTTTTCTTTATCGTTATTGTTGTTTTTAACAATATAAATAATTTCTTTTTTTAAAGCAGGCGTTACTTTTTGTAAAATATGAATAAGAGGAAGGGTTAATTTTTTTTCTTTGATATCATTGCCGGTAGGTTTGCCAATTTTGGCTTCTCCATAATCGAATAAGTCGTCTTTAATTTGAAAGGCCATGCCCACATTCTCGCCAAACTCGCGCATTTTTTGAATAGTCTCTTCATTGTCTGTAACAGAGCTTGTTCCAGCAGCGCAACTTGAAGCTAGTAAAGAAGCAGTCTTACCACTTATAATTTCATAATAAACCGACTCGTCAAAATTTAGGTTTCTTGTTTTTTCCATTTGCAGTAATTCTCCCTCACTCATTTTTTTAACTGCATTCGATAAAATAGTGAGTATGGTAAAATCTTTGTTTTCAAGAGATAATAATAAACCCTTAGATAATAAATAGTCGCCTACTAAAACGGCAATTTTATTTTTCCATAATGCATTGATGGAAAACATACCTCTTCTTTCTAAGGCATCGTCTACCACATCATCGTGCACTAGTGTGGCAGTATGTAATAATTCCACTAATGAGGCTGCTCTATAAGAGGCATCGTTAATTTCGCCATGAAGTTTGGCTGAAAGTAAAACAAACATAGGTCGCATCTGCTTCCCTTTTCGCTTTACAATATATTGCATGATGCGATCTAGCAAGGACACTCTGCTTTTTACGGCTTCTTTGAAATGTTCTTCAAAGAGCTCCAGTTCTTTTGCTATTACTTTTTTTGCTAGTTCCATGGTTGCCTGCAATTTAATTGAATTTAGTGATTGAGCATATTAAAATGCAAATCACCAAAATTTTGTAAGGAACTTAATTTTAAATCGGCTAGTCCCCAATGAGGTAACTTACTATGTTCTGCCGATGGCACTACCACACAAGTCATTCTTGCTGCTTTCGCTGCAGTCATTCCATATACAGAGTCTTCAAAACATATACAAGCTAAAGGAGAGACATGTATGGCTGCTGCGCAATCTAAATATACTTGAGGATGAGGTTTGGCATAAGGAAGATTTTGTGCCGAACAACTTGCATGAATATAACTTCTTATACCTAATTTATCCTTCACCCATTCTATTAATTCAATAGGGGAGGAAGTAGCCAGTCCAATTTTGAACTCTCTTTTTAAGAAAAATTGAAATATATGTTCAACGCCTGGCATTAAGGTGGCATCTTTATCAATTAAGCTTAAAGCAAGGCTCACAATTTTTTCTTCTACTCTATCAAATTCAGTAGAAGGTATTTTATGTTGTATTAACCAGTGTGTTACAAATTCCTTAGAGCGAAGGCCAGTGGTGATTGCATATTGCTCCTCTGTAAGTATAATGCCGTACTGCCTAAAAATTTCAGCAGCGGCTTGGTTCCATAAGGGCTCACTATTTATTAATAAGCCATCAATATCAAAAATTACAGCAGATTTTTCCATCGCCTAAAGGTACTAATTGTTGTTTAAACAGAAATATCCGAGTTAAATTATTGTATTATCTTGCAGTCGTAACCATTTGAACCTAGATGACGATTTTAGATCGATTAAAACAAATTAGAATATTTCGCTCCCTTATATATGGGGTGGTAGGCATATTTACTTACCCAGGGCTTGCCTTATTTAATACTGTAGAAATTGAAGGAACAGAAAATTTACAAGGGTTACCTCATAAGAATGTTTTATTTGTAAGTAATCACCAAACCTATTTTGGAGATGTGATTGCCTTTGTACATATTTTTTGTGCAGTAAAATGGGGCAAGTTTGATAAGTTAGGCATTCCTTATTATTTATTGAATCCGTTTACCAATGTATTTTTTGTAGCAGCAGAAGAAACTATGAATAGTAATTGGCTGACTAGGTTATTTAAATTGGGGGGTGCTTTAACAGTAAAAAGAACATGGAGAGCCGAGGGCGCCGATGTTAGTAGGGATAGAGATGTAGTAGATACACAAAAAATTGATAAAGCATTATCAAAAAGCTGGGTAATTACTTTTCCGCAAGGAACCACCAAACCATTTGCACCAGGAAGAAAAGGAACCGCGCATATTATTAAAAATAATGAACCCATTGTTGTGCCTGTGGTCATTAATGGATTTTGGCGAGCATTTACCAAGAAAGGCCTATCGTTTAAAAAAGTGGGTACTCCTTTAACCGTTCGATTTAAAGCGCCTTTAGTAATTGATTATAATAGTTCTGTAGAAACAATACTTGACCAAGTCATGGATGCCATTGAGCAAAGCAAAGAGTATATGCTGAAAGGTAAGCACCATACCATGTAATAATTGACAAAGAAAATATTATTAATTTCTTAGTCTTTAATAAATAAAGCCTTTAATTCAGTAGCATCATCTGGCTTCATTTTTCCTGCTAATATTAAACGAAGTTGTCTACGGCGAAGTGCACTATCGTAAAACTTTTTCTCTTCTTCTGTTTCTGCTATAACTGCTGGAACTTGTTTTGGTTTTTTATTTTCATCCAATGCAACAAAAGTAAAATAAGCCTCATTGCTTAACTCCCTACTTTGTGTAATCATATTCTGGTTCCAAACTTTTAAATGAATTTCCATAGAGGTAGTGAAGGTTCTTGTAACGCGCGCTTCTATACAAATGACATTGCCTAATTTGATGGGTGTCTTGAAACTAATATTGTCCACTGATGCGGTCATGGCACCTGAATTGCAATGTTTGGCTGCAGACAAATAAGCGGCAATATCCATCCAGTACATTAGCTTGCCTCCCATTAAATCTCCAAAAGTATTGGTATCATTTGGTAGTACTAATTCATTCATGGTAATAAATGAATCTTTTGCTTTTCTTGCTTCCATAGTAATTATTTGTACCTCAAAGGTACATCTTAAACCGTAAAATGGTCCAATTTAGCTAAGTAGGCTGGGTCGACTTCTGCACCAATACCAGGGGTGTCGCTAATGCTTAAATGCATACCATTAAATTTAACACCTCCTATAATGGGGTCTTCTAAATGTCCCAATAAACAAGTGTCCATATCGTAATACTTTACATTGTCCATGGCCATGGCAAAATGCATTTTAGCACTTAATGCTAAACGGCTTTCTAACATGCCGCCCATCATACATGGTATATTATTGGCTTTAGCAATAGCATGAATTTTAATTGCTTCCTGTATGCCTCCACTTTTGGAGAATTTAATATTAATAGAGTGACAAGCTTTTTGTTCCAATAATCTTCTTGCATCATGATGCGTGAATACCGATTCATCGGCCATAATAGCAATAGGAGAGGCTTCGCATAATGCCGGTAAATAATCGTCGTAATATTTACGCATGGGTTGTTCGCAAAATTCAATTTGATAAGGGGCTAAACCTTCTAATACTTTTAAAGCCTCTTCTTTTGCCCAACCTTGATTGGCATCAATTCTAATTTTAGTATCGTAACCAATAGCATCTCTTATACTTTTAATTCTTAGAATATCCTGAACAGGATCTTTTCCCAATTTCACTTTAATAATATTTACTCCTTGCTTCACAAAATCAATGGCATCCTTGGCCATGCTTTCGGGGGTATCAATGCCAATGGTTAAATCGGTTTCAATGGGTTTGGACTTTCCTCCTAAAAAAGCATAGAGTGGTTTACCTGCAGCTTTAGCAGCAATATCATATAAGGCTAAATCAAAAGAGCTTTTGGCGGTATAATTTCCAGCAATAATGGTATCTAGTTCGGCTAACCTTTCTTTAATAGCTAGAGGGTCTTTCCCTTTCAGGTAAGTAGCAAAGTCTTTTGCGATAGTATAACAACTTAATTGTGTCTCGCCCACAATCATAGGAAAAGCCGAGCATTCTCCCCAACCTATAATACCTTCATCTGTATAAATTTTAATAACCATATTTTGCGCATAGTGCATCGTGCCCGTGGCAATGGTAAAAGGCGTCATGGGAATTTTGAATAAGAAAACTTCTGTAGAAACTATTTTCATAAAATAGGGTTTTTTAAGTAACAAGTATAAAGATACTTAAGTCTTATTTAATGGATATAATACTTTGATTTTTAAGTTTTACTAACGATATTTGCGATACCAATAAATGTTAGCATGAGCCTATCTTTAGACAATACCCAAATTGCATTTGCATATAAATCTAACGCTGAATTAAAAAGAGCTCGATTTCTTTTTACCGTTATACAAAGTCCTATTATTGTTTCTTTAGCTACTAAGTTAACACCTGCTTTAATGAATTCTGGTTTACCTGTTAATGGATTAATTCGCAGCACTATATTTAATCAATTTGTGGGCGGTGAAACTTTAGAAGAAACAGCAAGAGTGGCCAAGCAATTAGGGGCCTATGGTGTGCAAGTAATTTTAGATTATGGAGTAGAAGCCAAAGAAGGTGAAGAAAATTTTGATAATGTTACTGAAAAAATTATGGAAGCAGTGGACTTTGCTTCCACTCAAAATAATATTCCCTTTGTAAGTATTAAGTTAACTGGTATTGCCAGTGTAGAATTATTGGAAACATTAAATGAAGCCCCAAGATTAAGAAGTGGCATACATGATAGCGAAATGGAAGATGCTGCCTGGGAGCGAGTGAAAGAAAGAATGTTTGCAATTTGTGATTTGGCCAAAGAAAAAGGCGTGGGTATTTTAATAGATGCAGAAGAGACATGGATACAAGACCCTATTGACCGCTTAGCCATTGAACTGATGGCTATATATAATAAAGAGAAAGTGGTGGTGTATAATACTTATCAATTATATAGAAATGACCGATTAAACTTTTTACAATTATCACTTAAGATAGCTAAAGAAAAAAACTTTAAATTAGGTGTTAAATTGGTACGTGGCGCTTATATGGAAAAAGAAAGATTACGCGCTAAAGAAGAAGGGGTTGCGTCGCCAATACATTTAGACAAAGAAGCCACCGATAAAGATTTTAATGATGCAACAGCGTTTTGTATCACTCATAAAGAAATGGTCTGCTCAATTATTGCCTCTCATAATGAACAAAGCAATTTGCTTGCTGCACAATTAATGATTGAAAAAGGAATTTCAGCCAATGACCCACATATTCATTTCTCTCAATTATATGGTATGAGCGATCCCATTAGTTTTAATATGGCTAAAGAGGGGTATAATGTAAGCAAATACCTGCCTTTTGGGCCCATTAAGGATGTGATTCCTTATTTAATGAGAAGGGCAGAGGAAAATTCTAGCGTCAATGGGCAAACCAGTAGGGAGCTGCTTTTCATCAGGCAGGAATTGGCCCGTAGGAAGGCCAAAAAATGATTTCTACATAAAAGGTATTGGTTGTAAATTGCACTATGCAACAATACTTGAATTTACTACAACACATTATTGACAACGGGGCTGAAAAGACCGATAGAACTGGAACTGGAACCAAAAGTTGTTTTGGATATCAGATGCGTTTTAACTTGGCAGAAGGTTTTCCGATGGTAACCACCAAGAAGCTTCACTTGAAAAGTATTATTTACGAATTACTTTGGTTTTTAAATGGCGATACCAATATTAAATATTTAAATGAGAATGGGGTGCGCATTTGGGACGAGTGGGCCGATAAAAATGGTGACCTAGGTCCTGTCTATGGAAAACAATGGAGAAGTTGGGAAGCTCCGAATGGAATAGTGATAGACCAAATTTCAGAATTAATTGAACAAATAAAAAAGACGCCCGATAGTAGAAGATTAATTGTAAGTGCTTGGAATGTGGGGGACTTATCAAAGATGGCCCTTATGCCTTGCCATAATATGTTTCAATTTTATGTGGCAGATGGAAAATTAAGTTGTCAATTATACCAACGCAGTGCCGATGTTTTTTTAGGTGTGCCTTTTAATATAGCATCTTATGCATTACTGACTATGATGGTTGCTTCAGTTTGTAATTTAGAATACGGAGACTTCGTGCATAGTTTTGGCGACGTACATTTGTATAATAATCATGTGGAGCAGGCAAACTTGCAATTGTCAAGAAAACCTTTCCCAGTTCCTACTATGAAAATAAATAAAGAAGTGAAAGATATTTTTTCTTATCAATTTTCTGATTTTACTTTAGAGAATTATGAATCACATCCTAGTATTAAAGCGCCGGTGGCTGTTTAAAATAATATAAATGAATATAACCCTTGTAGTAGCAGCTTCTGAAAACAATGCCATTGGTTTAAACAATCAATTATTATGGCATTTGCCTAAGGATATGCGCTTTTTTAAAAACACTACCTGGGGTATGCCCATTTTAATGGGGCGAAAGACATTTGAGTCCATGGGCAGCAAGCCTTTGAATGGCAGGTTGAATATTATTATTACCCGCAATAAAAATTGGGTGAACGAAGATGTAACGGTATTGCATACTATGGAGGAGGCCACCGCTTTGGCTGATAAATTTAGCTACAAAGAATTGTTGGTTATAGGAGGGGGTGAAATTTATGAAATGGCCTTGCCGATAGCACAAAAAATTTGGTTAACAAGAGTACATACCACTATTGAGGGCGATGTTTACTTTCCCCAGCTAAATGCTGAATGGGAAATGGTGAGCAGTACTCAAAACGACGCCGATGAAAAACATAAATTTTCTTTTGACTTTGAATGTTGGAAAAGAAAATAATATGTCTTACTCATTTCCCATTAGACTATACAAATATTTTAATTATTACTTTAATGCCTCTAATGGGAAAGGACATGGTGTGCATTCTCCCTTTGTATTTAGTTTTATCAGTTCTATTTTAAATAGTAAAGAACTCAGCGAAGAGGCTGCTAGCGCTAATAAATACCATGCCTTAGTAAATCGTATGATTGCTTTTTATAAGCCCGCGGCTGTAATGGAATTAGAAGCTGCTTCATCCATTCAAGAGTATGCATTAAAAGAGATAGGTGAGGCAGAGGCTATTGGACTATTTTATCTTAAGCAAAATAAAAAGGCAGATGACTTAATGTTATATTTTAATGCTGCTATAAAAAAAATAAATACGCAGAGTATACTTATTTTTGATAGTATTCATTCAAGTAAAGAAATGGAAGCTTCTTGGGAACAAATGAAAATGCATAAGGAGGTTAAGCTTACCATTGATTTACATAAACTAGGCATTGTATTTTTTAGACAAGAACAATTAGAAAAAGAAAATTTTACCATACGCTTTTAAACCATTTATATATTGCTACCTAATTCATTCATATCATCTTTAAAAGGCTTACCTGGTTTCGACGAACAGGCATTTATACAAACCCATGAATTAAAGCAGTCGATTACTTCTATTAGAATAAATACAAGTAAATCCTTTTTAGAACAACCCTCATCTTTCTTTAATGAGGCAAGCCCAATTGCTTGGTGTGAAGATGGTTATTATTTAAAAGAGCGTCCCCTATTTGTACTAGATCCATTATGGCATCTGGGGGCTTATTATGTGCAAGAGGCGAGTAGTATGTTCTTGCATCATGCTTTAAAACAAATAGCTCCTCAGCCAGGAGCCTTACATGTATTAGATTTATGTGCAGCACCTGGAGGTAAGACTACTTTACTTGCGAATTATTTTAAAAAGGGATTAGTGGTGGCCAATGAAACCATTAAAAATAGAAATGCCATTTTAGTAGAGAATACCACTAAATGGGGAGCGGATAATATTGTGGTCACACAGAACGATCCTTCCAATTTTAAAGCGCTGCCTCAGTTTTTTGATCTAATGTTAATTGATGCGCCCTGCAGTGGCAGTGGTTTATTTAGAAAAGACCCGGAAGCCATTGAGCATTGGAGTGAAGATGCAGTGCAGCATTGCAGTGTTAGGCAGTCGCGTATAATAGAGGATAGCATTGATTGTTTAAAAGAGGGAGGCTATTTAATTTATTCGACTTGTTCTTATTCAATGCAAGAAGATGAAAATATTTTAGACAAGATTGCTGCAATGGAGGGAATGAAAAGTATTGATGTAAATATAGATAGTAACTGGGGTATTATTCAAAGCGAAAGTCCAATACAAAATTGTAAAGGCTACCGGTTTTATCCTGATAAAATAAAAGGGGAAGGTTTTTTCTTAGCAGTGTTTAAAAAAGAAATAGCAAATAATTCTTCTTATTATGACTCCACTTTTGAAACCACTGCTATTACAAAAAAAGAAGCCGAAATTTTAAATGCGCATTTCACTTTGCCTGACAATTATTATTATATCAATCATCAAGAAAATATTATTGCCTTAGCTATTCAATTCAAAGACGCTTATAATAGCTTGCTTAAAAATTTATATGTTAAAAAAATGGGGTTGGCTATTGGTACTTTAAAAGGAGCCGATTTAATTCCTGCACATGCGCTTGCCATGAGTACTTGGAAAAATTTGCCTTTTCAAACCATGGAACTGGACGAAGCCACTTCCTTGCAATATTTAAGAAGGGCCGATTTGAACTTACCAGGGGGCAAAGGCTGGCATGCACTACAATATAAAAATACCCGTTTAGGTTGGGCAAAATTACTACCCAATAGGTCCAATAATTACTATCCAAATGAATGGAGAATATTGAACTACTAGTTATTATATATTACATAAATATATCATTAACATATTTTCTACTTTCTTTGCCATTCATTTTTGTACCTTCGTCAGATGCTTAAGAGATTGATTTTAATGGTTTTTGTAGTCATTGGCCTATTTGGCCAATTGTCTTCTTATGCCGCCAAGCAAAAGCAGACCCAAAAGCAAACAGTAAAAACAACTATTCAGCATAAGAAAAAGGCTACTGTTCATTCTAAAAAGAAGGGTAAAAAAAGCATTTCAAAAAAAGGTAAAAAGCGTCGTGGTAAACGCAGTGCTTTTGTGCCGCTTAAAAATCCGGAACCACTTAAGCTAATTGCAGACAATAAAGAAAAAATGAGGTTGTCGGATAGTTTGCATAAATCTACCATGCTTGTAAATAATACAGAATTAGAAGAAGGGTATTTTGCTAGTTTGTTTACCAATCAAAAAAAATCGGCAAGTTTTCAAACCTTAGAAGGTACGGCTGCTATTTTTAAAAGTGTAAGTGGATGGGAAGATAAAAAGTTTTATATTTTAACCAATCAATTACCGGTAGGAACCATTGTTAGAATTACTACTTCCGATTTAAAAAGTATTTGTGCTAAGGTAATCAATGCTTTGCCTGAAGTAGGTAATTCAATCCAATACAGATTAAGTGATGCTGCTGCAGCTATTTTAGGCATTACCAATAAGACTTTCCAGATCTCAGTGACTTATTAATTTACTTATTAATTATTTTTATTTAAATATTTATACTCAACTATTTCAATTAATTATTTTTTATGAAATATAAATTTTGCATTTGCCTTTTTTTTATGGCAAGTTTTATAATAAGCTGTGCACAAACAAACACAAACGCTTCTCTATCCTTAAATGCGGCTGCTTATAAAGAAGCCATTGCTGCTAAAAATATTCAAGTTTTAGATGTAAGAACCGCTGCTGAATTTAAAGGGGGTCATATTAAAGATGCTTTACAGGCCAATTGGTTAGACCAGAAAGAATTTGCAGATAGAACACAACATTTAGATAAAAATTTACCTGTATATGTATATTGTCAGGCAGGTGTAAGAAGTGCATCGGCTCAAGCTGCATTAGAAGCTAAAGGCTATAAAGTGGTTAACTTAGCAGGAGGTATGAGTAACTGGAAAATGAATGGTTTTTCTGTAGAAGGTGCGGATAATAAGACTCAAATGCGTGTGGACGATTTGAATATAACCATAGCTTCTAATAAAATGGTACTAGTCGAGATTGGAGGAGATTGGTGTCCGCCTTGTAGAAAAATGTTACCCATACTAGAGACATTAAAACAAAAATCTGCTGCTCCTTTTTATTTTTTAGCAGTAGATGGTGCTAATGATATAGAGGTAATGAAATCTTTGAAGTCGGAAGGCTTACCTACTTTTATACTATTTAAAAATGGTAAAGAAACTTGGAGGCATGAAGGTTTAGTAAAGCTGGAAGAATTTAATGCTGCTTTAACTAAATAAGTTATACTAGCAATATTGCTAGTTTTATATCATTATTAATCTTATACTAATATAAATTATTAATAATTTTTAGATTGGTTTTCTATAGCCTCTTAAAAAATCGGCAATGGGCATTCTCTTTTTACCTTCCCATTGAATATCATCAATGCCAATATAAACATTGCCGCAAGCTATTTTTGCAAATGTTTTTCCATCGGTAATAAAGCTTCCTACTTTTTCTGTACTTGGCGTATCAATGATATGGGTAGTAAAAAGCTTTACCATTTTTCCATCTATTTTGGTAATGGCCCCTGGAAAAGGTGCCAGCCCTCTAATTAAATTATGAATACTGGCGGCTGGGTTCTCCCAATTAATTTCACAGTCAGTTGTAAATATTTTAGGTGCATGTTTTAGTTCAACACTTATTTCTAATTGGGCTTTGGCTTGAATGGAATTATTATTAAGTCCTTCAATAGTTTTTACGAGTAATGCAGCGCTCACTTCTTTCATGGTATCGTGCAATTCACCAGCGGTCATGTTTTCGCTAATGTCAATAGGTGCTTGTAATAAAATATTACCTGTATCAATGGCATGTTGTAATTGAAAAGTGGTCACCCCGGTTTGTTTTTCTCCATTAATAATGGCCCAATTAATGGGAGCGGCTCCTCTATACTGAGGAAGTAAAGAACCATGTACATTTAAGGTACCCATGGGAGGAAAAGACCATATAATTTCCGGAAGCATTCTAAAAGCCACCACCACTTGAAGGTCGGGTTGAAGTGTTTTGAGGGCTTCAAAAAATTCGGGAGATTTTAGTTTTTCTGGTTGTAAAACGGGAATATTATTTTCAATGGCAAATTGTTTGACAGCACTTTCTTGCAGCTGCATACCCCTACCACCAGGTTTATCCGGAGCCGTAACAACCGCTACCACATTCATTTTAGCTGCTAATAAGGCGCTTAAAGAAGCCACTGCAAAAGCAGGGGTACCCATAAAAATAATCCTTGGTTTTCTATCCATTATGCAAAGTTAGTTTATCTGCCATAATTATGTACTTTTGCCCTTTGCACCCTAGGTGCTTTACTAAAAATAAACAATATGCAACAAGTAAAAAATGGGGATACCATTCAAGTGCATTATCACGGTACTTTAACTAGTGGTGAGACATTTGACTCTTCAGAAGGAAGAGCTCCTTTGGAATTCGAAGTGGGTAAAGGAATGGTTATACCTGGATTCGATAGTGGAGTTTTAGGTATGACAGTGGGCGAGAAAAAAACAATCAATATTCCGTTTATGGAAGCCTATGGTCCAAAACAACCTGAAATGATTGTTGAATTTCCTAAAGCGCAATTCCCTGCAGATTTAAATCCAACAGTAGGAATGGCTTTAACGATGAATAACGGTCAAGGACAACAGTTTCAAGTAATCGTGGTAGAAGTGAAAGAAGAAGTAGTGGTTTTAGATGCCAATCATTCTTTAGCTGGCCAAGATTTAACCTTTGCTTTAGAATTGGTAAATATCGATTCTCCATCAACTATTATTATGCCTTAAATGGTTTTATAATTTCTATAAAATGTCCCGCGTCTTACTAAGGTGTCGGGACATTTTTATTATCTTTAATTATGACATTAGAATCATTAGAAGTAGCTGATCGTTTATTAAGATATGCACAAGTAGATACACAGAGCGACCCCTATTCCACCAGCTTCCCCTCTACAGAAAAACAAAAAAATTTATCCAAAATTTTAGTACAAGAATTGTTGGCCATGGGCATTCAAGATGCTGCCATGGACGAGCATGGTTATGTGATGGCCACTATTGAGCCAACGCATCAAAGAAAAGTACCCATTGTTTGTTTCTGTGCACATGTAGATACAGCGCCCGACTGCAGCGGCACCCATGTAAAACCTATTTTACATAATAACTATAATGGAGCACCCATTATTTTACCTGATGATCCAGCGCAAATCATCACCACCGATGCCTATCCTTATTTAAAGAATTTCATAGGTAAGTCAATTATTACGGCCTCTGGAAAAACATTATTAGGGTCCGATGATAAAGCAGGGGTGGCTATTATTATGGAAATGGCAAGTTATTTAATGAAAAATAAAAACATTGAACACGGTACTATTAAAATTTTATTTACACCTGATGAAGAAGTGGGAAGAGGTACAGAATATTTAGACATCAAAAAATTAGGAGCCGATTTTGGCTATACATTAGACGGAGGAGAGTTAGCTAGTTTTGAAATGGAAACTTTTAGCGCCGATAGTTTAGTACTGCATATTCAAGGAGTGATTGCCCATCCTGGGGCGGCAAAAGGGGTACTGCAAAATGCGATTAAAATTGCTGCCGACATAGTGGCCGCCTTACCAAAGAATGAATGGAGTCCTGAACATACAGAAGGGCGCTTAGGGTTTATACATCCCAATCATATAGAAGGAGGTGCAGAAACAGCGCGTATAGAATTTTTAGTACGTGATTTTGAAACAGCTATGTTAAAGCTGCATGCAGAAAGACTATATGCCATAGCTCAAAAAGTAATTGCTTCAAATACAGACTACGCTAAAGCTACTGTTACCATGGAAGTAAAGGAACAGTACCGCAATATGAGAGAAGTAATTGATCAGCATCCCATCATCGTTGAAAAGGCTTTAGCCGCCTATAAATTAGTAGGCTTAACGCCCATTGTAACACCCATAAGAGGTGGCACGGATGGGAGTCGAATGAGTTTTATGGGACTGCCCACTCCTAATATATTTACGGGCATGCAAGCTATTCATAGTAAGCATGAATGGGTGGCTGTTTCGGATATGGAAAAATCGGTGGAAGTACTAGTCAAATTGGTGGAAATAATTTAACAAATTGATAGTTATTCACATCCATTTATTTTCAATCAAAACGATTTAACTTTAATTTATAAATTTAACGCTATGCTTTTTTTGTTACAAGTTGCTGAAGATAAAATTTCATTATTGAGTTTATTACAAAAAGGGGGATGGATTATGTATCCATTATATATTCTTTTAGTCATTGCTATTTTTGTTTTTATTGAGCGTGTTTTAGCGATAAAAAAAGCAGGCACCATGGATGCTAAATTTATGTTCATTATTAAGGACCATATTTTATCTGGAAATATAGATGCTGCAAAAAGCATGGCTAAGAATGCAGAAAATCCGGTGGCCAAGATGATTGAAAAAGGAATTATGAGAATTGGTAAGCCCATTGATGCTATTGAAAAAAGTATGGAGAATGTAGGTAAGTTAGAAATGTACTCCATGGAGCGTAATTTAAATATTTTGTCCTTAGTGGCTGGTATTGCTCCTATGTTTGGTTTTCTAGGAACTATTGTGGGTATGGTGCAATTATTTTATGGCATTGCTTCTACTGGAGAATATACTTTAAATACTATAGCAGGGGGTATCTATACTAAAATGATTACTTCAGCTACTGGTTTAATTATTGGCTTAATTGCCTATGTGGGCCATAACTATTTATCAACTCAAATAGACAAGACAGCCAATAAAATGGAAACAGCTAGCGCTGATTTTTTAGATATTTTACAAGAAACGACTCATTCTTAATCTATGAATTTAAGAAAGCGATTAAGAAATTCTCCCGAAGTGCACACTGGTGCATTAAATGATATATTATTTATATTATTATTATTCTTTTTGATAGTATCTACACTTGCCAACCCCAATGTCATTAAGGTTTCTAATCCAAAGGCTTCTAGTGATACCAAGGCGAAACAAACAGTAGTGGTAACCATAGATAAAGAACAAAAACTTTTCATTGGTTCAACAGCCGTTAGTATAGAGGCCTTACCTAATGAGTTAAAATTATTTTTAGCGAAAGAGACGGACAAGCCTTCTGTAGTTATTAATGGTGACAGCGTTGCTAATTTAGGCGTTACCATAAAAGTAATGCAAATTATAAAGTCTTTAGGCGCTACGCCCGTTGTAGCGGTGAACCCTGCACATTAATTATTTCAAGCTAGCGCGTATCATTCTGTTTTTTCCAAAACTATCCTGTCTTAATTCAGCGTGGTAATTCAATTCATCTAATAAAGCTAGTATGGCTTTTCCCTTATCATAATGTATTTCAAAAAATAGCTGACCATTTTTAGATAAATTTTGCTTTCCTATTTTAGCAATGACCCTATAATAAATAAGTGGGTCTTCATTAGATACAAATAAAGCAATCGCTGGTTCAAAGTTGAGTACTTGTTCTTGCATCTCTTTTTTCTCTTTCAGTGGAATATAGGGTGGGTTACTTACTATAATATCATAAGTATTATCAAGGGCCGCTGTATTTAAAATATCTGTTTCCATCCACTCTACAGTCGCCTTTAATTTATTCGCATTGATTTCAGCCACTGCCAAGGCTTCTTTACTAATATCTAATCCTGTAACTGTGCAATTAGGTAGGGCTAATTTTAAGGCAATGGGTATACAGCCAGAGCCAGTGCCAATATCTAAAATAGACAAAGGTTTATTTATAATACTAGCATATGAAATAATCCATTCTACTAGTTCTTCTGTTTCGGGTCTAGGTATTAATACATGTTCATTCACTGTTAATTCATTACCCATGAACCAGGCTTTCCCTAATATATACTGAATGGGTTTACCCAATAATAACTGTTCTGCATACTGCTCAATTTGCGCTTGCTGTTCCTTGGTCAATGCGGTGTTTACATTTACAATTTGTTGCATCCTATTCCATCCTGTTACTGCTTCAATAAGCATGCCTATTAAACTTGTTAATTCTACCGCGTCAATTTTGCTAGCCAGCTTTTGTTTTAGGAATATTTTTATTTCTTGTAAACTCATACCATAATATTTTAAATGGCTTAATATTTATAAAAGCCTTCACCCGATTTTATACCCAATTTTCCTTCCTCCACCATTTTAACTAATAAAGGGCAGGGTGCATATTTGGTATTATTAAAACCTTCTTGCATAATAATCATAATATTTTTGCAAACATCTAATCCTATATAGTCGGCCAATTGTAAAGGTCCCATGGGATGCGCCATTCCTAGTTTCATAATTTGATCAATGGTAGCTGCATCGCTTATGCCTTCCGAAAATGCATAAATAGCTTCGTTAATCATGGGCATTAAAATTCTATTCGCAATAAAGCCAGGTGCATCTTTCACTACACAAGGAATTTTATCAATAGTTTTGGTTAACGCAACTATTATTTCAGTCACCGATACAGCAGTAGACGCTCCAGTAATAATTTCTACTAGTTTCATAATGGGTACTGGATTCATAAAATGCATACCAATAACTAGTGAGGGCCTTTTCGTAACAGCCGCTAATTGTCCAATAGAAATAGACGAAGTATTGGTGGCCAAAATACAATCGGGCTTTGCGTATTCATCTAAACTAGCGAATATCTTTTTTTTAATCTCACTATTTTCAGTAGCGGCTTCAATGACTAAGTCGGCATTCACAACACCTTCTTCTATAGTAGCGTAAGTACTAATATTAGCAAGGGTGCTTGCTTTATTCTCAGCACTAATAATTTGTTTCGCAATTTGTCTGTCTAAATTTTTTCCAATAGTGGCCATCGCTTTTTCTAAAGCCGTAGCTTGCGCATCTATTAATTGAACCTTAAATCCTTTTTGTGCAAATACATGCGCAATGCCGTTGCCCATGGTGCCTGCACCAATGACTGCAATATTTTCCATAAAAAACTATTTTTTAGATTTATAATCACCCCTTTTCCATGCATTGATAAAACTGCGCCAAGCACTTGGGTTTAATATATTCATAGGAGGCAATTGCCCAGAGTAATAATATTTAGTAGCTTGTTGTGTTAGAGAGGCGCCCACTGCTTCTTTACCATCATAAGGCAAACTAGAAAGAATAATTCTTTTCTGGCTCATGCTTGTATTTTTTCTAGCGGTCTCGTACAAATCGTCATCTACTTTTGCATTTACAAAATCTCTTTCAAACTGTGCACGAGAAGGCCTTGCTTTTAAAATAGTAGCAGGTAAAAAATTCGTATCATTCACCATTAATTGAATCACACTATATTGGTTGCCTTCTAATTTTAATGGAATTAATATAGTTCTATTTTTAAAGCCCACGCAAGAAAAAGTAATGGTCTCCCCTTTATTCACTGCAATAGAAAAAACCCCGTCGTTATTGGTAATGGTCCCACGGCCTTTTTTATCCACTAACACGCTTGCAAAAGGAATGGCCCTTAAGCTATCTGCTGTCATAATAACACCATATAATTGAATCACAGAATCGCGGTAAATATCGACCGTTTGGGCAAATGCCTTCTGGCTTATAAAGCTGGCCAAGGTAGTTAGTATGATTAATAATGCCTTTCTCATGTACTTGCAAATTTAAGCCTCAATCTTTAAATAATCGAACCCATTTTTGAATATTCTATCTATTAAAACAGCAAAATAAGTGCAATGAGCGTTAACTTTGCATCGATCTAATTTTTTTAACAAAAACTTCCAAAATGACTAGCGCGGATATTTTAAAGGCCTTAAGTAATGTGCAGGAACCGGATTTGGGTAAGGACTTGGTGACTTTGAATATGATTAAAGACCTCCAAGTAGACGGAGATAAGGTAAGCTTTACTATTGTGCTCACAACGCCCGCCTGTCCTATGAAGGATTTAATGAAAAACGCCTGTGAAAATGCCATTAAATTATTAGTGAATAAGGCAGCCATTATTGAAGTAAATTTTACATCCAATACCACCAGTTTAAGAAAAGACGAAAAGAAGGTTTTAGGACAGGTTAAAAATATTATTGCGGTGGTAAGTGGTAAGGGGGGCGTGGGTAAAAGTACGGTTTCGGCCAACCTTGCCTTAGCCCTTGCAGAAGGCGGTGCCAAAGTGGGTTTAATGGACGCCGATATTTATGGTCCAAGTGTTCCCATTATGTTTGGTGTAAGAGGACAAAGACCTATGATGAAAGATGGAGATGGAAATGGAATTATAATTCCTTTAGAAAAATACGGCATTAAATTAATGAGCATAGGATTACTAGTAGACGAAAAAGATGCAGTGGTTTGGAGAGGTCCGATGGCGAGTAGTGCTATTCGTCAATTCATTACCGATGTAGATTGGGGAGAGCTTGATTATTTAGTCATTGATATGCCACCAGGCACTGGCGATATTCATTTAACGGTTATGCAAACTGTTCCTGTTACAGGTGTGGTTATTGTGACTACGCCACAAACAGTAGCACTAGCCGATGCAAAAAAAGCCATTGCTATGTTTGGACAAGCGAATGTGAAAGTACCCATTATTGGTTTAATTGAAAATATGTCTTATTTCACGCCTGCTGAATTACCTAATAATAAATATTATTTATTTGGAAAACAAGGCGGACAAAATTTAGCCACAGAATATGATCTTGCTTTTTTAGGAGAAATTCCATTGGTACAATCCATTAGAGAAGGCGGTGATGCAGGAGTACCTGCCATGGTAGGAGAAGAAGAAGTTTCTAAAGCTGCCTTAAGAGGGGTGGTGTCCAATGCAGTTCGTCAAATAGCCATTAGAAATGCGAATCTTCCTAGAACAGAAACGATATCAGTAGCCTAATATGCCGAATAAAATTATCATAGCCATTGATGGTTATTCTTCTTGTGGAAAAAGCACATTAGCCAAGGCCTTAGCGGCTAAGCTAGCCTATGTGTTTATAGACACAGGTGCAATGTACCGTGCAGTAGCACTTTATTTTTTAAGAAATAATATTGATTTTGATAACGAAGCTCAAATTGTAAAAGCCTTAGCAGAAATTAAATTAAACTTTGTTTATAATTCCACAAGTTTAAAAAGCGATATGGTATTAAACGGAGAAAATGTAGAAGCGGAGATAAGAGAAATGCATGTGAGTGAAAAAGTAAGTGAAGTGGCCACCATTGGCGCTGTGAGAGACTTTGCAGTAGCGCAACAACAAGCCATGGGTGCATTAAAAGGTATTGTAATGGATGGCAGAGATATTGGTACCGTTGTGTTTCCGAATGCTGAACTTAAAATTTTTGTAACCGCTGACCCTGCCATTAGAGTGGAGAGAAGATTTTTAGAATTACAAAGTACGAACCCTGCTATTCGAAAAGAAGAAATAGAAGTGAATTTACAACATAGAGACTTAATGGATACCACTAGAGAACGTAGTCCTTTAAAACAAGCCGATGATGCTATTGTTTTGGACAATACCCATATGACAAGAGAGGAACAATTTAATTTGGCACTTAGTTGGGCGATTGCCAAAATTGGATAACATCGTCGAGGGCTTCTTCTACATTATAATAACCTGCAATTTTTCTTATCACCGATTCTACCACTGTGTCAGGGCAGCTAGCACCACTGGTCATGAGTATGGTGACTGTATTTTTAGCAGGTAAATATTTTTCTATAATTTCTTCCGACTTATCATTCCAATTGGTTTTAATAATTTTATTTTCATCAATTATTTTATTGGCATCGTCTATAAAATAAGTAGGTAGCTTTTGCTCACATAATTCTACTAAATGCGAGCTGTTGCTGCTGTTTTTTCCACCCATTACAATGGCTAAATCGGCAGGTGTATTTAATAATTCTAAAACTGCAGACTGGTTATCATTGGTCGCATAGCATAGGGTGTCTCGCGTATCGGCAAAATGGGCAGTTAGGTTTTCTTTACCATATTTGATAGCCACTATATTTTTTAAATAGTCAGAAATGGCTTGTGTGTCGGTAGCAAGTTGAGTCGTTTGATTAATGACTCCTAATTTTTCAAAATGAATGTTTGGGTTAAAGCCTGCGGAGTATCTATTTTTAAAATACTTTTCAAAATCGCTTATTGGTAATTCACCCGTAATAATTTTACCTAAAACAATGGCCTCCTGCATATCATTTACAATTAAAGTAGGTGCTTTATGTGCGGCATGAGAAAAAGTAGCCCTGGTTTCTTCATGTTTAGGTTTGCCATGAATAATAATAGTAAAACCTTTTTTAGCAATTTGATCACCACGGTTCCATACCTTCTCCACAAATGGGCAAGTGGTATTATACTTATGAATTTCAATGCCAATAGCATTTATTTTTGCTTCTAATTCTAAAGTAGTACCAAAGGCAGGAATAATAACTACATCCTCTTTTGTTAAATTGCTCAACGGAATTATTTCATTCCCATTGGTATCGTGTAAAAATTGAACACCTTTTTTAGTTAAGTCGGCATTTACTTGAGGGTTATGAATCATCTCACTTAATAGAAATATTCTTTTTCCTTTATTCTCTTCAATGGTTTTATAGGCAATCTCAATAGCATTTTCTACACCATAACAAAATCCAAAATGACGGGCAAGGTATATCTTTAGAGGTCCTATATCAATGAGGGCCGGACTAAAGTCTTTTTTTAACTTATCCTCTTCCTTGCGCTTATTTTTAATAGCACTTATTAGCGTACTACGATAACCGACAGGTACTTCAAAATGCTTCATGGGTAAATTTTATTGACTTATGGACACAAAAGTACATAGTTCGCTTCTTTTTACCCATTTTTCCCTTAAACATTGCCTATAAATCTAGGCTTTACTAGTATAGGCTACTTATCTTTGCGCCATGAATTACGTTTCTGTAGAAGGATTGACTAAAAGTTATGGCATTAACCCTTTATTTAAGGGCATTAATTTTAATATCAATGAAGGCGATAGTATAGCATTAATTGCTAGAAATGGAGTGGGTAAGACCACTTTGTTAAGAATATTGGCAGGCAAAGAAGTGCCCGATGCAGGTACTGCCAAAATTCATAAGGATGTGCATTTGGTTTTATTTGAGCAGGAACCTCAGTTTATAGAAACAGCCAGTATTACCCAAAATTTATTTAATCAGGACCATCCCGTGATGAAGGCCATTAGTAATTATGAAATGGCCATGGAGTCGGAGGATGAAAATTTGATTACCGATGCCATTATGGAAATGGAGGACAGAAGTGCTTGGGACTTTGAGTCAAAAGTAAAAACTATTTTAACGCAGTTAAATATTAATCATTTAGAACAACCCGTTTCTAAATTAAGTGGTGGCCAGCGTAAGCGTGTTTCTTTGGCCAAAACTTTAAATCAAATTGGATTTGAGCCCAAGCATGTTTTATTATTAATGGACGAGCCTACCAACCATTTAGACTTAAACATGATTGAGTGGTTAGAGAATTATTTATTACAAGAAAAAGTAACCTTATTACTTGTATCCCATGACCGCTACTTCTTAGAAGCAGTGACCGATCAAATTTGGGAATTAGAAAGAGAAAATTTATATGCTTATAAAGGGGATTATGAAAATTATTTAGAAAAGAAAGCTGCCAGAATTGATTCTGAGTTAGCCAGTATTGATAAAGCAAAAAATACATTTAGAAAGGAGCTTGAATGGATGCGCAAGCAGCCCAAGGCCAGAACCACAAAAAGTAAAAGTCGTCAAGATAATTTTTATGAAGTAGAAGCCATGGCAAAACAGAAAATTGAAGAGACCAATTTGCAATTGGATATGAAGATGACTAGGTTAGGGGGTAAAATTATTGAAGCCAAAAAAGTATATAAGTCCTACGGCGACTTAGTTGTTTTAAATGGTTTTGATTATACATTTAGTAAAGGAGAGCGTATTGGCGTGGTGGGAAAAAATGGAGTAGGTAAGTCGACTTTTTTACAAATACTACAAGGTATTACCCAGCCCGATAGCGGTAAGATTAATGTGGGTGAAACCATTGTCTTTGGGCATTTCTCTCAAGAGGGGCTAGTGTATAAAAAAGATATGCGTGTCATTGAATTTTTGAAAACCTTTGCCGAAAACTTTCCTTTAGCCAGCGGTGGTTCCTTAAGTGCTGCACAATTTTTAGAATTATTTTTATTTACACCCGATAAACAATATACTTATTTAAGTGCCTTAAGCGGAGGAGAGAAAAAACGATTACAATTACTTACTATATTATTTAAGAATCCAAATTTTCTAATATTAGATGAACCTACCAACGACTTAGACCTACCAACCTTGGCGGTCTTAGAGCAATTTTTAATTGATTTTGCTGGTTGTGTATTATTGGTTTCTCACGATAGATATTTTATGGATAAATTAGTAGACCACTTATTCATATTTGAGGGAGGTGGAGTTATTAGAGATTATCCAGGTAACTATACACAGTTTAGAATTTTAGAAAAGACGAAACAAAACTATGCAGCCCTAAGTTCTGATATTTCCAAGGCACAAGATTTTTCAGTTCCAACAAAAGAACAAACGACTACAGTACAAGCCCCTTCTACTGCTGCTAAAAAGCCTTCTGAGAAAATGAGTTTCAAAGAAAAAACTGAATTAGAAAATTTAAATAAGTTAATTCCGGAGATGGAAGAGAAGAAAAAAGTATTAACCGAAAAATTAAATGATAGCAGTTTAGCCTACGATAAAATCATTGAATGGAGTGAAGCCTTAGGCGTATTAAATACTCAATTAGAAGAAGCCGAATTAAGATGGCTAGTCTTAAATGAGAAAAATTATTAAAATAGTTTAACGAAAACAGTGTTTTCATCTTTAGCTAGGCCTCATTTTTGAATTTTACTTCAATTATGAGGCCTAAGTTTTTGGGTATAACTATTTTTTCATGATAATTTGGTAGAAGAATAAAGTCGGTAAATATTTTACCTACTATTCTTCATTAAACTAAACATTATTATGAAACCTATTGAACGCATTTCAGCGTACCTAAAATTCAAGAACATTAGTCCACATTCTTTTGAACGTAAAGTGGGTCTCTCTAATGGTTATTTTGCTAAGCAGCTTCGTAACCTAGGGTCTATTGGCTCAGATATTTTAATTAGAATTGATGAGCTCTACGCCGATTTAGATATTCTTTGGGTACTTACAGGCCAAAGACAAATGATTAACGGCTCCAATGATCCAGTAAGTGAATTGGGTAGTATGAAAATGGATGAATTCATATCCAAATATGAATCAGAGAACAGAAAGATAAAAGTATTAGAATCGGACGTAGAAAAATTACAAGTAGTGCTGAATGATAAAGACAAAATTATATCTCTATATGAAGTGATTGCTAGTAATAAAATAAATTCGGCACCTCCTCAAGATAATTATCAAGTGATGCCGAATTTTAATCAAGTGATGCCGAATCAATAATATTATCTAAGCATAAGAGGCTACTGGTTCACAAGTACAAACCAAATTTCTATCGCCGTGTGTATTGTTGACTCTTGCCACTGTAGGCCAGAATTTATTTTGTTGTACATAATATAATGGGAAGGCTGCCTCTTGTCTTGTATAAGCATGCTTCCATTCATCTGCACAAATTACTTTCTGCGTATGGGGTGCATTTTTTAAAGGGTTATCTAATTTATCGGATAGCCCTTTTTCAATAGCCGTGATCTCATCATGAATAGAAATTAAGGCGTCGCAAAAACGATCCAGTTCTGCTTTGTCCTCGCTCTCTGTAGGCTCAATCATAATAGTGCCTGCTACTGGGAAGCTCATGGTAGGTGCGTGAAATCCATAATCTATTAAACGCTTAGCTACATCTTCTGCTTCAATACCCGCGCTAGCTTTAAAAGGTCTTAGGTCAATGATAAATTCATGTGCGCAAGTGCCATTTTTTCCTGCATATAATATGGTGTAATTTTTTTCTAAACGCGATTTCATATAATTTGCATTTAAAATAGCATAGGCAGTAGCTAATTGTAAACCAGTGGCACCTAACATTTTTATATAGGCATAGCTTATTAATAAAATACTAGCCGATCCCATGGGAGCTGCACTCACTGCACCCATTTTATTTTTATTGTAGATATGTCCTGGTAAGAAGGGAGCTAATTTATCATTCACACAAATAGGGCCCATGCCTGGTCCGCCACCACCATGTGGTATAGCGAATGTTTTATGTAAGTTTAAATGACAAACATCGGCACCAATAGCTCCTGGGCTAGTTAAGCCTACTTGTGCATTCATATTTGCACCATCCATGTATACGAGACCTCCTAATTCGTGAATGCTATCACAAATATCAATGATGGTTTCTTCAAATACACCATGGGTTGAAGGATAAGTAATCATGAGTCCACCTAGGTTGTCCTTATGTAGGTTTGCTTTTTCTTTCAAATCATTTACATCGATATCACCTGCTGCATCACAAGCCACTACAATCACTTTAAATCCAGCCATAACCGCACTAGCAGGGTTGGTGCCATGTGCACTAATAGGAATGAGTACAATATTTCTATGGGCTTGCTTATGATGTTCGTGGTAAGCACGAATGGTTAATAAACCAGCGTATTCACCTTGAGCTCCACTATTTGGTTGTAAGCTACATGCAGTAAATCCTGTGGTTTCACATAAGTAGGCACTTAATTCTGTGGCTATTTCTTGATAACCTAAAGTTTGACTACTTGGTGCAAAAGGATGCATTGTACTAAATGCAGGCCAGCTTACCGGAATCATTTCAGTAGCTGCATTTAATTTCATAGTACAACTTCCTAAGCTAATCATACTTGTATTCAAAGACAAGTCTTTATTTTCCAATTGTTTGATATAGCGCATCATTTGTGATTCGCTATGATGTGTATTGAATACAGGATGCAGTAGGTAAGAAGAACTACGCACAAGAGATGATGGTATAGACGAAGCAGTTGCTGCCTTGCCACTTGCTTTTTTACCCATTATTTTTTCAAATAAGGCTACTACTTTTTCTATATCAGTTAAAGAAATGGTTTCGTCAATGGTAAGGGTAATCGTATTATCGTTTTTACCATCATTGAAATAACGGAAATTAATATCAGCAGCTAAAGCTTCTTTTTGCAGTGCAGCTACATCAAATCCAGTTAAATGTAAAGTATCGAAATAAAATTTATTGGCTTGTGTGATACCTAAGCTTATTAATTGTGCTTCTAAATTTTGCGCTAAGCCATGAATTTTTTGAGCAATTTTTTTCAAACCTACTGGCCCATGATAAATAGTATACATCACCGCCATATTCGCAAGTAAGGCTTGTGCCGTACAAATATTAGAAGTGGCTTTTTCTCTTTTAATATGTTGCTCTCTTGTTTGCAAAGCCATTCTTAAAGCTCTACCACCTTGGGCATCGATACTTACGCCAATTAATCTTCCGGGCATTCCTCTTTTAAATTCATCCTTGGTAGCAAAGTAAGCAGCATGTGGTCCACCAAATCCCATCGGTACGCCAAATTGTTGTGTATTACCCACCGCTACATCTGCATTTAATTCACCTGGGCTTTTTAATAAAGTAAGCGACATAATATCGGCAACTAATATAACCAAACCACCTGCTTGATGAACTTGATCAATAAAACTAGTATAGTCTTCAATGCTTCCTGTATTATTTGGATACTGTAAGATGGCACCAAAATAAGTAGTATCAATTTTTGCGCTTTGATAATTTCCTTCTTCCACTTGTATATGAATAGGAGCAGCTCTTGTAAATAATACCCCCTTGGTTTGAGGGAATATAGCACTGTCCACAAAAAATTTAGGTTGTGTAACTGTATCTGTTTTGTTCACATGATTAAAAATCATGGCCATGGCTTCTGCAGCTGCAGTGGCTTCGTCTAATAAAGAAGCATTGGCAATAGGCATTCCTGTTAAATCACAAACCATGGTTTGAAAATTCAATAAACTTTCTAAACGGCCTTGTGCAATTTCTGCTTGGTAGGGAGTATACTGCGTATACCAACCTGGGTTTTCAAAAATATTTCGAAGTATCACAGAAGGTGTGATGGTACCGTAATAACCTTGTCCAATATAATTGGTGGCTACAATATTTTTTTCTCCTATTTTTTTTAAGGATTGCAACATTTCAAATTCAGAAAGACCTTCAGGAATTTGCATTGGTTTTTTTGAACGTATATTATTAGGAATTGTTTTTTCAATAAGTTCATCCACCGATTTTCTGCCAATAGAGGCTAACATTTTTTCAGTGTCTTGGGCGTTAGGGCCAATATGTCTTTTGATAAATTCTGCTCCGTTGGTATTGAGTTTCAACATAAATAAGGTGTTTTAAAAATGGATACAAAGATACAAAAAACTTGCCCCTTATAGAGGCTGTTTTTTGGGCGGTGGGGAAAGCTTGTGGATGAGGACTAAATAGTTTATATTTGGCTAATATTATGAGCCTATCTATTGAACAATTATACGAATTACCCGCTCCGGAAACACTTAAGAAATTTCAAAATTTTTTAAAAAGGGTAGATAAGCGTAAAATACTTAAACAATTGCCAGACTTACATGAAGCGGCCTTTGAAAAAGTGAACTGCTTAGACTGTGCGCGTTGCTGTAAGAATTATTCTCCAAGGTTTAAAATGCCCGATATTAAAAGAATTAGTAAGTATTTAAGAATGAAGGAAACTGACTTTATAGATACTTATTTAGCCATGGATCAGGAAGGAGATTATGTAGCCAATACCAAACCTTGTCCTTTTTTAGGTAAGGATAATGCTTGTGGTATTTATGAGCACCGCCCTTCTGACTGCCAACGGTTCCCTTACACCGATGAAGATGTATTTTTTAAGCGTGCTGCTATAACTATGAAGAATGTTGAATTTTGTCCCATTGTGCATGATGTGATGCATGGACTTTTAACAGCGCCTTAGTTTTTAAAACTAATTTTCTTTAAAAAATTAGTACTCCATTTTTCTTAAAGTAGGTGCTTTGAACCAAGTGGTTACTACCACTAGTATAGTCATGGTTCCACCAAATACAACAGAAGGTATGACGCCTAACAATTTAGCAGCCACACCGCTTTCAAATTGTCCAAATTCATTACTGCTATTAATGAACATGGAGTTCACGCTCATAACCCTCCCTCTCATATGATCAGGTGTTTTTAATTGAACAATGGTACCTCTAAAAATCATACTGAAGCCATCTAAAATGCCACTTAGTAATAAAGCTGCAAATGACAACCAGAATAATTTAGACAAAGCAAATATTATTATGCAAAGGCCAAATCCGCCCACCGCAATTAATAATTTTTTTCCTTGGCCTGTAGTAACGGGAAATAGCGTTATAATAAAAATAATTAAAATGGCACCTATATCGGATGCAGCATTCAACCAACCAAATCCAATGGGACCAACTTTTAATATATCCACTGCATAAACGGGAATCATAGCCACAGCACCCCCAAATAAAACGGCAAATAAATCTAAAGAAAGCGCGCCTAATACTTCTTTGGTATTATATACAAATCGTAAACCTTCTTTTACACTTTCTAATGTATTTTGATTGACTACTAAATCGGCATGCGGTGGCTTCGCTGTTATTTTTGCCATAAAAAAATAACCAATAGTCACTAGCGTAACCACCGTCATTAAAGCACCCGTATGTCCATAGCCTGCTATTATAAATCCAACAATGGCATGGCCTAAAATGGAGGCTGTTAACCAAATACCCTGGCTCCAAGTGGTAGCATTTTGTAATAAATTTTTAGGAATAATACCCCCTACAATGGTGCCAAAGCTAGGCCCCGTAAAGGATCTAATAATACCTGTACAAAAAACAATAAAATAAATACAAATAGCAATAATGAGTGTGCTGTTTGCAGCAAATGCATTGGTATGATCGGCTTTGTCATTATAAATAGATAAACCCAATAAAATAGTAGCACAAATCCAATATAAACTTACCCCTCTAAGTAGTAGTTTTCTTTTTTCACTGATATCTATTACATGACCTGCATACAATGCCAAGGATACTGCAGGAATGACTTCTGCAAGTCCAATAAGTCCAATGGCAAAAGGCTCGTTGGTTAATTCGTAAATCCACCAGCCAACTAAAGTGCCCATCATTCTTAGACCCATAATAAATAGAAAACGACCTAGCATTAGATTTCTAAATTCAACCACTTTTAAGGAGGCGAAGGGGCTCAACTTAGGGGTGCTACTTATTTCCATGATACTAAGTTAGGGTAAAGTAAAATAATGCTGTCCTTGATCTAGGTCTTTGTCAAGGGCATCGGTGATTACTTTTAAATGGGCTTCATTGTATATAAAATCGGCGCTCGAAGCGTCGATATAAATGGTTTTTATTTGATGTTGTTTGATATAACTAGTATAGGTCTCTTGAATTCTAAATAAATAATCATCTAGTATAGCTTGTTCAAATTTTCTATTCCTCTTTTTAATATTTCCTTGTAATGTATTAACGGGAGCATGTAAATAAATTAAAACATCGGGAGCCGTAAGTTGTTGAGCAAATACATCAAACATTTTTTGGAATAATCTATATTCTTCATCAGGTAAATTCACTTTTGCAAACAATAAACATTTGGTAAATAAATAATCTGAAACAATGAGCTCTTGGAATAAATCATTTTTTTTAATGAGTTCTTGCTGTTGTTTAAAACGCTCTGCTAAAAAAAATAATTCTAGAGGAAAAGCATATTGCTTTGGATTTTCATAAAACTTAGTGAGAAAAGGGTTTTCTGCAAATTCTTCTAATACTAACTTGGCATTATAATGCTTGGAGAGTAGCTGAGACAACGTGGTTTTGCCAGCTCCAATATTTCCTTCAATGGCTATATAACGATAGTTCATAATTTCAATAATGCTGGTTCCAAATATAGCAAGCAGTCGCTTTATTCACTGCTTTTTTTATACACAACAGAAGAATCCCCACATTCTTTTAACAAAACCTCATTGGTTTTTAATAAAATAGGGTGCCTATAATTAGGTATAATTTCAGACAAGGGCATTAATACAAATTTTCTTTGCGCCATACTTGGATGTGGAATTGTTAAAGTAGAAGAGTTAATGATCTCATCATTATAATAAATGATATCAATATCAATAATTCTGGGCCCTAGTGGAATTTCTCTTTTTCTACCTAAGGCTATTTCTATTTTTAAAATTGTATCCATTAGCGCGTTGGCTTCTAATGAAGTTTGAATAAATAAGGCTTGATTTAAAAAAGCAGGCTGTTCTTTATATCCCCAGGCCTCTGTTTCATAGATAGAAGATTCAGTAATTATACGACCGCATTCTAAACTTATACTGTTTCTAGCATTAGCTAAGTTTGCCATTCGGTCGCCCATATTACCACCTATCAAGAGGTATACATTATTCATAAGAAGGATTCTAAAAGTAGCCCAAATATCCATAATTTTACAGCGCCTCCCTATTTTAAATGACTCTATTTTAGAGACATTAGAAAATCAATATAAAATTTTTCATGAAACAGTTTTTTAAGACCTTTTTTGCTTCCTTACTAGCCCTTATTATTTTTAGTGTAATAGGTGTAGTTATTCTTGTATCTATTGCTGCTGGTTTTTCAAAAGAAGAACAAAAAATAACAGTGGCTAATTCTGTATTAATTATTGATATTGCTCAAAATTTTGAAGAACAAACGAAGTCAGATGCTTTTACTGAAATTGTAAGACAAAGAAAAGGGAAGTCACCTAGTCTATCTCAATTAATTGGTTTAATTCAACATGCAAAAAAGGACACAGCCATTAAAGGTATATATATTAAGTGTGCACAAAATCCAAATGGGTACGCCGCTTCTGAAGAATTAAGAACGGCTTTGCTTGAATTTAGAAAATCCAATAAATTTATTATTGCTTACGGAGAAACAATCACACAGAAAGGGTATTGGATAGCGAATGTAGCTAATCAAATTTACACCCATCCTCAAGGGGGGCTTGAGTTTTCTGGTTTCTCTTATGAGACAATGTTTTTAAAAGGGTTATTAGACAAATTAGAAATTAAACCTCAGGTATTTTATGCAGGAAAATTTAAAAGTGCTACAGAGCCTTTTAGGTATGCGCAAATGTCGGAAGCTAATAAACTACAAACTTCCGTTTGGTTAAATGCACTTTATACAAGTTTTATCCAAGGTGTTTCAGATACTAGAGGTATTGAAGTAGCTGCTTTAAAACAAATGTCTAATGAGGGTAAAATACAATCTGCTAATGATGCGCTTCAAAATAATTTAGTAGATGGATTATTATACGATGATCAAGTCAAAAAATTAATTGCTAAAAAAGTACTTGTAACTAAGCAAGAAGATATTTCATTTGTATCTATTAATGATTATGCAGCCACAGTAGCTTTAAGAGGTTCTGGTAGTGGAAAAATTGCTATTATTTATGCAGATGGAGATATTGAAATGGGTAAAGGAAATAGCGATGCTATTGCCAGTGATGATTACAGAATTTTATTAGAAAAAATTAAAAATGACAAGTCAATTGATGCGGTGGTATTAAGGGTGAATTCTCCAGGAGGAAGCGCACTAGCAAGTGATATTATTTGGAGAGAAATTGAATTATTAAAAAAACAGAAGCCTGTAATAGTAAGTATGGGTAATTACGCAGCTTCAGGTGGTTATTATATTGCCTGTGGTGCCGATTCAATACTAGCGGACGCCAGTACCATTACAGGTTCAATTGGCGTATTTTCTGTAATACCGAATATAGAAGGGTTTATGAAAAATAAACTAGGCATCACATTTGACAGAGTGAAAACAAGTCAATATGCCGATGTACCTTCTGCAACTAGAACCATGAATGCTACAGAAGAAAGGTTTATGCAATCCAGTGTGGACAGTATATATTATTCTTTTAAATCTCGTGTGGCAAAAGGCCGTAAAAAAAGTATTGAATATGTAGACTCTATTGCGCAAGGCCGCGTATGGATTGGGTCTGATGCAGTGAAAGTAGGGTTGGTGGATAAAATAGGAAATTTAAATGATGCCATTGCAACCGCCGCTAGAATGGCGAAATTAAAAGGCTATAGCACAAAGTCCTATCCTGAATCAAAATCATTTATAGAAGATTTGATTAGTGGTTATGAGGACAATATCAAAACCAAGGCTATCAAAGAAGAAATAGGAGAAGCGCAGTGGCAGGTTTTACAGCAAGTAAAAAAGGTTAAACAAATCATGGGCCAAACGCAAGCGCGATTACCTATCTTTGAGGTGAATCATCCATAGTTCTATGCGTCCATATAGTCAAATAGCAGCCATGTTAGCCATCACGAAGGCTAGCCTGCGCTCTATATTTAGAAGTCCTTCTGCAGTTGTATTCAGCATTGCTTTCCCACTAATTTTTATTTTAGTATTTGGTTTTTTAAGCAGTGGCGGTAATATTAATGTGAACGTTGCCATGGATCAAAAGTCTGATACTTTGAATCCAGTATATACAGCCATTAGAAATATTACTGGTTTTAACTTTTTAAAAGACGATACTACTAAAATTAAAAGTGAATTAGCAAAGGGTCGTTTGACAGCACTTATATCAATTCAAAAAACGAATAATGTCAATGCTCCTTATGTTATTAATTTAACAAGCTCTGAAGCAGCGAATCCCCAAAATATTCAATTGGTAAAATCTATATTGAATGCAGTCATTGGCAAATTGAATCAAGAAAATTTTACAGGAACGCCCACTATGGCGGTGGTGAATAACAATGTGGAGCAAGTGCCAGGGCGTATTTATAGAACCATTGATTTTGTTTTGCCCGGTCAATTAGGTTTTTCTTTATTAAGTGCGGGTGTATTTGGTGTAGCCTTTTTGTTTTTTAATTTAAGACAACAACTTGTTTTAAAAAGATTTTATGCAACACCTATTCGAAGACTGTATATTATTTTAGGAGAAGCATTAAGTCGTGTACTTTTTCAATTAATTACGGCTATTATTATTATAAGTATTGGCCACTTTGTATTTAAATTTACATTGGTGCATGGTTGGATAACTTTTGTTAGTATTATGGTATTAAGCTTTATAGCCTTAATATTATTTATGGGTTTTGGATTTATAGTAAGTGGGGTGGCTAAAAATGAAAGTAGTATTCCACCTTTTGCCAACTTAATTACACTGCCTCAGTTTTTATTAGCAGGTACTTTTTTTTCTATCGATAATTTCCCTACATGGATGCAACCTTTTTGTAGAATATTACCCTTGACACATTTTAATAATGCCATGCGTAATATTTCGTTTGAAGGAGCAAGCCTAATTTCGGTTTGGCCCGACATTTCCTTTTTACTTATTTGGATTTTAGTGGTATACGGTATTGCTTTTAAAATATTTAAATGGGAATAATGAAGTTTATTAAATTTATTGTAATAAGTGTTATTTTTTTAAGTTTACTTATAACAGGTATTTCACTTTTATTTCCTTCTAAAGTCATTGCCTCAAGAGCAGTGGAGGTAAATACAAGCGCAGATAAAATTGCTTATTTCACTTCCGATCTAAGCCATTGGAACCAGTGGATGAGCGATTGGAAAGAAAACAAAGTGGTATTGGAAAATAATACAGCACATATAGGCACACAAACAGTTCGCTTTTTAGATAAGACAGTAAATAAGGTGAACTATGAATGGATAGCCACAGGCCAAAGCCCTTATTTGGTAACATTTGAGTGGACTGTTTTAAAAGACAGTACTTATGTGATTCATTGGTCCTTTGAACAAAATGTGAAATGGTATCCTTGGGAAAAATTTCAAACTTTATTAAACGATAAATTACTGGGCGCTAAAATGGAAATTGAATTACAGCATTTAAAAGAAGCTATTAATTCGAAATAGTTATATTAGTATAGTTTATTTAATTTAATTACTAACCTACCTACTTATTTGCTCCCTCCTTCTAACTCTAACGCTCCCTCTAACTTCTATTGCTTAGATACTCTATATTTCTTACAATGCCTTTTAATTTAGATCTCAATAATGGAGATTTTGAAAACCTTTCTTTGAATGTCGTTTCTTCTATTTGAAGCCAAGCTTCTTTATTCATAGCAATTAGTGTATTCAGTGGTTTAAATGCTTTTTCTGTATGTGCTTTACTAAATCTATTCCATGGGCATACGTCTTGGCAAACATCACAACCAAAGGCCCAATCATTATAATTTCTATCTGTATTAATTTCAGCTGCTTTTAATTCAATGGTAAAATAACTTATACAATGATTGGCTTCAATTGTTTTATTAGGAAGTATGGCTTGCGTAGGACAGGCGTCAATACATTTGGTACAAGTACCGCAATAATCTTTTGATATAGGTTGGTCATAGATTAAAGGAAGGTCGACAATTAAAGTAGCAATAAAAAAGAAAGAACCCGCCTTGGTTTGAATTAAATTTCCATTTTTACCAATCCATCCAGCACCTGCTAACTTTGCCCATGTTCTTTCTAAAACAGGAGCAGAGTCTACAAATCCTCTTCCTTCAATGGGGCCTATTTTTTTTCTATACGTATCGAGTAAATTAAATAATTGGGTTCTAATGACTTCATGATAATCTTCGCCCCAAGCGTACTTTGCAATTTTTGCATCTTGCTTACTTGCTTCATTTATAGAACTATCCTCGGGGTAATAGTTTTTTAAAAAAGTAATCACCGATTTCGCACCAGGCACTAATTTTCTGGGATCAATTCTTAAATCAAAATTATTTTCCATGTAAGTCATGTCTCCATGAAAACCTTTTTGAAGCCATGCTTCTAATACCTTTGCGTCTTCAGGCAATTCCTTTGCAGCAGCAATGCCACAAAAATCAAAACCCATTTTAAGGGCTTCTGATTTAATGAATTCGGTATTTGAAAATTCGTTCAAAGCAATTCGTTCAATGTTTAATAATCTTGTAATTAGACATGTAAAAATAGTAGAAAAACCTTGTTGTAAATAAATTAGATTATGAGTGTAGTAAGAAGATAGGAGGCCTTTTACCCTCCTTTTTGTAATATTGCCTACTACTTGTATATTTGAAGGGTAGTAGATACTCAACTATCAATCAAATATGGCGAATACTAAACAGGCAGCAGTAGGTTTTATTTTTGCAACTATATTAATAGATGTTATTGGCCTAGGTATTATTATTCCCGTGGTTCCACAATTACTGCAGCATTTAATGCATATAACAGACAAGTCTGATATCAGCTCTATCGCAAAGCCAGCCATGCTCATGACTTTTATTTATGCGGCCATGCAATTTATATTTGCGCCCATATTAGGAAGCTTGAGTGATCATTATGGTCGTCGTCCTATTTTACTTTTCTCTTTATTGGGTTTTGGTATGGATTATATTTTTTTAGCCTTCGCACCTACTATTGGTTGGTTATTTGTAGGAAGAATGATTGCAGGGATTACAGGTGCAAGCATTACCACAGCTGCAGCCTATATGGCCGATATTAGTGATGAAAAATCCCGCGCTAAAAACTTTGGAATGATTGGAGCCGCCTTTGGCCTTGGATTTATTATTGGTCCATTACTTGGAGGCTTGCTGGGAGAAATAGGACCTAGAATTCCTTTTCTAGTGGCAGCAGGCTTAGCATTAATCAATGCCTTGTATGGATATTTTATCTTGCCTGAATCTTTAGACAAGGAACATAGAAGGGCCTTTGATATTAAAAGAGCCAACCCTATTGCATCTTTAAAGAATTTAAATAAATATCCTGCTGTTTTTGGTTTGATCATTTCCTTATTATTTATTTATTTAGCAGCTCATTCTGTTCAAAGTAATTGGAGCTTCGCCAATATTAGCAAGTTTGGTTGGACCCCTAAAATGATTGGTATTTCTTTAGGTGTGGTTGGTTTATTAGTATCACTTGTACAAGGCGTTTTAATTCGATTTATTAATCCTAAAATAGGCAATGAAAAAAGTGTGTATTATGGTATTATGCTTTATGCCATTGGGTTGACATTATTTGCCTTTGCCTCTCAAACTTGGATGATGTTTTTATTTTTAATTCCTTATTGCTTAGGAGGTATTTCTGGACCTGCATTACAAGCTATCATTTCTTTACATGTTTCTAAAAATGAACAGGGAGAATTGCAAGGTTCCTTAACAGGATTACAAAGTTTAACTACTATTATAGGACCACCTATGATGATTGGACTAACCTCTTATTTTTCTATAAAGAACCACCCAAGCCATATTTATTTTCCAGGTGCTGCTTTTTTATTGGGGGCATTATTTATGATTTTAAGTGCCATTATTGCCTATTGGGTGTTAAAACATGATACAAGCAAGGCAAAGGCCTAGAATCTTGCCTTATAATCCCTTACTGTCGTTATATTTGTGGCTAAAATATACCTTATATGTCGACGCCCTTAATGGCTAGTTTAGAGCAAACAACAAAATTTATACAATCTAAGGCAACGGCTACTGCCACTACTGCAATTATATTAGGTAGTGGATTAGGAAATTTATCTCAACAAATCACTATTGATACAGCCATTAATTATAGTGAAATTCCAAATTTTCCTATTAGTACAGTGGAAGGACATAAAGGAAGATTAATACTAGGTACTTTAAATGGTGTAAAAGTTTGGGTGATGGAAGGGCGATTTCATTTTTATGAAGGCTATGATCCTAGCCAAGTTGTATTTCCTATAAGAGTTTTACATTTATTAGGCGTTAAGAATTTATTATTATCCAATGCAGCAGGTGGCGTCAATCCTAATTTTATAGTCGGTGATTTAATGATCATCAATGACCATATAAGTTTATTTACCCCTAATCCTTTACTGGGGAAAAATGAAGAAGCACTAGGAACCCGCTTCCCAGATATGAGCGAACCTTATGCATTAGATTTTATTGGGAAAGCGAAAGCCATTGCCGCTGAGCATCAAATAAAAGTACATGAAGGTGTCTATGTAGGTGTAACGGGTCCTACTTTTGAAACTAGAGCAGAATATAAATTAATTAAAATAGTGGGAGGAGATGTCGTAGGTATGAGTACTGTGCAAGAAACCATCGCAGCTGTGCATTGTGGCATGAAGGTTTTTGCGGTGAGTGTGGTGACCGATTTAGGCATTAGAGAGGATAATAATACAATAACACATCAGGAAGTACTAGAAGCGGCAAATGCAGCTGAGCCAAAACTTACCATACTATTTAGCGCTTTGTTAAAAGAAATAGCCTAAAATACAAAATACATGTTAATGTATAAACGCATTTTACTTTTTCTAGCTACATACATTTTGTTTCAAATGGAAGCAAGTGCGCAAAATTTTGGTAATGCACTAAGGCCCGTTGGAAGGTCGAGTGGAAATGGACAAAGTACCGACTCTTTGCAAAAAAGAGACCAGAACGCCGACTCCATTACCCTATTTTATAAGCTCTATAATAATAATGAGATTCGAAAACTTGATTCAAGCATTAACGATTTTTTTATCCATTATCCCTTACCCTATACTACTTATAATCTTGGCAATTTAGGAACTGCAAGCAAGTCTTATTTATTTTCAACGCAGAAAAAAGGGGGCTTTGATGCTGGCTTTCATGCTTATGATGGCTATTCATATACTTTAGCTGCCACACCTTTTTATCAAACCACTAGGCCGTATACGGAACTAGGTTATTTATTAGGTGGAAAAGGAGAGCAGTTAATAGAGGTAAGGCATACTCAAAATAGAACCCAACAATTAAATTTTTCTTTTGAATATCGATTTAGTAATTCTCCAGGCAATGTTAAAAATCAAAATGCAAATTTGAATAATATGCGCATTACAGCGCATTTCCAATCGAAGCGTAAAAGATATGAATCCTATTGGGTGATGCTAGCCAATAAGGCAGCCTCTTCTGAAAATGGAGGACTTGTGAAAGCTTCTTTATTAGATAGCTTATCGCTAAATAATCCTTATGAGCTAGAAACGAGACTGGGGGTGAGTGGTGCTTCTTTTCGTAATCCTTTTAATACTACTATTGCTACAGGGTCTACCTATAAGAATAATACTTATTTATGGCGTCAAACCTATGACCTTGGTCAAAAAGATTCTATCGTAAAAGATACAGTGACTATTCATTTGTTTTATCCAAGACTAAGGTTTCAAAATGAGGTTAAGTTGGAGTCAAATGAATTTGTCTTTGAAGACAGAGCGCCAAATGATATCAGCTATCTAAAATATTTTAATTACACCAACCTGCCTAATACGAATGTTAAATTTGCAGATAGCTGGAACCTAGTCACCAATGATTTTAGTTTAATTAGTTATCCGCAAAAAAATAATTCGAACCAGTTTTTGCAATTGGGTTCGGGCTATACCCATTTAGCTACTTCTTTATTGAATTTGCAAAATTGGTCTTCCTATGATATATATAGTTTTGGTGTTTATAAGAATAAAACAAGGAATCAGTTATGGGACCTGCTTGCTTCAGGTAAATTATATTTGAATGGCTACCACGCAGGAGACTATGATGCTCAATTTTATTTATCACGAATTTTAAATTCAACAGGAACTTATTTAAAAATTGCTTTTCAAAATAGTAATCGTACTCCTTCTACTAATTATTTAGGACTAACACAGTTTCCTATCAATGCCTTAAAATCAACACAAAAAGAAAATACCGTGGATATGAATGGAGAGCTAGGAAATGCTGTAAAAGATTTCAGGGTTTCTATTAACTACCAATTAATAAATAATTATCAGTATTTCTCATCGGGTTATCAGGCAGCAGTGTATACAAAACCAATAAGCTATATTAGTACTTTGCTTGCCAATAAAATTAAGCTTAGTCAATATTGGAACTGGTATAATGAAACTACAGTGCAAGTAGTGGATCAATCCGCACCTATTCATATTCCATTCATTTTATCTAAACAAAGATTGGCCTTCGAAGGTAATTTTTATAAAAATTTGAACCTTTCTACTGGACTGGAGATAATTTACCATACCGACTTTAAAGTAGATGATTATATGCCTTTAACCGGGCAGTTTTTTGTTCAAAATTCTTATATGCTTCATAATAGGCCTACAGCCAATGCCTTTTTACATTTTATGATTAAGCGCTTCAAAGGGTATATAAGACTAGAGAACCTTAATACTTTAATCCCTACAAGTAGTTCATTAGGAAACACTTATAATTTCACTGCTAAAAATTACCCAGGCACTGGTACTTGGTTTAGGGTGGGCATTTGGTGGAATTTTATCAATTAATATGACTTAGATCTTCCTACAAACTGACTAGAATTGCCTTTATTTTAACAGCTATTTTATGGGATCATCAAATAAGGCTGTACCTTTGAATTAATTCAAGGTCTAATGAAAAGGGTATTTATTATATTTTTAGTTTTATTATATACTGTTGCTAGTATGGGCGCAACAGCGACTACCCATTTATGTGCTGGCAAGGTTAAAACTTGTAAATGTGGCAAGCCTTCTAAAAAGGACTTATGCTGTTCTGAAAAAACAGTGTATCTAAAATCACAGGACAGTCATCAGTCTCAGGCAAGCACTAATATTATTGTTAAGAAATTAAGTCTTAACGTTCATCATGAAATAGCTGCTATTCAAAAGTCTAGTTCAATTGTACTTATTAGCAAGCCCCTTATTACTAAAAAGAATTTGGTCAATACTGGGCCACCTATTTACGAATTCATTTGCGTTTATTTAATTTGATTTTGATCTAGAGACTAGTTTGCCTCATTTATAGGAATGATGCCATCTAAAAGTAGTATGTAGCTTATGCGTATACTACAGAATTAATTTACAAATATTATATTTAAAAAAAAGATTATGAAAAATTTTATATTATTGATGGGTTTTATTTTGATTTCTACTTTTGCTTTACAAGCGCAAACTACTACCAAAATTAAAGTAGCAGGTAATTGCGGCATGTGTAAAGGACATATTGAAAAAGCAGCTAAAGAAGCTGGTGCAGTCAGTGCCGACTGGGATAAGGTAGCTAAAGTGTTAAAAGTGAGTTTTAATGCTTCTAAAACATCTACCGATAAAATTGAAGATGCCATTGCTGCTGCTGGTTATGATACCGAGCATAAAGTAGCTACTGCAGATGCTTATAGCAAATTAGACGAGTGTTGCCAGTACGATAGAACTAGTAAAACTGCTGTTGCAGAGAATGCTAGCTGTTGCAAGCCAGGTGCTAGTTGTTGCGCAGATGGGGTAGTCTGTAAAAAAGGGATGACTAAAGACGGCAAAGAAATGGAATGCTGCAAGAAGGATGCTAAATGTTGCAAAGACGGTTCTTGTTGTAAATAGATAGTAAGCAAGTTTACATTCAATAGTAAGCAAATATTCATAATCATCATCTATTACTCTATTTTTAAAACTTATTAAAAAATGGGGTAGTAGGTGATGATTTTTTTTATCTATTTATTTGATAGATTAGCTTATTTATGTTTCCAATTGATTCTTCTACCGACAAAACATTTTACGATTAATCCATTAGAGCTTTCTGTAATCCCTTTGCCGATACCAAAATTAAATTCGTAAAGTGGATGTAAATAAAGGTCAACCACTGCGTATAGTTGATGCTCTTGATTAGGTAATCTATAGGGTCTTAAAAGTTTTCCTGTATTACCAAAATATTCAAAACCTATACTTACTTTTTTAGAACTAGCATAAGCATATTTTAAATTAGGTTCAAATAGAATTTCATTATTAGTAAATGATACACCAAGGCTAGGATTAAAAGACCAATAATGATCTCCCATAGTTTTATCAAAGATGGGTCTAATTTCAGCACCCCAATCTTTTTCATTGGTAAAAGGGTCTTTATCAAAACCAATTTCAGTAGATAAACTTACGCCAATAGGCCAATTCCAACTATCTGGTGCTTTCACTCTAGGTCTGATATGAGAACCAGTGTATTGTAATTTGCCATTGTTATTATAGGTGAAAATATAAAAACCAAGTTCGAAGTCTTTTGATAGGCCTGTTGTGATTTCAATGGTTTCTAATAATGGATGATATTTTTCATTAAATTTTGGGCCTTTAAAAGTATAGTTTGAGTGAAGTTCAATGATAGTGGTATACTTGGGAGTGGTGGCAGAACCGTATACCTGAATTTCGCCAGCATCCTGTGCTGTTACATTTTGACAGATGAAGCTAAAGCCCAACAGAAGAAATAAAAAATAGATAGAGTAGCTTGAGTGCTTTTTAAAATTCATAATTCCAATTTTGACTACAAAACTAATGTTTTAGTTTCTTTTTATCTGCTTAATTATTTATTTTTAAAATTTTTCAAAATAAGCTAAACTTCCGCCTACCCATTGTTTATTTTTATTATAATCAACTCCTATCATCTTGCCCTTACTTAATCGAGCAAGGTTCATGGTGGCTATATATTCTTGCTTGCCCTCGTCCCAGAAATAAAATAATCTTAATTCGGCTTTGGCAGGCCCTGTGGGTGTTTCAATGCAGTTCGCATAGTTTACTTTTTCTTGCAGTATCCAGCCTGAGGGGCCTTCAATGTTTTCAATATCACCTGAGTTAATATCTATAATAACCCCTTGGCCTGCAAAAGAGAATAGGGGTTTTAGTATATATTTTTCTAATGCTGTAGGCAGTTCTGTTAATTGGTCAACAAATTGGGTCTTAGGAATGTAAGCATGCTTTAAAAAAGGCAGTAAGAATTTACTAATTTTAAAAAAATGATGGGGGTGTGTGACCCATTCAATATTCAAATTAGTTTGAAGTAAAGCGCCTTTCTCTTGTATTTCTTTGGTTTGGTTTTTTAATTCATCTAAAACAATGCGGTTGTAAATTCTATCAATTTTTATTTTCTTACCATCTCTTTCATAATATAAATGAGTCTCCTCTACAAAAATTTCAGTAATACAAACGATGGGAATATTAAAGTATTTTTCTGTGCAGTAAAAATCAATTCTTGTTTTTTGCTGATGGGGTAGTATTTCTAATAAAACAGTATGCTTATTGGAATGCTTTATAGTATCTTTAGTAGAGTCGGATACATTTTGATTATTCGTATCTAAATTCTTTTTAGTATCAATTAATGTATCTCCTTTCAAGATAGTTTCTAAATGAGCTACATATTTTTCTTTCGTATAGCCATTTAAATAGGGGCTGAAGCCTGCTGGAATAGTATAGGTTTTATGAATGCAATCATCTTGCAGTATTTCATAGGCAAATAAGGAAGGAAAGCCTTGTAGTTCAATTAAAGCAGGCACTAATTCATTTTGATCATTTATTGCAATAGCGAAATCCATTACGATACATGCTGGTAAAGGGGTTTCCTTAGGGAAAAAGGGAACATTTTTTAAAGAGGGCTCTGTTATAGAATTGAAACGGTCTGACTGAATTACTTGGTTAACATAGTCACCTGTAGCCAATATTTTTTCAGTAAAAGCTTTATCAATAAAAATAGGGGTTTCTGCTACCGTAAAATCAAGGGCATTAGGGAAGGAGGTATTTAGGGCAGCTAAATAATTTTGATGAGTTTTCTCAGAAAAGGCTGCATTGAATTTTTGTCTTATATAAGCAATCATATATTTAATTTATGATTTCGCTTTTAAGGCCGAATCTAAAAAATTAGGAATGATAGCCTCAAAAGTAGACTTAATTTTTTTAGGGTCATTTAAGTGCTCAATCATTCTATCCCATTTTTCAATACCAAATTCTTCCATTATAGAAGTTTTAATTTTTTCTTCTTTAAAATAATCTAATAAAATATGGTATTCTCCTTCCGGATGGAATTGTACCCCCGACATATGCTCGTTAAACTGAATACCCATAATGGCTCGCTCTAAGGGTACTTGAGGTCTAATTTTTTCAAGTGCAGTAATGCGAGCACCCATACTATTTATGAGCTCGTCGTTGGGTTCAGTAATTTGATAAAGCCTACTTTCTAAAACATAAAAGGGATCTTCTAATCCTTCAAATAAATCATTGTATTCAATAGGATGAACAGGTAAAATACCTACTTGTCTTGATTTTCTTAAACTAATTTTTCCCAAATTAAAATGTCTGCAGGCAATTTGAAAACTATGACAAATTAAAAAAACTGGTTTTTTTAAGGCCACCATTTGGTCAAGCCATTCAGTATACAATGTATCCCAGGGCTCATTCTTAGAATCTACAGGGGAGCCTGGCCCTCCTGTTGAAATATAAGCGTCGAAACCATTATGAGGAATCTCAGAACAATCTCTTAGTTTAAAAATTTGATGTTCTATGCTTGTGTTTCTGTCCTTGCTCCAATATGCTAAAAGTAATTGAATACAGTCCATGCCCACATTGGTATTCCCATCATACATATCAATGATAGCAATATTTAAGTGGGGGCTTGACATTATAGGTAGCTTAAGTTGGTCTTAGGCGTCAATACTAACAACGTTTCATACATGAGTTGAATAGTATCTACGATATCTTTTTTATGTATCATTTCAACTGTTGTATGCATGTATCTTAAAGGCATTGAAATTAAAACAGATGGACAGCCTTCGTTTGCGTAAGCAAAACTATCGGTATCGGTTCCTGTGCTTCTGCTTAAGGTTCTGAATTGTACAGGAATTTTTTTGGCTTTAGCAGTGTTTTCTACAATAGCTAATAATTTATTATGAATAGCAGGTGCGTAAGCAAGTGAGGGTCCTTTACCACATTCAATATCGCCTTCAATGGCTTTATTAATCATGGGTGTATGTGTATCATGGGTAACATCGGTTATAATAGCAATATTGGGTTTAATTCTACGTGCAATCATCTCTGCACCACGTAGTCCAATTTCTTCTTGCACTGCATTCACAATATATAATCCAAATGGAAGTTTCTTTTTATTCTCTTTTAATAAGCGGGCAACTTCTGCAATCATAAAACCACCCACTCTGTTGTCAAAGGCACGTCCAATTATAAAATCGTTGGCTAATTCATCAATACCTTCTTGATAAGTAACCACGGCACCAATATGAATACCTAAGGCTTCTACTTCTTTTTTAGATCTTGCACCACAGTCCAAGGTTAAGTTATCTACTTTGGGTTGAGGTTCTTTTTGTTCTGGGTTACTTAATCTTGTATGAATAGCAGGCCATCCAAATACAGCTTTCACTGGGCCTTTTTTACCATGAATATAAACACGCATAGAAGGGGCAATTTGATGGTCGACACCTCCATTTCTTTTTAAATATATTAAACCTTGGTCGTTGATATAATTCACAAACCAACTAATCTCATCGGCATGTGCTTCAATGACTACTTTAAAAGCAGCTGTTGGGTTTATAACACCTACTGCTGTTCCATAGGCATCGGTATAAGTAGTGTCTACATATTTTGTAAGGTATTCTAACCAAATTTTTTGACCACTGGTTTCAAATCCAACCGGTGAGGGGTTGTTAATATAGTTGGTTAAAAACTGATAAGAGGCTGCGCTAATTAATTCTTTTTTAGACTTTGCCACTGGTTTTTTGGTGCTTGATTTTGCCATAAAATATATTTAAAATTGACTCTTGCAAGATAACACTAATTGCGCTATTTTGAAACAGGCTTTCTTTCCCCTTTTCTTGATTATTTATTGATACTTTTGTGCAAATAAATGATATCGTTTTGCTTCAACCACCTTTAGATACTAGTAAGCTATGGAAACTTACCCCAAATGAATTTTGGGAGACAAGTAAAATAATTTTTAATTGGCAGGCAGCGCATAACCCAGTGTATAAGCAGTGGGTGGAATTAAATAAGTCAAGCTCCATTGCTTTTTTGCCCATTTCTTTTTTTAAAACTCAGGATGTTTTCATAGGAGAAAAGCCAGTAAATTTATTTGAAAGTAGTGGTACTACACAGGATGTAAAAAGTAATCACTGGGTGCAGGACTTAAGTTTGTATGAAGCAAGTTTTTTAAAAGGGTTTGAATTATTTTATGGCAACCCTACAGATTATTGTGTAATAGGATTATTACCTTCTTATTTAGAAAGAAAACATTCTTCGTTGGTATATATGGTGGACAAATTAATAAAAGCTTCATGCCATACGCAAAGCGGTTTTTATTTAGATGATTTCACGAAGTTGAATGAAGTATTGCAAGATTTAGAAAAGCAAAAACAAAAAGTTTGGTTTATAGGGGTAAGTTTTGCTTTAATCGATTTTGCAGTAGCTTTTCCTCAACAAATAAATTCTACTATTGTACTTGAAACTGGTGGAATGAAAGGAAGAAAAGAAGAGTTGACTAGAAATGAATTACATCAATTTTTAAAAGAACATTTAGGAACAAGTACCATTCATTCTGAATATGGAATGACCGAACTATTAAGCCAGGCCTATGCTATTAAGCAAGGAGTATTTAAATGTCCGCCATGGATGAAGGTAATGGTGGCAGAAGAGGAAGACCCTACTAGTATTAAAGAAACTGGAAGAGGAGTTTTACATATAATAGACCTTGCCAATATATATAGCTGTTGCTTTATTGCAACGGAAGATATAGGAGAGGTATTTGAAGACGGTAGCTTTACCGTATTAGGTAGGCTAGATGCAAGTGCAAGAAGAGGCTGTAGCTTACTCGTTGTATAATTTACTGCTCAATGAATTCATATATTAATTATCGCTATTTATTCTTACTGCTATTTCTTATTCGTCAAATAAGCTCTTCTCCGATTCAATCATCTTTTCTAAGTACACTAAGTAACTTGGCTCTAAGCCATAGTTGTACTGCCTTTTATCAATACTGTCTCTCGTTTTTACTATAAGAGGTAATTGTTGTTGGGTAGAGAGTTTATACTTCTGATTAATTTTTAAAAAGTGATCGCTTCTACTTTTATTTTGTGTTAAGACATCCTTATTCTGCACCCCAATTATTTTATTAATAACCTTGGTAGAAATAGAGTCTCCTTTTTGGTGATTTTTATAAAGTACTTGTAACAGTTCTTTTTCAATAACTGAAAGGGAATGATAAAAATTATAATTTAATCTTGCCGTCACTTCTTTGGGTACTCTTTTCTTTCTTTGTCTATAAACTATGAAAAAAATACCAAATGCTATGAGTAAAGTAATAGAAACGCTGGGGGTAAAGTAAGGGATAACTTTATTGAAGAAAAACTGGGCTAAAGGGTTTTCTACTTTGTAAACATACTGAATTGTACTTCGATCTAAATCATCGGCATTGATTTGATAGGTAGCATAGCTAAGTTTATTACCGGCTGTTATTTTGATTAAATAAGCAGTACTGCCCAAATTAAATTGAAGTGATTCATAGGATTCCTTGGTAGTATACAAACTTAACCAAGGTTGTTTCATTATATTATTTCTTTGGGATGTTATTTTTCCAAATTCATTTTTCTTAAAATTGATCCAATAATAATCTAAGTAGTTTTGAAAAATAAGTATATCATTGATATTAAAATTATAATAATTAGCAGCTTGTAAAACCTTAATTAATTCGGGGTTGGTGGCACCTAAATTTGTCCAGGTATTTTTATGAAAATCAAATTCAAAACAGCTATCAATAGCATTGATAGAAAAATCCTTCGGCATGTTGGTATAGGCTAAGGATTTAGTGGCGTATAACTTACTTGCTTCAGCATCTACTTTATATTTAATAATATTTATATAATCGTCATAGCCATTGACAATAATATTACTTGGATACAATTCCCACTCATGTGTCTTAGGACTGAAATAAGTCATAATGCCTCGCATATGCCAAAAGCCAGCACCACCATACTGAAATAGTGTGTCATTTAGGTGGAATGTAAATGATTTATAGTTTACCCCTGAGTGAACGGTGGAATCAATTCTTATTAAAGCATAGCTGCTTTTGTTCTTAGCTAGTTTATATAAACTGCCAGAACCTAAAGGTTGTATCCAGATTTCTTTTCCCTTTTTTACAAGGGCAATGTCTTTGAAAGTTTTGGTATCTAGGCCAAATTTAAACAGGGTACTATTTAGTTGTATGTTTAATGTGTTAATGCTATCTGCTGTAATAATATTAAGCAAGGCAATTTCATGCTCTTGCAATGGGTTAATTACCTTTTTTTCTTGTGTATAAGAAAGGCTAGTATGAATTATTAAAGCTAAACAAAGTATTATTCTAAAAAATTTCATACTGCTAATATAGTAGAAAATTTATAATAAGAAACTTACTAATATGTAATTAATCATATTTTATAATTTATAAATATGTATTATGTTGTAAATAAATATTTTAAGTATAAAATATTTATTTCACTACTTAGTTTACTATTTATTTGGAATGAAGTCTGATCCTGCATCATATTTACATTAAGAACATTAAAATATTAATGAAATATTAAATATATCAATATTTTAAACTTTTTATCCTTTGGGGGAAGGATAATCGGGGTGATTGGGACTTGTCCTAGTCACCCCAAACTTTTTTAGGGAGTCTTGGTACTTAGATAAAATTCTAAGGAAATAGGATATTTACACAGCAACATTAAAGTCGCGCAAGGCATCATTCAAGCTAGTCTTCAAATCGGTACTTGGCTTTCTTTGTCCAATGATTAAAGCACAGCTAACCTGGTAGTCGCCTGCAGGGAAGGTTTTTTTATATGTCCCAGGTATCACAACACTTCTAGCAGGTACACGCCCTTTATATTCAATAGGTGTTGCACCGCTTACATCTATAATTTTAGTGCTTTGGGTTAAAACCACATTGGCACCTAATACCGCTTCTTTTTCTACATGTACTCCTTCTACCACAATACATCTACTTCCAATAAAACAGCCATCCTCAATAATCACAGGGCTGGCTTGTAAGGGTTCTAAAACACCTCCTATTCCAACACCCCCACTTAAATGAACACCTTTACCAATTTGAGCGCAACTTCCCACTGTAGCCCAGGTATCCACCATGGTTCCTTCGTCTACATAGGCCCCAATATTTACATAGCTAGGCATTAAAATCACATTCTTGGCTAAGTAGGCGCCATATCTTGCTACAGCATGTGGAACAGCTCTTACGCCTAAAGCAGCATAATTTGATTTAAGTAACATTTTATCGTGAAACTCAAAAGGGGCAAGCTCCCAGGTTTGCATCGGTTGAATACCAAAGTATAATAAAATAGCTTGTTTAACCCATTCGTTCACTACCCATTTCCCGTCTAATGGTTCGGCCACTCTTAAACGACCTTTATCCACTTCTTCAATGACTGCATGCACAGCTGCACTATAATTGACGTCTTTTAATAAACTACGATCGGCAAAAGCAGCTTCTATTTTGTTCTTTAATTCCATTTTTTTAATTTGAACAAATTTACAAAATAGACCTTTATTAAGCTTAATTAATTTTACACAATAACTAAGCTGAATAACTAAGCTGAATTTATTTAAAGGGGATTGTTTAATTTGCAACATGTTTGTTTATGAAGAAGATATACAACTATGTTTAACGACCCTTCAAAAAGGGGGGCTCATCTTATATCCCACCGATACTGTTTGGGGTATTGGTTGTGATGCTACCAATGAAGAAGCGGTATCAAAAATATTTGCCTTAAAAAAAAGAGTAGATACAAAGGCCATGATAGTTTTATTAGCTGATGAAGCCGAAATTGCCCACTATGTAGCAGATAATAATTTACAAATATTTGATTATATAAAAGGTATTCATAAACCCACCACCGTCATTTATCAAAAGGCCATTAACCTTGCCAAAAATTTAGTAGCAGAAGATGAGTCGGTGGCCATTCGAATTACCAAGGATGCTTTTTGTAAAGACTTAATGAAAGCATTGGGTAAACCTATTGTAAGTACTTCTGCCAATATTTCTGGATACCCCACACCTTTATGTTTTGCAGATATATCTATAGAAATTAAACAGGGCGTTCAATATGTGGTGAAGCATAGACAGGAAGAAACGAGTATGCAAATGCCTTCTTCCATTGTGAAATGGGATGAAGATGGAAATTTAATTATCATTCGTCCTTAATACGCACCATGCAAAAAATACTAGTTATACAAACTGCCTTTATTGGTGATCTAGTGCTTGCTACTGCCTTAGTAGAATCGCTGCATGAGCAGTATCCAAAAGCAGCCATTGATGTAGTGGTGAGAAAAGGCAATGAGTCGCTTTTTAATGAACACCCATTTATAAACGAACATATTGTTTGGGATAAAAAACAGCAGAAATATTTGAATTGGCTTTCCATTTTGAAAAAAATAAGAGCGAAGAAGTATGATGTACTAATAAATGTCCAAAGGTTTACAGCTACTGGTTTGTGGACTATTTTATCCAATGTAAATATTACCATTGGTTTTGATAAAAACCCTTTTTCATTTTTATTTACTTATAAAGTAAAGCATGATTTAGCTATACTAAATCAGGATGTTTTTGTAGGTGAAATTTCAAAGACTGAAGTACATGAAATAAACAGAAATCACAAATTAACAGAACCATTGGGTGCCTTGAAACTTTGCATGCCTAAATTATATCCTACAAAAGCCGACTACGAAAAAGTAAAACTATATCAAGCGCAAAAATATATAACCCTTGCACCCGCCTCAGTTTGGTTTACTAAACAATTTCCATTGACTGCATGGGTAAGTTTAATTAATGAATTAAATTTTGAAGGTCCTATTTATATTTTAGGGGGCCCTTCAGATAAAGCTCTTGGCGATAAAATTATAAATGAATTAGTAAGCTTGCATTCAAAAGCTTCCAATACTTCAATTACTTCCAATACTACAAATGCTTCTAAAAAAATAATTAACCTAAGTGGAGCATTAGGCTTTTTAGCATCGGCTGCCTTACAACAAAAAGCAGTTATGAACTATGTAAACGATTCTGCTCCCTTGCATTTTTGTTCAGCTATGAATGCACCCGTGGTGGCCATTTATTGTTCTACCATTCCTGCTTTTGGTTTTGGACCTTTATCTATAAATTCTTTTATAGTAGAAACCCAGCAAAAACTTAGCTGTCGCCCCTGTGGTTTACATGGCAAGAAACAGTGCCCTTTGGGCCATTTTAATTGCGCCCAAACCATTGAAAATGCTCAATTAATAGCCCCATTGCTACAAATGGCCCAACATTAGTACTTTTGTAGCCATGCAAATTCAATTTACACAAGAAGAAGAATCTATATTCAATATAGTAGCAAAGCAAGCTGCTTTATTGAACATGCCTGCATTTGCAGTAGGTGGTTTCGTGCGCGATAAAATATTGAATCGTCCCACTAAGGATATAGACATAGTTTGTATTGGAGATGGCCTAGCCTTGGCTAATGCATTTGCTAATCAATTCACACCCAGGCCTCCGGTTTCTTTATTTAAAACTTTTGGAACAGCGCAGGTGAAGTTGGATACCATTGAGATCGAGTTTGTGGGCGCTAGAAAAGAAAGCTATGCTAGAGAAAGTAGAAAGCCATCGGTAATTCCGGGCACCATAGAGGACGATCAAAACAGAAGAGACTTTACCATCAATGCTTTAGCTATTTCTTTAATTGAAAATGATTTTGGAAAAGTAATTGATCCTTTTGGAGGCTTAGAAGATTTAACGAATAAAATTTTAAGAACACCTTTATCTCCAGAAAAAACATTTGACGACGATCCGCTTCGAATGATGCGTGCTATTCGTTTCGCCAATCAATTAAATTTTGAAATTACTGCTGAAACATTTACAGCCATTCAAAAAATGGCAGGTCGCATTTCCATTGTTTCACAAGAACGTATTACCGATGAGTTGCAAAAAATAATGCAAACTGCAATACCTTCTAAAGGTTGGTATTTATTAAAAGAAGCAGGTTTACTAGAAAATATATTTCCTGTTTTATTACAATTAGAAGGTGCTGAAACCTTGGATGGCATTGGACATAAGGACAACTTCTCACATACCTTACAAGTATTAGATAATGTGGCCGCCACTAGTGACGACATCTGGCTTCGTTGGGCGGCTTTATTACACGATATAGCCAAACCCAAAACTAAAAAATTTGAAACCGGTTTTGGTTGGACCTTTCATGGGCATGAAGTAGTGGGCGCAAGAATGGTACCTAAAATTTTCACGCAGTTGAAACTACCCTTGAATGAAAAAATGAAAATGGTACAAAAATTAGTGGCCCTACATTTACGACCTATCTCCTTAACGAAGGAATCGGTAACGGATAGTGCTATTAGAAGATTATTATTTGATGCAGGCGATGATATTGATAGCTTAATGTTACTATGCGCTGCCGATATTACAAGTAAGAATAAAGTAAAAGTAAAACGTTATTTACAAGGCTTTGATTTTGTCAAAGAAAGACTAGTGGAAGTAGAACAAAAAGATAGCATTAGAAATTGGCAACCTCCTATTACAGGAGAGATGATCATGGAATTATTTGCCCTTTCGCCTTCTAAACAAGTGGGTATTATCAAAGATGCCATTAGGGAAGCCATATTGGATGGGCTTATCCCCAATGACTATGATGCCGCCTATGGCTTCATGTTAAAAGAAGCCGAAAAACTAGGCTTATTTCCTATAATAAAATAGTAATTTAGCGTTTCAAAATACCAAAATGGCCGTATTAAAATTTAGAGTTTCTTGGGAAGAGGATGATGCGATATACCGTGATGTTTTGGTGAAGCACACACAAAATTTTCAAGACTTACATATTATTATATTAAAAGCTTTTGAATTTGACCAAAAGCATGATGCTACTTTTTATAGAAGCAACGATACTTGGCAAAGGGGTAGAGAGATTAGTAAAGAAGTGTACGATCGTGCTTATAAAGTAGCTCCTTTATTAATGGAAGAGACTATTATTGGTTCTGAAATAATTGATACCAATCAACATTTTATTTACGAATACGATTTTGTAAAGTCATGGTCTTTTTTAATTCAACTTATACAAGTGGTTAAAAATGCCAATGCAGATATGACGCTTGAATATCCGCTGGTATCTCGTATTGAAGGAGTGGGTCCTATGCAATATGGCACCAAGGGTTTACTGGGTGAAAAATTTGCAGACATTGAAGAGAAATATGATTTGAATGAAGCGGCCGAAGGATTTGGAGAGGAAGGAGAAGAAGACGCGCATGCGTCTGATGATGGAGGTGATGATGGAGGTGATGACGGAGGCGATGATGGTGACAATACTGAAGACAGCGATGAAGAAGACGCTGATGATAACAAGCAGGATAATGAGTCTGGTTCTGGGTTTTTCGAAGGAGAAGCTTTTTAGTTCTATAATTTCATTTTACTTATTTATTTCAAATTTAAACTAGTCCAAGTATTTTGTCTAAAACCGTTTACATCGTAATGGGTCCTACCGCTGTAGGAAAAACAAGTTTCGCAGTAGCGCTTGCAAAAGTATTAGATACAGAAATTATTTCAGCAGATGCTCGTCAGTGTTATCAAGAAATGAATATAGGAGTGGCTAGGCCAAGCAAAGAAGAATTAAATAGGGTGCCTCATCATTTTATTGCATCAAATTCAATTACTGAAAATATTAATGCTTCTTATTTTGAAAATTGGGCCTTGAAAAAAGTACAAACTTTATTCACTATAAAGGATGCAGTAGTCATGGTGGGAGGAACGGGTTTATATATTAAAGCATTTTGTGAGGGCTTAGATTTAATTCCAGCTATTGAACCAAGCATTCGAGAAAATATTATAGCACAGTATGAGAAATTAGGAATGAGGTGGTTGCAAAAAGAAGTATCGGTAAAAGATCCTCCCTATTGGGAAAAAGGCGAACAAAAAAATCCACAGCGATTAATGAGGGCCTTAGAAGTAATACTTGGAACCGGTAGCTCTATTCTAAGTTTTCAAAATAAAAAACCTATTGAAAGGTCTTTTAAGATGGTGAAAATTGGCTTAGAATTAGATAGGGAAGAATTATACCAACGAATAAATGATAGGGTTTTGAACATGATCGAGCTTGGCTTGGAAAAAGAGGTAAAAGGCTTAGAAGATTATGCTCATTTAAACGCTCTACAAACAGTTGGTTATAGCGAGTGGAAGGACTATTTCGAACAAAAAATAAGTCGTGAAAAAGTCATAGAAAATATCCAACAAAATACCCGCCATTACGCCAAACGCCAAATGACTTGGTTTAAGCGAGACCCTGCTATTACTTGGTTTAAGGCAGGTAGTATAGAACCTAAGCAGGTTTTATTATAATAGTTTAATATTTTTAGAAATTAACATATTAGAAACTATACCCATCCAAATTATTGTTATTTTTGACCCCTAATATAGCCATTAATATAATGGTATATTCATTACATTTTATTTAAAACTTTAAGAATGCAAAAATTAGGAAGCATCCTACTGGTAAGTCTTTTTTTATTGACTGGAACTCTGGCAAAAAGCCAAACCATTCAATTTGAAAAATATACTTTACCCAACGGATTAAAAATTATTTTACATGAAGACCATTCTGCACCTGTGGTGGCAGTAACGGCACTTTATCATGTAGGTTCAAAAAACGAAGACACTGCAAGAACAGGATTCGCCCATTTCTTTGAACATTTATTATTTGAAGGTTCAGACAATATTAAAAGAGGTGAATTTGATAAGTATGTGACCAATGCAGGAGGCGCTTTAAATGCAAACACTTCACAAGACCGTACTTTCTATTATGAATTATTACCTTCTAACCAAGTTGACCTTGGTCTTTGGTTAGAAAGTGAGCGTATGATGCATGCTAAAATTGAACAAATTGGTGTGAATACACAACGCGAAGTAGTAAAAGAAGAAAAGCGTCAAAGAATGGATAACCGTCCTTACGGTTCTTTTTTAACTGAAATGTTAAAGAGAGCTTATAAAGTGCATCCCTACCAATGGTCACCTATTGGAAGTATGGATCATTTAAATGCTGCCAAACTAGAAGAGTTTATTCAATTTTATAAAACTTATTATGTTCCTAATAATTGTGTATTATCTATTGCGGGGGATATTAATATTCCAGCATTAAAGAAAAAAATTGAAGCTTATTTTGGTCCTATTGCAAAAGGGAGCTTTCCTATTAACCGTCCTACTATTAAAGAACCTCCTTTAGGTGGTGAAGTGCGTGACAATATTTATGATAATATACAGTTACCAGCTATATTCCATGCTTACCGTGCACCTAAGCAAGGGGGTGATGAATATTATGCATTTAATGTACTCTCTACTATTTTATCTGGAGGTGCTTCTTCTAGAATGAATAAGACCTTGGTAGATACAAAACAATTAGCGGTAGCGGCTCAATCGGTACCTTTCTTTAATGAAGACGATGGCTTATTTATTGCATTAACTATTGCCAATATGGGCGTTAAGGTAGAAACTTTGGAAGCAAGTATGGATAGTGTGGTGAATGAATTAAAGTTGGGACTTGTGGGAGAGCGTGAATTTCAAAAAGTGAAAAACCAAATTACCACCGACTTAGTAAATAGCAAGGCTACCATGGCAGGTATTGCAGAAAGTCTAGCCAATAATGAAGTGTATTTTGGCGATGCCAATTTAATTAATACCGAATTAGTGAAGTACAATAAAGTAACTAGAGAAGATGTTTTGAAAGTTGCAAAAAAATATTTGAATAAAGACAACAGGGTAGTGCTTCATTATTTACCAAAAGAAAAAACAACTAAATAAGTAAGGCTATTCAAAGAGTCAAAAAATAATTTTATGAAAAAATATATATACAGCGTTTTATTATGTTTGCCCTTCTTTACAATGGCACAAACATTGGATAGAACTAAGTCTCCTGCACCCGCGAAGGCACCTTTAATACAAGTGGCTAGCCCTGTTAAATTTACTTTAGCGAACGGCTTGCAAGTGTTTGTAGTTAAAAATACAAAACTTCCGAAAGTCACTGCTACTTTAGCTTTAGATGTAGACGGATTCAAAGAAGGGGATAAGGCAGGCTTGGCCGACATGTCAGGACAACTACTAAAAAGAGGAACTGCTACTAAGTCAAAAGCGGAGTTAGACGAAGCGGTTGAATTTTTAGGAGGTAGTTTATCTACATCAAGTCAAAGTGCATCAGTAAGTTCTTTAAAAAATAATTTTACCAAATTAATGGAGTTAATGGCGGAAGTCATTTTACATCCAGCTCTAAATGTAGATGAATTAGAAAAAGTAAGAAAGCAAACTATTTCTGGAATTGAATCGAGTAAAGATGATGCAGATGCTATTTCTAACAATGTAATGAAGAAATTAGTGTATGGAGCGTACCATGCATTTGGAGAAATTACTACCACTACAACTGTGAAGGCGATTAAAGTGGAAGATGTAAAAAACTTTATTAAAACTTATTGGATTCCGAATAATGCTTATTTAGTATTCGTAGGAGATATTGATCCAGCCAACGCCAAGGTGCTAGCTGAAAAGAATTTTGGTACTTGGGCCAAGGGTTCATTTACACAGCCTATATATGATAAGCCAGCTATTCCTGCTACCACTTATGTGGCCATTGTAGACAGACCAGCCTCTGTTCAAAGTGTGGTCTCTATTGCCACCACTGTTAATCTAACAAAAGGGTCACCCAATGATATCCCTTCTAATGTGATGAATAATATTTTAGGAGGTGGTTTCTCTGGAAGATTATTTGCCAACTTACGTGAGAAGCATGGCTTTACTTACGGCGCTTATTCTTCTATTGCTCCAAGTAAGCAAATAGGTATGTTTAGTGCCGAATCTTCTGTTAGAAATGAAAAAACAGATAGCTCTATTCAAGAAATTTTAAATGAATTAAATATTATTCGAAATACTAAAGTGGGAGATACAGAGTTAAGCCGTATGAAGAATTATTTAGCGGGTGGTTTTGCTCGTTCTTTAGAAAGTCCTAATACGATTGCTAATTTTGCTTTATCTATTGCTGTAAATCATTTACCTGCGGACTATTATCAAAAATACTTAACCAATTTAGCAGCAGTAGACGCTCAAAAAGTACAAGAAGTAGCTACGGCTTTACTGAACCCTGCTAAAATGCATATTATCATTGTAGGTAATGCAAAGCAAATTGCAGCAGGCTTAGAAAAATATGGCCCAGTTAAATATTTTGATATTGAGGGTAATGAAGTAGCTGCGCCCACTGAGGTAAAAGCAGATGCTAGTTTAACGCCCGCTGCATTAATGGAAAAAGCCATTGCTGCGGTAGGTTCAAAAGAAGCTTTAGACAATGTGAAAGATATTCAATTAAAAGGAACAGCTAATTTAATGGGACAGTCTTTAGAAATGCAAAAAACCATTGTAATGCCAGGTAACTCTGTATCCACCATGTCAATGGGGGGCATGGCAGTTATTAGACAGGCAGTGGTAGAGGGTAAATACTCTGTAGCACAACAAGGACAGCAAGCGCCTATCACAGATGATTTAAAAGAAACTCTTGATGAATCTTCATATCTAGTGCCAGAGCAGTTATACCTTGCTAAAGGCTATGGATTAAAAATTGTAGGTGCAGAAAAAGTTGATGGTAAAGATGCCATTGATGTAGAAGTAACAACGCCTTCTAAAAAAGTATCACACCGTTTTTATGATGCTAAAACATTCTTATTAGTTAAGACTTCAAGATCAGAAGAAGTGCCAGGAAGAGGTACTGCAACACAACAACAATATTATACTGGCTATAAAGTTGTGAATGGTGTTCAAATATCTTCAGAAATGCTTATGGATATGGGTCAAATGAAAATCAATATTAAGTATACAGATATTAAAATAAATCAAGGGTTAAAGACAACAGATTTAAAATAGGGTTAATTATCCTACACAAAAAAGCCATCCCGAGGGATGGCTTTTTTTATATCAATGCGTTAATATTAAAACCTTATACCGTAACCAATATTAAATAATAATTGGTTAGCAGTTAAACTAGCATACGTATTAGGCTTATCGTTTAAGCGGTAAGGGAATAGGGCATCCTTAGTGCTAGAGCTTACAATAGTAAAGTCAATAAAGTTTTTGTTGGTTCTATAACCAATACCACCACTTAATACCATACGAGAAGCTTTAAGAGTTTCATCTTTATAAGGAGAACCATAATAAGCAGCACCGGCTCTTATCATCCAGTTGCCAGTTAATTTTATTTCAGAACCAATTTTAAAATTAATATTGTTTTTATAAGAAGCCTTCACAGCGCTATTAATTAAATTATAATAATCGCTGGTAGCTTTATCGTAGTTATTAGAATAAAAACGAGTAGCTGCGTAGTTTATAAATTCTAAATCAGCAGAAATAAATCCAAGTGGTTGTGCAGGCTTTCCAGGAGAGGCGAAAAAGTAACTTGTGCTTAATATTGCTTTGGTGGGTGTGGCCACAGTATATTCTCTGGTACCAGGATTTCCATTATTCAATTCACTAGAACTAGCCGACTGAATACCTGCATACTTTTCTGTATTGGTAGTCATGCTTGCACTCATTTGATCTCTAAATGAAATGACTTGAGGTGTATGAATAGTGAACCCTACTCTTAAAAAAGATTCAGGCTTGTATATAATACCCAACTTGGCTCCTAAACCCCAGCCTCTTGAAGAAAAATGTTCATCTACTACAAAGCCGCCAAAATTATTATCCGGATTAGAAGTAGCGTCAGCTTCTGAATAAGTTACACTTTTGGTGTAATTAATCATAGGCAAAACTAAACTTGCCCCTAGGTATAATTTATCTTCCATATTGCCACCCCAGCCAAAGGCTAGTTCATCATAGCTTCCAGTAGTGATCGCATCATATGACTGGTTCACACCAGTAGATATAGGCACAAGGCTTTGGTAGCCAGTAACAGCTCCCTTTGCATTAGCAGTAGTGTCTACCAAATAAGTTCTAAAAGCGAGTGAGCTTCCAAAAATATAATTACCTAAGGCAGCATTGGTATCGGCTCGGTCACCTACTAATTCTTCTAAATATTTTTCTGAAAAGCTGCTAAAATTATTCTTACCACCAAAACTAGAGTGGTTATTATAATTCGCTATTTGATTGAATGTAATAGAGAAGGCAGTGCTAGTCCAATTGTTTCTTTTTTGTCCATCAGCGAATACTATTCCTACAGAACTAAAATTAGATTTTGAATTGGTAGTGGAAGAACTAGTTCCTCTGTAGGTGAAATTATTAGTTTGCACCAAGAATTTGGGTGTTAATAACAACTCACTTGATTTATAGAAACCTAAACCCGCTGGATTAATATGGTTGGAAGATAAATCACCCCCTAGAGAACCCATGGCACCTCCTAAGGCATTACTTCTAGCTGTTCCACCGGGTGCAAACCATGAAAGACGAAGACCGTCTTGAGGTTCTTGTGCATAGATGGTTAAACTAGATCCCATTAATATTAAAAAAAATAATTTCTTCATAATTGGTACTTTGATTTTTAAAAAACTTACTTCAAAACTTGCTCCTAAAATTTAATTCTAAAACCTAGTACTAAATAATATTAGCTCTAAGAATTGGCTTATGGAATTCTTGCGGCACGAGGGCTGCTTGAAGAACTACCAGCGCTATTAAAACCAGCACTTCTTCCACCCGCATTACTATTACCACTATTATTGCTGTTGTTATTGCTATTGCTTTGGAAACTTGCTCTGTTATTACTATTGTTATTATTATTGCTGTTTGTTTGATTTTGATTGCCGCCATTATAGTTGTTATTAGAAAAATAACGAGCAGGACGATCATAGCTATTGGCATAATTCGTATTGGTATTACTAGTAACAACACGCTTCATTAAATTTCCAAAATTGCTATTCAATGTTGGATTGCTAGTATATCTTGTATTGCCTGTTGTGGTATTCACACTATTGTTTTCATTGTTATAACCACGCCTATTTCTATAAGCATTAATTGCTGAAGGGCTAGCTTGACCTAAACGAGCTGATTGATAAGGTCTGCCATTGTTTGAAAAGCCACCACCACCAATATAGCCACCACCACCATTATTATAATGAATACCTCCATATGGATTGTAAAAACTTGAATAGTAAGGGTTCCAGCCACCGTAGCCGAATCCGCCATAACCAAAACCACCAAATCCACCATAGCCCATTCCATATCCGAAACCGCCGTAGCCAAAGCCACCGTAACCGAATCCAAAATCGTCAAAGCCCCAGCCCATACCACCATAACCCCAACTCATGTATGGGTTATAACCGCCCCAACCCATTGAATAGCTTGGGCCAAATGGAGAATACCATGATGAACCGTAGTAGCCACTATACCAACTATTCCAGCCAAAATAAGAAGGGTAGAAAGCGCTATTGTATCTTGGATCATTCCAATAACCCCAATCGTCTATGCCGCTCCATCTATTTCTATTGGCCACTTTTAATCTTAAATAACGGTCGTCCTGATAGTTTTGATATTCTTGATATTCCTCTTCTGGAGCCAATCCATTTTGTGCTTTTTCAGCAGCTACTAATTTTTCTGAACTCACCACTTTATTATTGGGAGTGTAGTATAAGTCGTCGGTAGCAACAGTTGTAGCTTGTTGCAAACTAGTACAGCTAGTTCCGAAAAAACTAAAAGCCACTATGCCTATGGCAATTAGCCTTAAATAAGTGTTAGTTTTTTGCGTGTTCATTTTCGTAAGTTTTAGGTTTTTATATGCCCCTTAATTAGCATACATTTGCTTGTATAAAGGTATAGAAAAATAGTATATAGAGCGTTTTTCGTACATTATAAAAATTACTATAAAATTGTTAAGATTTTTACAATGGCAAAGGAACTAACTACTAGGGCGCAGGATTACTCTCAATGGTATAATGACTTGGTCATTAAAGGTGAACTAGCTGACTATAGTGCCGTCAGAGGTTGTATGGTCATAAAGCCTTATGGCTATGCTTTATGGGAAAATATGCGCGATGTTTTAGACAAAATGTTCAAGGACACCGGTCACCAAAATGCTTACTTCCCTTTATTTGTGCCTAAATCGCTTTTTGAGGCGGAAGAAAAAAATGCAGAAGGCTTTGCGAAAGAGTGTGCTGTGGTTACCCATTACCGCTTAATTGCCGACCCTAATAATAAAGGAAAGTTGATGGTTGACCCGGAAGCTAAACTAGAAGAAGAACTAATTGTGCGTCCAACCAGCGAAGCCATTATTTGGAATACGTATAAAACTTGGATTCAGTCTTATCGTGATTTACCCATTTTAGTAAATCAATGGGCCAATGTAGTAAGATGGGAAATGCGTACGCGTTTATTTTTACGCACTGCAGAATTTTTATGGCAGGAAGGGCATACTGCGCATGCGACTGCGGTAGAAGCCATTGCAGAAACAAAACAAATGTTGAATGTATATGCCGACTTTGTAGAAAATTGGATGGCAGTACCTGTATTAAAAGGAGTGAAAACAGCCAATGAGCGTTTTGCAGGTGCAGAAGATACTTATTGTATTGAAGCTTTAATGCAAGATGGAAAAGCATTACAAGCGGGCACATCCCATTTCTTAGGACAAAATTTCGCCAAAGCATTTGATGTTAAATTTAGCGATCAAAATAATAAACAAGAATATGTTTGGGCAACCAGTTGGGGCGTAAGTACAAGATTAATTGGAGGTCTAGTGATGACACATAGTGATGATGAAGGTTTGGTATTACCTCCACGCATTGCACCTATTCAAGTTGTCATTGTGCCTATTTATAAAGGCGAAGAACAAAAACAAGTATTGGATGAGAAAGTAGCAGAGATGGTAAAATCCTTTAAGGCAGCGGGTATTAGAGTGAAATACGACAATTCAGATCATGCAAGACCAGGATGGAAGTTTGCGGAGTATGAATTAAAAGGAGTGCCTATTCGTATTGCTATTGGCGCCCGCGATTTGGAAAATAAACAAGTTGAATTAGCGCGTCGTGATACGAAAGAAAAAGCGGCTGTGGCTATGGAAGGGTTAACAGAAACTATAGAAAATTTATTAGTAGAAATTCAAAATAATTTATTTGAGCGTGCTAAAAAATACCGCGACGAACATATTACCAAAGTAGATACTTGGGATGAATTCATGCAAGTCTTAGATACCAAGGGAGGGTTTATTTCCGCACATTGGGATGGGACTGCTGAAACAGAAGACAAAATTAAAGAATTAGCCAAAGCGACTATTCGTTGTATACCCTTAGACAATGCTTTAGAAAATGGAAAATGCGTTTTAACGGGCAACGCTTCTACGCAACGTGTTTTATTTGCAAGGGCTTACTAACTTTGTAATTTTCCCTAAAAAATTTCACTAATAATTTTCACTAATAATTTTCACTAATAAGTTTCTCTAATAAATTCCTCTAATAAGTTTTTAAATTAAATGAAACAAAAACCAATACCTGAAGCGCTCATACCTTATTTAGAAGGCAAGGTATTACTACTAGATAAGCCTATTGGTTGGACTTCCTTTGATATTGTAAAAAAAGTACGCAACCTAACTAGGGTCATCAAAGTAGGACATGCGGGCACACTGGATCCCTTGGCTACAGGCCTTCTTATAGTTTGTACGGGTAAGTATACCAAGTCAATAGATGCTTATATGGGTATGCAAAAAGAATATACAGGCACGATGGTTTTAGGTGCCACCACGCCCACATACGATTTAGAATCTGAGCCTGAAAATTTTAAAAGCACGGAAGCTTTAACCAATGAACTTATTCAAAAGGCTACGCTTCCATTTGTAGGTGAAATTTTTCAAATGCCTCCGCAGCATTCAGCCATCAAAAAAGACGGTCGAAGATTATACGAATCGGCAAGATTAGGCATTGAAGTAAAAGTAGATCCTAGAAAAGTAAGAATAGAAAGTTTTGAGATTACTAAAATTGATCTGCCTCAAGTAGAATTTAAAGTGGTTTGCTCCACCGGTACTTATATTAGAAGCTTGGTAAAAGATTTTGGAGAAACTTTAGCAGTAGGTGCCTATATGAGTGCGCTTCGAAGAACACGTATTGGAGATTTTAATATAGAGGATGCCAGACTTTGGCAGGATATAGAAGCAGAAGTAAATTCATTATTATAAGGGTAGTTCATTAGAAGGGTAGACCAATTCCAAATTGAACTGCGTAGTTATTTACTTTTACACCATTCGGTTTTACCTCGGCCCATTTCATATGCTGTAAGTCTAGCCAGCCCGCATTTTGAAGACGAGTGGGGTCCTTCATTTTAAGGGCTAAATCAACTCTTATAATAAAATAATTGAAATCCATTCTTAGGCCTGTACCTACTGCAACAGCAATATCTTTGTATAATCTATCTAATTTAAAAACTGCTGAAGGATCTAGACCGGTTTCTCTAATATCCCAAATATTTCCAATATCTGTAAACACAGCCGAACCTATTTTATAAGAACCCCATTGAAATAAAGGGAAGCGATATTCTAAATTGGTTTCCAATTGGAAATCACCAAAGCGATCAAAGCTCTGGCTTTTAAAACTAGTATCATAAAACTGAGAACTACCAAGTCCCAATTGCCTTAAGCCCCAGGCGCGCATACTATAGGGGCCACCTGCCGTAAATTGTTTAAAGAAAGGTAGTTGTCCTTTTAATTGAGGGTCATTGCTATAATTATTACCATAGCCACCTATAAAACGCCAAGCGAGTTCGGTGTATCGATACTTGTATAATTTTCTTAATTCTATTTCTGCTTTAATGTATCTGTATAAACTTGAAGATGCACCATTGAATAAACCTGCTAAGCCCCCTGCTTCCTCAATGCCTATTCTTAAATAATTATTTTGATTTGGATTTTTTAAAGATGTTCCAGTACTTAAATAATTAAAAGTTTGACTTACCACATTGCCTTCGTTAAAAGAAGAACGTAAGAAGGGGTTCAATATTAATAAGCTATCTAGTTTAGAAAACTTGTTAAGATGATAAAGCTCAACATTGATAGGCTTATAGGTTGAAACATTTTGAGCTCCATTTTTATTTTTCTTCAATTCATAACCCCAGTTGGTTGTAAAAGATTTTAGTTTATAATAATTTAACCTGTCAATATAAGCACCATTCAAAGAAAAGGTTGTTCTGGTTTGATTGGTATAAGTGGTTTGTTTAGGAACAAATGGCATAATAAGATTAGGAAAACTATAAGTATGACCTAGGTTGAATAGTAAGGTTTGCGTAAAATTATCTTTACCATTATTTACATTTAATTCAATTCCTGTTCTTGCGCTTGTTATTGAAGAGATTGATTTTTTTTGCACATTTCTATCGCGAAAAGTAAGGCTAGTAGAAAGTCCCAATAAATTACCTGAGACTAACTGGGAATTATTTTTACTACCTTCTATATCAAAATTAAAACTATGTCTTAAAGAGGGTGTTAAAAAATAATGTAAATAAATGCTATCATTTTGCAGGGTGGTTCTGGCATCCACTTGTTGCCATGCACCCAGGCTGCTAAATTTGTTGAGTGTTTGGTAGTATAAATTTTCATTAAAGAGGTCTCCTTTTTTTATAATGGATTGTTCTTCAAATAAAGTAGATTTAAATTTATACTGAGTATAAGTTTGTATAATATTTTTATAAGCTTCTTTTTGAGGTAGGCCTTTGGCTAATAGCGTATCGGGATTATCGGATAATTTTAAATCGGTATAAAAAATTTGCTGACCGCTAGGGTATTGTTTAAACTCTTTATTACTCTTATTATTATTATTACTACTATTACTACTATTACTATTATTGCTAATGTTACTACTGTTATTGCGCAACTGAAAGCTAAGCTTCCAAAGTGGATGTTCCTTTTCTGTTTTTTGGGCAACTAGTACTTGATCTATTTGATCTAGTGGGTCTAGGCTTAACTCCATTAATTGCTGATTCAGTGTATCTACTTCTGCAAATATTTTTTCTTTGGTAAAATAATAATATCCATTGGCTCTAAATAATTCAACAAGTCGGTCTAATTCATTATTGATAGATTCATTGGAATAGGCCATCCCTTTTTTAACGTAGGCAAAAGCAGCATTCTTGTTTGTAATGGATTGTAATAGGCTATCATTTAATTCGTAGATTACAGAATCAATAAGCGTTTTTTTATTCAATTGAATTTGCATGGTTAGATGCGCCCTCCACTCGTCTTTAACGGTATCCACTTTTACAATGGGAGTTACTATAGGATGGTTATAACCTTTAGTAGCTAAATAGTTTTTCATAAACTGGCTAGAAGGTTCCAATTTATCTTCTTGGTAGCGGAGTGGTTGTAGGAGGGTATTAAAAACTCCAAATTGGCGTACATGTTTGGCTTTTACGCTATCGTCCCAGTAATTAGAGAGTTCATTGGCAAGCCTTAGGGCTTCTATATTGTTGTCGGCATCTTTAACAACTACTTTGTTGTCATAAACAAAGCTCATTTGCTTTGGATAGTCATGAATGACTGCTTTTTTCAAGTCTGCGCATGCATTTAATAAAAATAAAAGACCAAGAAGGTAAAATCTTGAGAAGAAACTAATATTTTTAAGCTTCCTTAATTGCATGTAAATGATTAATAATAGTGAGCTCAAATATATTCAATCTTTTGCCCATAAAAAACATTGGGCGGAAGAATCTGTATTTATAGTGGAAGGTCCTAAGTTGTTGGAGGAATTATTGGCTTCCCATTGGGTGGTTCGTAAAATTATGGCCCTTCCTGACTGGATTCAAGCACAGGGCCATTTGCCTTGCGAAGTAGTGGAAGTAGATGAAGTAATGTTAGGCAGATTAAGCCTACTACAAACGCCCAATAAGGTGATGGCTATTGTAGAAAAAAAGAAAGAAACGGCAGTAACAGATTTTAAAAATACATCCACCTTGTTATTAGACGGCATACAGGATCCGGGTAATTTAGGTACTATTTTGCGCACAGCCGATTGGTTTGGAATTAAACAAATTGTAGTATCTGACGATACGGCTGGTTGGTATAATCCTAAAGTAATACAAAGCACCATGGGAAGTTGTTTTAGAGTAAATCTAAGTTCAATGGATCTTGAAACGCTTCTTCAAGCCAATGCAAAGTCTAAAAGTAAATTACCTGTATATGGAGCTTTATTAAATGGGAAGTCAATGCATGAAACAAAATGGGATCCTGCAAATTTTATTTTAATAGGTAATGAATCAAAAGGTATTAGAGAAAACTTAATGTCCTTTATTTCGCATCCTATTTCTATTCCAAGAATAGGTGGGGCAGAATCATTGAATGCGGCAGTAGCAGCGGGAATTATTTTATCCCATTTTAAGTCTTAGTCGAATTGTATGGCTTTGGCCGGAGAAATTTTCTTAATCCATAAAGTAGGAAGTAAGAAAGAGATATAACTTATAATGGCTGTGCCAATAAGCACACTTATAATTTGAACAGCATCTAATTTTATAGGTAATTCTTTGATAAAGTAGGCCGACTCGTCCATTTGTATCCAACCTGTTTTTTGTTGTAAGAAGGATAAGCCTAGTCCAATGAGGGCTCCTAGTAGTATGCCGGTCCAGCAAATAAAACTTGCTTGGTATAAAAATATTTTTCTAATTAAATGTTGAGAAGCCCCCAAGGCAGTGAGTGTACCTATCATGGTAATTCTTTCTAACATTAAAATAAATAAACAAGTAAGTAAATTGATAACAGCAATGATAAGCATAATAGTAATGGTCACATTTCTATTAATGGTTTGTACACCTATCCAATCAAAAATTTGAGGGTAATAATTTTTGATGGAAGTAGCCACCCAATTTTCAGGAAGTATTTTTTGTAGGGCATCTGTGGTTGCATCAATGGAAGCATCTTCCTTTAATACAATAGAATAACCTTCTACTAATTTATTATTATTTAATTGTTGCAGTAGTTTTATATCAACTAAAACAAATTGGTTATCATATTCTTCAATACCTGAATGATAAATGCCCACTACTTTTAATTTTCTTTGCTGAACGGCTCCTGTATTTAAAAAATACAGTCTCACTGTGGCACCCAATTGAATATTTAATTTAGTAGCAATATTATCTGAAATAATGAGTTCATTGAGTATGCTATCTTTTGCTGTGTTGGAAGTCCAGCCAGTTCCTTTTCTTAAAAAAGGAATTTCAGTTTGAGTAGGAAGTCCTCTTGCTACTACACCTTCAATGTCTTGTGCAAAAGAAAGTACGGTAGATTGTTGAATAAATGGAGTGATGGTTTTTACTGCAGGATTTTGTTGAAAGGCAGTAATGGTTTTACTATTTTGGTTGATGGGCTCTCCACTTACAGAAGCTACTCTAATATGTCCCCAGAATTGATATACTTTATTTGCAATGGTGGCCTGAAAACCGTTCACAATAGAAAAAGTAAGTAAGATAGCTGCCACACTAATGGCAGTTGCGGCAATAGATAGCCTTACTATAAAGCGTGTATAATTTTTCTGTTTTTGAAAACTAATTCTTTTAGCTATTTCGAAGGCGGTAGACAATGCGTAATTTTTAACAAATCTAGTTTTTTCTATTTATAAATTAGGATTAAAAGGGTAGTTTCGTAGGGACTAAATACAGGGGGTCATGTTTAAAAGATACTTATGGTTGGCATTACTTATAGGGCTTCATATAGGCAAGGGCTATGGCCAATCTAATCCAGATAGTATATACCAAACTAATATACACACAGTTTTAATTCATCCAATTAACAAGCCCTTAGCCATTCCAGTAATTTCTCTTGATGAGCCTTCATCTTTAGACATAAGCTTTGACGATTTTAAAACTGAATACCAAGACTATTATTTTTCTGTAGAATTAAGAAATGCCGATTGGACAGCTGTTGAAATGTCTGCCTTTGATTATTTACAAGGCTTTAATGAAAATAAAATAAGTAAGTTTTCAGTATCATCGATTGCAACACAGGCTTATTATCATTACCAGTTTAATTTTCCCAATGCACAAGTGAGGCCAACGCAGTCTGGAAATTATATCCTAAAGGTTTTTAAAAATGGCAATGCCAATGAGCTTGTTTTTACAAGACGTTTTTTTGTAACAGAAAATCAGGTGGCAGTAGCTGCCACTGTGCAAGAACCTTTTGATGCTAAAATTTCTAAGACACATCAGAAAATTCAGTTTGTCTTAGATGTGAAAAAAATTCCTTTCTTTCAAACCGATCAACTCAACACAGTGGTTTTTCAAAACTATAGATACAATGATGCAGTTTCAATAGCCGCACCTACTTTTATTAGAGGAAACTTATTGGAATATAATAGCGAGGATCAATTCATTTTTGCAGCAGGGAAGGAAGCGAGATGGTTGGATTTGCAAAATCTAAGATTAAGATCAGATAGAATTGCCGATATAAATTCAAAAGAAAAAACAACTATTGTAAGCGTTAAACCCGATTTATCTAGAGCTAGTACTGCCTATTATACTTTCAACGACTTGAATGGAGGTTTTATGATTAGCAATACTGAATCATTGCAAAGTGAAAATCAAAACGATTATGCTGCAGTAAATTTTACTTATTTGCCCAATGATAAAATTCCATTTAGGGGTCAAAAATTATATTTATCGGGGGCGCTAACTAATAACATAATAAACAAAGACGCGGAAATGATCTTCGACCCAACCTTGGGTTATTATAAAAAAACCTTGTTATTAAAGCAAGGATATTATAGTTATAATTATATACTAAGAGATATGCAGGGAGTAAATCCTATAAACGATTTTACTGAAACAGAGGGCAATCACTGGGAGACGGAAAATAATTATTCAATTCTAGTTTATTACCGGCCTCCAGGCGCTAGACACGACCATATCATTGGTTTTAGCGCTGTCAATTCTAAGCAAAATTGGTAGTAGTTTTTTTGCTATATTTGCAGCGGCAGGTCTTACACAACCAGCTCCTGTTCAAACTCCCCAGGGCAGGAATGCAGCAAGGATAGATGGTTGAGCGGTGTGATGTAAGTAGCCTGCCATTTTTTATTATTATAGACAATTATTAAAAACAATTTGTATGAAGTTTTACATTGACACAGGTAATTTAGCTCAAATTAAAGAAGCCAATGATTTAGGTATTTTAGATGGTGTAACTACCAATCCTAGTTTAATGGCGCAAGTGGGTGTTAAAGGTGAGGCAGCCATTGCAGCACATTATAAAGCTATTTGCGAATTAGTAAATGGAGATATTAGTGCAGAAGTATTGTCTACCGATTTTGCTACGATGGTAGAAGAAGGTAAAAAATTAGCAGCTATTCATAAGAATATTGTAGTAAAAGTACCCATGATTAAAGATGGTATTAAAGCTATTAAGTGGTTTACCGATAATGGTATTCGTACCAATTGTACTTTAATTTTCTCTGCGGGTCAAGCCATTCTTGCAGCGAAGGCAGGTGCTACTTATGTTTCTCCATTTATTGGTAGAATTGACGATAGCTCTTGGGATGGAATGGAATTAATTAGTCAAATTAGACATATTTACGATGTACAGGGTTTCAAATCTCAAATATTAGCAGCCTCTATACGTAATGCTTTACATATTGTAAAAGCAGCAGAAGCAGGTGCCGATGTTTGCACTTGTCCTTTAGACTCCATTTTAGGATTATTAAAACATCCTTTAACCGATATAGGCTTAGCCAAGTTCTTGGAAGACGCTAAGAAAATGTAAGTATAATCACAATATTTTAGGAAGTCCCGATTTATCGGGACTTTTTTTATGAGTTTATTTTATTTATCTACATCTTAGAAAATCTCCGAACGTATAAGTTTTATCTGTTTTGCGGTTTATTCCCTTTTACTTTCTTCAATTTAGCTTGAATATTTTATTTATTAATGGTATATAATTATATATCTTTGTAAAATCAAGCTAAATGATAAAAAAGGTTAAGGAGATGATTAAGATAATTGAACTTGATGGTTGGGTCTTATATGCTCAAAAAGGAAGCCATAAGCAATATAAGCATCCAATAAAGAAAGGGAGAGTCACAATTCCTGATCATGGTAAAAGTGAAGTATTAGAACATGTGATTGTGAAGTCAATTTTAAAACAAGCAGGTTTATTGTAAACTATAATATTGCTATTATGAAAAAAAATATCGTTGAAATTTTCTTTGCTGTTAAAAATTTTTCAGCACATGTGCCATTACTGCCTGGTTGTATTTCTACTGGTAGGACACCCGATGATATAAAAGCTAAAATTCAAGAAGCCATTCAATTTCATTTGGAAGGCATTAAAGAAGATGGCGCAATGCCTCCTGTTTCTTTTAGAGGAAAGTACGAGTTGGTTTATAAATTTGACACTCAAAGTTTACTAAAATACTACAAGAATGTAATTACCGGTTCGGCTTTAGAAAAGTATTCTGGAATAAATCAAAAGCAATTAAATCATTATGCCAATCTGCATCGTAAGCCTAGGGTAGAGCAAATAAATAAAATCAAATTAGCTTTTCATAATCTTGGTAAAGAGCTAATGTCAGTTGAATTATAATGCTATTATTTTTCCTGCTGCAAAGCTTGCTCTTGCTGCCTCTAAGATGCATATAATGTCTGTACCATGTTTGGCTGTTGTAGGTACCACTTCATTATGGTTAATAGCCGCAGCCATTTTCTCATAAAAGGTTCCGTAATTACCTGCAAGACTAGGAATTATTTCTGTACTTATTTTACCTTCAATATCTGTACTTAATACGCCCCATTTTTCTTTAGCTTCTACCCCCCAATTGGGGGTATTGGGTTTTTTACCTGCGAGTAAATCGTCTTCTTGTATATCGGCTCTTTGTTTAATAAAGCAACCCTTGGTACCATAAATTTTATAAGCAGGTAATTGTTGCATATATACCATACCACTGGTTAATAATATTCTGTGGTTAGGGTAGTAAAGTAGTAGTGTAAAATAATCATCTACCTTACCTACTTTTCTAGTGGTTCTTATATCTGCAAAAACTGAAATAGGCATACCGCTTAATAGTAAGGCTTGGTCAATTAAGTGCGGGCCTAAATCGTATAATACCCCTGATCCTGGTGTATTGGTTTCCTTATGAACTTTAGGACTTAAGGTGGTTCTATATCTTTCAAAAGAAATTTGAATGTCTAAAAATGTTCCAATTTTATCTTCTGCAATTAATTTTTGTAGGGTTAAAAAGTCGGCGTCGTATCTTCTATTATGGTATACCGCTAATTTTAAATTTAATTTTTGCGCTAAAGCGTCTAGTTCGGCTGCTTCTTTTACAGTAATAGTAAATGCTTTTTCAGTCACCACATGTTTGCCTGCTAATAAGGCTTGTTTGGTATACGCGTAATGGGTATCGTTGGGGGTATTTACTACCACTAAATGAATAGAGGGGTCGTTTAAAATTTCTTCATAACTACCAAAGGATTTCGTCCCTGGATAAATAGCTTGAATATTTTTCTGAGACCTTTCCCAGCAGCCCACTAAATTAAAATGAGGGTTGGTATCAATAAAAGGTGCATGGAATAGCTTTCCACTCATACCAAAGGAAACAAGCGCTGTGTTTATCATTCCGCAACTTGTTTTCTTATGATATTAAGTGCTCCACCTGCTTTAAACCACTCAATTTGTTGTTGGTTATATGTATGGTTGGCTTCAATAGTATCTGTACTGCCGTCTTTATGTGTTAATACCAAGCTAAGTGGTTTACCTGCTGTAAACTGCGTTAATCCGTTTACATCAATGGTATCGTCTTCTAAAATTTTATCGTAATCGGCTTTGTTGGCGAATGTTAATGCCAACATACCTTGTTTTTTCAAGTTGGTTTCGTGAATACGCGCAAATGATTTAGTCAATACTACACGAACACCTAAATGTCTTGGCTCCATGGCTGCGTGCTCACGAGAAGAACCTTCACCGTAATTTTCATCACCCACTACAATAGTGCCCACACCTGCTGCTTTGTATGCTCTTTGGGTATTAGGTACAGTATCGTAATTGCCATTCACTTGACTTTTTACATTGTCCGTTTTTTCATTGAAGAAATTCAATGCACCTATTAGTAAGTTATTAGAAATATTATCTAAGTGCCCACGGAATTTTAACCAAGGTCCTGCCATAGAGATATGGTCGGTGGTACATTTTCCTTTTGCCTTAATTAATAATTTCAAAGATTTTAAATCGGTGCCTTCCCATGCTGCAAATGGGTCTAACAATTGCAAACGCTTTGAACTAGGATCTACTGCAATAGTCACTCTAGAACCATCTTCTGCGGGTGCTTGGTAGCCTGCATCTTCAACAGCAAAACCTCTTAATGGTAATTCATCACCAGTTGGTGCGTCTAATTTTACTTGCTCGCCTTTATCATTTGTAAGTGTATCTGTTAATGGATTGAAATTTAAATCACCTGCAATGGCAAGAGCTGTAATTAATTCAGGTGAACCTACGAATGCAAATGTATTGGGGTTGCCATCGGCACGCTTTGCAAAGTTTCTATTGAAAGAATGCACAATGGTATTTTTTTCTTTTTTCTCAGCACCCACACGCTCCCACATTCCAATACAAGGTCCACAAGCATTTGCAAATACTTTTGCACCAATTTGGCTAAACACGTCTAAGAAACCATCTCTTTCAATGGTGTATCTTACTTGCTCCGAACCTGGCGTAATTAAATATTCAGATTTCATGGTTAAACCTTTTGCTGAAACTTGTTTAGCTAAACTAACCGCACGACTAATATCTTCATAAGAAGAGTTCGTACAACTTCCAATTAAACCTACTTCAATTTTGGTAGGCCATCCGTTGGCAGCAGCTGCTTCTTTCATTTTAGAAATAGGTGTTGCTAAGTCTGGAGTGAATGGTCCGTTTAAGTGTGGTTCTAAAGTATTCAAATCTATTTCAATCACTTGATCAAAGTATTTTTCAGGGCTGGCGTATACTTCAGGGTCTGCAGTTAAATGTGCAGCTATTGTATCGGCTAAACTTGCTACATCGGCGCGGCCTGTAGATTGTAAATAACGGCTCATACTTGCATCATAACCAAATGTAGAAGTAGTAGCACCAATTTCAGCACCCATATTACAAATGGTTCCTTTACCTGTACAACTCATACTTGTTGCCCCTTCTCCAAAATATTCTACAATGGCACCTGTTCCACCTTTTACTGTTAAGATACCCGCTACTTTTAAAATCACATCTTTAGGTGCTGTCCAACCATTTAATTTTCCTGTTAATTTAATACCTATTAGTTTAGGCCATTTTAATTCCCAAGGAAGTCCTGCCATTACATCACAAGCATCGGCACCACCTACACCAATGGCAATCATACCTAGTCCACCTGCATTGACTGTATGAGAATCGGTACCTATCATTAAACCACCTGGGAAGGCATAGTTTTCTAAAACTACTTGGTGAATAATACCTGCACCTGGTTTCCAAAATCCTAAACCATATTTATTAGATACAGAGGCTAAGAAATCATAAACCTCTTTACTATCTGTAGTGGCTACTTGTAAATCTTGTTTGGCTTCTACTTTCGCAGAAATTAAATGGTCGCAGTGTACTGTACTTGGCACGGCTACTTTAGGACGACCTGCTTGCATAAATTGTAATAATGCCATTTGTGCAGTAGCGTCTTGCATAGCAACACGGTCTGGTGCAAAATCGACATATGAACCACCTCTTTCAAAGTTTTCTAGTTTTTGATCGCTATGTAAATGAGAGAATAAGATTTTCTCAGATAAGCTTAAAGGACGATCTAATAATTTACGAGCTGCTTCTACTTTGTCAGGCATTGCAGCATACAATTTTTTGATCATTTCGATATCAAAAGCCATGATACTTAGTTTTGTTGTTAAAATTGGCCCAAAGGTAAGCCAAAATTGATCCCGGTTGAAGCAAAAAATACAGTTTATATCCACTTTTTTTGATAGATTGCAGTAGATTAAAACGCCTTTTCTATGCAAAAAATGAAGGATTTTTTTGAATTACACGCTTTTGGGGTTTGTACCGCCATCGGAGAGAGGTTAGGCATTGCTACTAGCAAAATAAGAATGTGGTTTATCTATATTTCCTTTCTCACTTTCGGCTCTCCAGTTATTGTATATATGGTACTCGCTTTTTGGAGAAGTATCCGCAGGTATATTCTACTAGGAAAAAGAAATCCCATGAAATATTTTTAGTATTATTAGTTGTAAAAACTAAATAACTGCTCTTCTGAGTCTCACTAATTTTTCTAATAAAGGAGCTAATTTATCTAAGGGCAACATGTTAGCACCATCGCTTTTTGCTTCAGCAGGATTCGGATGCGTTTCAATAAATAATCCATGCGTTCCTGTGGCAATAGCTGCCTTTGCAATGGTTTCTATTAATTGAGGATTACCGCCTGTAACTCCACTAGTTTGATTAGGTTGTTGTAATGAATGTGTACAATCCATTATAACGGGTACTCCATTTTCTGCCATCGCAGGAATATTTCTATAATCTACTACTAAGTCCTGATAGCCAAATGTGTTACCACGTTCAGTAAGCATTACTTTATCGTTGCCTGCTAATCTTATTTTATCTACTGCAAATTTCATGGAAGCCCCACTTAAAAATTGTCCTTTTTTTACATTCACAATTTTTCCTGTTTCAGCCGCTGCAATAAGTAAGTCGGTTTGACGACATAAAAATGCAGGAATTTGTAAGATGTCAATATACTTTGCGGCAATAGCTGCTTCATCGTGCGCATGGATATCGGAAGTAGTAGGTACTTTGAAACTAGCGCCTACTTTTTTAATGAGCTCCATCCCTGTATCATCTCCAATGCCTGTAAAAGAATTCGCGCTTGTTCTATTTGCTTTTCTATAGCTTGCTTTAAATACATAAGCAATACCTAAGTTCTTACATAGGGTAGAAACCTTCTCTCCAATTTCCATTACCAATTCTTCATTCTCTACTACGCATGGCCCAGCAATTAAAAAAAATTGGTCTGCATCGTAGCTTTGGCCTTTAAATAAATCTTTTAAAAATGGAGCGTTCATTTGATACTGTTTTGAGCTAGCAAAGCTAGCGTATTTAAAATCTTAATCCAAGGCCAATACCTAGTCCCCTTAAGCCCCACCATGGGCCTTCAGTATCCACAGTGGCCTTGGTGGCATCTACTGTAGACCTCAATGTAAAAGGGTTTGCATTAGTATTGTCTAATACCTGTTTTAAAGCTACTTGAGCTGGTTTAGGGAATCCACCTGGGGGACTAAATTCAAGTTTCCCAGTAGCTGTTCCATAATGCCCTCCTATAAAGGAAATATCTAAAACTAATTTAGTTAATAATTGAAATTGCATACCTACATGAGCGCCATAGCTTTGGGTTCTCACTGTGCCCTCTAAGGTGGCGACTGCTGTAATAGGTTTTATAATTTCAGCCGGAAAAATTTTATCAGGCGTGTAGGTATAAGAGGCAGGAACTGATAAGTCGTAGTTGCCATAACGAATATAAGGTCCTATATAAAAACCAGACATTTTAGACAAGCCTAAATAAAAACGACCTTCGAAAGTAATGGTCGTATTGCCAATTTTAAAATTATCGAAATCGATAGCAGGGTTATCAATAAATTTTTTTGCAATAGATTTTAAAGGCAGTTTTGAAAGTGGCATGTTTTTATAGTTCACCGACAAAGAAATAAAGTGGTTAATACTTTTCTCGAAAGTGATATTATAGTTATTAATAGCGTCAGCCGATAAATTAGTTTTTAAAATATTATCACCCCCTATTAAACTTTGAGAAGAAGCGTTGATAGCTATGATTATGAAAAAGAGTATAAATTTTTTTTTCATAAATTTATTTTATAGCACTTAGGTCTGCTACTGTTTTATTATCTAGTATGGCTAAGGTATTATCCCGCACCGCAACCATTACTTTATTAATACCGCATTTTTTTTCATTACAATCGGCACATTTTTCATAAAAATTTAAACTTACGCAAGGAAGAAGGGCAATGGGGCCTTCGATACTTCTAAAAATGGCCGATAATTTTATTTTTTCAGGCGCTTGTGCAAAGAAGTAGCCTCCATGTTTTCCTTTTTTACTTTCTAAAAAGCCTGCTTTTCTCAATGCTAGTAAAATATTCTCCAGAAATTTAATAGGTATATTTTTTTGACTTGCAATTTCAGCTATTAAAATAGGGTCATCGCTTTGCTTCTCCACCATATAGCAGAGTGCTTGTAATGCGTATTGAGTTTTTTTAGATAGCATAAGCTTTTGATCAAAGACCTAGAACGTCTTTCATAGTGAAGATACCTATTTTTTTATTGGCAAATTCTGCTGCTAATAAAGCCCCGCTGGCAAAGCCTTTGCGTGTATGAGCTGTATGGGTAATTTCAATGCTGTCAATGGGAGACTGATAAGTAACTGAATGTGTTCCGGGGGCTGGATCAATTCTTTCCGATTTAATTACTAAATCAGAGGCCGCTGCAGAGGCTTCATTCACCCATTTATTTTTTCTTCTTATTTTGGCTAGTATTTGTTCGGCTAAACTAATGGCGGTTCCACTAGGTGCATCCTTTTTTTCGGTATGATGTGTTTCAATCATAGATACATCATAATTTTCATAGGGATCCATTAGTGCAGCCACCTGCTTATTAATTTCAAAAAATAAATTTACCCCAATGCTATAATTACTTGCATAAATTAAACAGCCTTTTTTTTCTACACAAAGTATTTTGGCTTTTTCAAAATTATCTAACCATCCGGTTGAACCACTTATGACAGGTACACCCCAATCAATACATTTAGTAATATTTTCAAAAGCAGTATGAGGGCCAGTGAATTCAATAGCAACATGCGCCTCTTGTATATTTTCTTTCGTAAAATCTGCTGTATTAGATACATCAATTTTCAGAACAATTTCATGTCCTTTGCTAATTGCAATTTCTTCAATCGCTTTTCCCATTTTACCGTAGCCTATTAATGCAATTTTCATATCCCTTTGTTTAAATTATTTTGAATGGGTATTTTTAAAATGAAATTGAAGTGATAAACCCGTTTGTTGCTGTTGAGGTTGTACATAAGGTACCATTCTGAATGATAAATTATTGTTTACATCAAACTCTTTTAAATGACCCGATACTGTCGCATCTGCCACATTCACACCCCAGGCAAGTATAAACCACATGATAGAATAGTCTCTATCTCTTCTAAATATATTACGGTAACTCTGTAATGAACCAATACTTAAGTTTTGCAATTTTGAATCAATCTTAGATAAATCACTATTGTCTCCTTTCTCTGCTTTAAACCTTGCTTCATAGGCAAACTTTGTTTTTTGATACATATCATTATTGTATACAAAAGTAGAAGCGGGCAGAGCCAATACACCATACACTAAAGGTATTTTCCAATACTGTTTATTGTATAGCTGGCCCCAACCTGGAACAATAGCCGACCTTCTAGTAGCCCTGCGTGGAATATGATGTTGAAGGGTATCTGCTTTTTGGAGATAGGCGCTATCTTGGCTATTAGCAGTTGGCTGCAAAAAAAGCAGCAGTAGTAAAATGGTGAGTAGCCGCATCCTAAATAAATTCCTTTTAAAAAATGTTACTAGCTAATGCTTAATTGCATTGCTTCTAGTATTTTATTTAAACCGTTAAGATCAGAGTATTCAATCGTAATTTTTCCGCTACCATTTTTTTGGTGTTGTAAAATAACCTTGGTTGATAAATGACTGGTTAATTTATCTTCTAATTTTTTATATACTGGAGACAATTGGTTTTTTGCAGTTGCCACAGAAGGCGTAAAGGCCTTACCTGCTAAATTCATTTTACGAATTAACTCTTCTGTTTGCTTGACGGTTAAACCTTTCTCTGTAATTTCTTTGAATAAGAATAATTGCTTCTCAATTTCTTTACCTAATAATAGTTTGGCTAAACTTACACTTAAGCTGCCGCTGCGAAGCGCTGCTTGTAAGCTAGGCGGAAGTTCTAATAATCTTATATAGTTAGAAATAGTAGACCTATCTACGCCCATTCTTTCTGCTACTTTTTCCTGCGTGTAACTTAATTCTTCCATCATGCGCTGATAGCTTAACGCAATTTCTATTTCATTAAGATCAACTCTTTGTAAGTTCTCTAGTAAGGCTAATTCTAATAATTCTTTATCATTGCCTGTTCTTACATAGGCTGGTAAATCGCTTAAGCCTGCTATTTTAGCTGCACGAAAACGACGCTCACCCGCTATTAATTGATATTTGCCATTAGCTAATTGCGCAACAGTAATAGGTTGTATTAAATCATGTATTTGAATAGAATTAGCTAGTTCCTTCAATGCTTTTTCATCAAAATCTTTTCTAGGATTCTTTGGATTGACAACGATGTCAGATAAGGGTACACGATTACTGGCAACTGCTTTTTCTATCACCGCTGGTTGTACTCTACCTGCTGGATTTTTGTAATCCGCGTCTATGTTTTGCAATAGAGAGCGAAGTCCTTTTCCAATGAGTTCTTTATTAGGTGTGCTCTTGCTCATAATTAATCTATTATACGCTCGGCATTACTCATATTCGTCATGCCATTTTTTTGTAAAATTTCTTTAGCTAGGTTTAAGTAGTTTACGGTGCCCTTACTATCTGCATCATATAAAATAACAGGCTTGCCCACGCTAGGCGCTTCACTTAAACGTGTGTTTCTATGAATAATGGTAGAGAATACCATTTCATCAAAATGTTTTCTTACTTCACTTACTACTTGATTGCTTAAACGAAGTCTTCCATCGTACATCGTCATTAAGATACCTTCAATTTGTAATTCAGGGTTTAATCTGCTTTGTACAATTTTAATAGTATTTAATAATTTACCTAAACCTTCTAATGCAAAAAACTCGCATTGTACAGGCACAATGACACTATCGGCGGCCACTAATGCATTCACAGTAATTAAACCCAAAGAAGGTAAACAGTCAATAATAATAAAATCGTATTGGTCTGAAATAGGGGCAATTAATTCTTTTAAAACATTCTCTCTATTAGGCAGGTTCACTAATTCAATTTCAGCACCCACTAAATCAATATGAGAGGGGATGACGTCTAAGTGTGGAATTTCTGATTTTAAAATAATATCGGCTAGGGGCGTTTGATTAATCATACCATCGTATAAGCTGGTAGTGATATTGTGCAAATCAAATCCAACACCTGTAGTACTATTGGCTTGAGGATCGGCATCAATTAATAGGGTTCTGTATTCCAATACGGCCAAACTTGCCGCAATATTTATGGCAGAAGTGGTTTTACCCACACCCCCTTTTTGATTCGCTATTCCTATTATTCTAGCCATAAACTGAATATCCTTAATTTCTGCCAAAAATAAGGCATAAATGGTAACAATTTGGCCTTAATTTTGTGCTTTAAATTATATTATGCGCAACCCCTTATTTATAGTCATTCTCATCACTGTATTAATTTTCATTGACTTTTATATCTACCATGTATTAAAGACCTTACTGCAAGGGGCATCAAACGGCACTAAGACCTCAGTGGGTCTAATTTACTGGGCTTTATGTATTTTGAGCCTAAGTTCCTTTTTACTCTTCCCTTATATTTCTAACCCCTATTTTAAGCAATACATTTTCTCTGTTGGCATAGGATGGGTACTTACCCAAATTTTTATGGTTTTGTTTTTCTTAGTTGATGATTTAAGAAGAGGGGCTTTTTGGACGATGGGTCAGGCGGCATCCATAGCAGGTGCTAAATTTTTGAATACTGAAAAAGGTATTCCAAGATCTACTTTTTTAAGTTGGATGGGAGTGGGTTTATCTTCCACATTATTCTTATCGCTTTTGTATGGTTTTGGTAATAAGTATAATTATAAACTCATTAAAAAGAAAATTATTTTAAAAGGGTTACCTCTTGCCTTTAAAGGATTTAAAATTATTCATATTAGCGATATTCATAGTGGCAGTTTAAAGGATAAAGCAGCAGTTTTAAAAGGTACTGAATTAATTGAAAAACAAAATGCCGATTTGGTTTTATTTACAGGTGACTTGGTCAATGACCGTGCCAGTGAGATGCAGGATTGGATGGATGTATTTGGTAAAATTAATGCCCCGCAGGGTGTGTATAGTACTTTAGGCAACCACGATTATGGTGATTATGTAAAATGGGATACGGTAGAAGAGAAGAAGCAAAATTTAGAAGCCTTGAAGCAAGTGCATCATGATTTAGGATGGCGCTTACTAATGAATGAAAATATAAGTATTGAAAAAAATGGTGAAAAAATTAAAATAGTGGGTATTGAGAATTGGGGTGCAAAAGCGCGTTTTCCAAAATATGGCAAAATGGATTTAGCCATGCAAGGTGTAAGCAAGGAAGAAGTGGCCATATTATTAAGTCATGACCCTAGTCATTGGGAGGCAGAAGTAATTCCTAAGTATTCCCATATTCAATTAACTTTGTCGGGGCACACCCATGGTATGCAGTTTGGACTAGAGAACCCTTATTTTAAATGGAGTCCTGTACAATGGGTATATAAACAATGGGCAGGTATTTATGATAATAAAGACCAGCAATTATATGTTAACAGAGGTTTTGGATTCCTTGGTTATCCAGGCAGGGTGGGCATTCTGCCAGAAATAACTTTAATTGAATTAGCTTAATAATTTATCAATTAAAAATCAAATTCAAAATGAATTTTATGAAAAAAATATTATTGTTTTTAATAAGTATGGTAGTGTTGAATGCTCAAGCGCAAAATAAATTTGCTTTAGGTATTAAGTTAGGACAAAATTTTTCGAGTGTAAACAATGTAAATGTAGACCATAATGCAGCTTCTTTTCATTTGGGCGCAAGCGCACAAATTGGAGTAGGTCCATCTTTTAGTATCGCCCCTGAAGTAATTTTAACACAAACTAAATTGGAATCTAATCCTAGTGTTTTAGAATTAATGGGTAATAGTGCATTAAAACCTGAAACCTATCATTTAAATTATCTAGCCATTCCAGTGTTGGCTCAATACAAAGTTTTTAAAAGTTTTATTGTTCAAGCAGGTCCTCAATATAGTATTTTATTAGATCAACAAAAAGATGGAAAAGAAACAGCCAGACTGGCTTTCAATAGCGGTGAGTTTGCTATTGTGGGTGGTGCTAAGTTAGATTTGGGTGGCTTTTTTTTATATGGCAGGTACGTCATTGCTATGAATAATATTCGTTCTGCTAGTGAACTCAGTAATAATTTAGGCGACCAATCTACTTGGAAAACGCGTCAATGGCAGTTAGGTGTTGGCTTTAGTATTCTTAACTATTAATAATATACAATTAGTAATAGTTTTTTAGTTTTAGTTATTTACTTTTAATTATTTAGACCTCAGGCTTTCTTTTATCGCTGCAATATTTGAACTAATGGTTTTTAATGCTAGGTTTTGTTCTTTAATAAAGCCATTGTCTTTTAAATCGCCCACTACTGCTATCATTTCAGCTTCGTTTTCGTAAACTATTTTTCTAAAAGGGTTAGTATAATCCTTGGCCCTTGTTTTTTCAATGCGTGAAGTGACATCAGTCTTAATTTCAAGGTAGCTATCTAACCAACTATTCAATTGTTTATTAGTAAGTGTTGATAGTTTTTTTTGGGTAATGAGTTCAAGTGCAAGTAATGCGTGATTTCTTTTTTTAGAGGTATAGCTAGAAGAAGCGGCTTCGTAAAACTGATGTACTTTATCCCAGCTGTCAATGCTACCTGTCTTAATTTTAGTGAGCAAGCTATTGACTGTTTTTTGCGGTATTAATTGACCTCCTACATTTACCCATGTCCATTCAGTGGTATTAGGTTTTAATGTTTTTAAATGCATTAAAATACTTTGCCCACCTTTCTTCCCATTATTTTTGCTATTCATAATATCTACTAATGCCTCCATACCATACATAAATATCATTTTTTCAAAAATAGAGTAGGCCTCGTAAGTTTTTATGAACCTTGTTTTTCTTTTACTATTTTCAATATCGTCTGCAAAAACAGATAATACGTCTATTTCTTTTTTAGTTTTAGTAGTAAGTAAGTTATGGCCTACTACTATTAGTTTTTCAGTAGGTAGGTCAGCTGTTTTTTTAGTGCTTTGTAAATAAGCCTTGGCCACTGCAGCTGCTATTATTTTTCTAGCATTCAAGAGTTCATTAACGGAATCTGGTGCTAAATAATTATATTCAAATAGAGGCGTTTTTTCAATTCGCTTATCTCTATCAATATATTTCCAAGCATTTCTAGCCAAGGCATAAAAATTATATAAAAACCAATAACCCGGCATAATAATTAATTCATCTTTTAGCGGATCATTGCTAATAAGTGAAAAAGGAATAGGAATATTTAATTCATAGTTATAATCGCCTTTGTTCAACAATGAAAAACTTGCAAAAACTGAATTATGTTTTACGCTCACGCATAAGCCTGGCCAAAAGCCTCTGCCCATAATCACTTCTCCATCGGCTCCACGACTATTATGATTAGAGCCCAGGGTAGCGCCAGCTGCTATATTGCTTTGTCCCATAACGAGGGCTGCACATAAAAAAGAATTATTATGGTGTTGTTCGTGCGCTGGGAAAATTAATGAGTTCAATACCTCGCAACAAGAAATAGTGGCATTCGGCCCTAAAAAAGAGTTAATCAATCGTGCACCATATTTTAATTGAGAGTGGTCTGATAAAATAAAACGAACTGCTTTAATACCATAAAATATTCTACAACCAAAGCCAATAATACCATTCACAAGTTCGCAACCTTCCCCAATTTGTGTTCTTGCTTCAGCAGAAGAATTAATAGTTACATTTTTAATTTTATTGGCACCTTTTAAATAGGCATCCGACCCAATCCATACATCCTTGATAATCTTACAATTTTTTATCACCGAACGGTCACCTACTTTACCGTAGTAGCCTAATTTATTATCAAAACGTTTTTCAGTTAATTCTTTAAACTTTTTCTGTAAAACGGCATCATGTCTGTTGCGCGTCCATAAATAAGCATCTCCAGCAGTCATACCATTAAAAGGCATTACTTTTCTGCCTGTATTTTCGTTACAAATCTCCATCCATATTCTAACCGATTCATCTTCTCCTTTTTTAATAATACCATTACCAAATTTAGAATGATTCGTTGTTACTATTTCATTCACATTGGTAATTATGACATCATTGCCTATAATATAATGCGACATATAGTTCACATTATGTATGGCAACATTATTGCCAAGGTCGCAACTAATAATGGTAGAATTATAAATACCCACAGGCACAACTAAATCGCTAAATAGTAAACAGTTGGCTTCTAGTTTTCCCATTCTTACTAAACCAAAGAAGGAACAATTTTTTATAAGCTCCGGACTAAAGGCATCTGAAACTAAAATATCATTCCAGTTATCGCTTGAATTTCTATTTCGAACTAACTGCTCAATTTCTAATGCAGATAAGTGGCGATATTTGATACCGCTTCTATTTTGTTGGTTACGTAAATAATATTCGTCCTTGCCCTTGGGAAGCTCTTTTATAAAACCATAGCCCAATTCATTTACAGGCATTTTCTTAATATTATTCATTAGTACAGTTTAATTCTTTATAACGGTTTATTTAAATAGAACTGGATGTGTTTCATCCCAGTTGGTTGCTTTTTGGTAAGCTTCTGCAATAGATAATATAGTAGCCTCGTCATATAAATTGCCTACGAAACTTATACCAGTGGGTAAATTTAATTTTTTATCAAAGCCAGTAGGAACGCATACTACCGGATTGCCTGTTAAATTAGTAATAGCCGATTGATTGCCATCGCCCCTTGAAGGACAAATAATAACATCATACTGCTGCATGACTTCATTTACTTTTTGCATGAGTGTGTAACGGTGTCTTTGTGCATTAATATATTCTACGGCAGGTATAAATCGATTTGTTCTAAAGGAGTTTGGCCAATCGCTTTTAGTTTGTCTTGTTAATGCATCATCAATATTCTTTCTTGTCATTTCATCAAATTGTGCAGCACATTCTGCACCAATGACTACATCCATAATATTGAAAGTATACACGCCACTATCTGGAAAATTAACAGGTATTAATTGCACACCTAATTTTCTAAATTCTTCTAGTACCTTAAATTCATTTCTTGAAGTATCTTTTATTTTATCAAAATAGTTTTTAGCGTATGCAATTTTTAATTTTTTAATGTCTTTATTCGGAGTAAAATTAAATGGCATATTGACAGCACTTCCGTCCTTACCATCTGTACCATGAATATAATTAAATACAATGGCTGCATCTGCAGCAGAACGGCAAATTGGCCCGACTTTATCTAGGCTATAACTTAATGCCATGGCACCTGAACGGCTTACGCTTCCGAAGGTGGGTCTAAGACCAGTGGCCCCACAAGTAGTAGAAGGAGAAACAATACTTCCCCAAGTTTCTGTGCCAATGGCAAAGGGTACTAAGCCCGCAACTGTTGCAGAAGTAGAACCAGCAGAAGAGCCAGAAGATCCATATTTCAAATTCCATGGATTTTTTGTTCTTCCACCAAACCAATAATCGCCCATGGCTAAGGCACCTAATGTGAATTTAGCCACTAGTACTGCACCTGCTTCTTTTAGTTTAGTATAAACAAAGGCATCTTCATCAATTGTTTGATTTTGATAAGGTGCTGCCCCCCAAGTTGTCTTGGTGCCCTTTACGGCAAATAAATCCTTTAGGCCATAAGGAATGCCATGTAATAATCCTCTGTATTTTCCTTGCGCTAATTCTGCATCTGCTTTTTTAGCTTGTGCATAAGCAATATCTTCTTGTATACTTATTACACATTGTAAAGTATCTCCCCATTTTTTAATTCTATCAATAAAAAATTGAGTAAGGGCTAGGGAGCTAATTTTTTTATTTTTAATTAAAGAAGCTAATTGTTCAAGGGTGTAAAATGCTAAATCATTTTTATTAGCAGGTAATTGTATAGTATTATCTAGTTTCCAAAGTACAGGTTTTTGTACTGTATTAAAATGCATACCAGGTACCACCGGTGTTTGCCACATACTTAATGGAATGCTATTGGCCAAAGGCAAATTATGCATTGCTTTGTAATTGGCTAAATTGTCAACGACATCGGAATATAGAGTATCTATTTCCTTAGTAGTAAAACTAAGGTCAAATAGTTTAGAGGCACTAATTAAATCTTTTTTTTGAATACTGGTGTCTTGAGCAGATACCAAAAGACCAAAAGAGAGTAGAAGGCTTGTAAAAATGATACGCATAAATTATTTTTTTAATTGTATCAAAGATAATATTACCTACTTGGTTTTGGGCGACTAAAATGTCTTTTTTGACCCCCATTTGCCGTTGCTTTAGACCTGGCATGTCCAGAATTGCCTCTTCCTTGCTGTTTGGCTTCCTTAATGGGATTGAAATTGGTCATGGGGAAGGGGTGGTTTTCAATGACGGGTACCTTTTTAGCAATAAGCTTTTCAATATCTTTTAAAAAGTCTCTTTCTTCTGCATCGCAGAATGAAATGGCTGTTCCACCTGCACCAGCACGACCTGTTCTTCCAATACGGTGCACATAGGTCTCTGGAATATTTGGAATTTCATAATTCACGACATAGGCTAATTCATCTACATCAATGCCTCTAGCTGCAATATCAGTAGCTACTAATACCCGCGTAGTTTGTGCTTTAAAATTAGTAAGTGCTCTTTGCCTTGCATTTTGCGCTTTATTACCATGAATGGCTTCTGCTTTAATATTATTTTTTAAAAGTAGGTTCACCACTTTGTCAGCTCCATGTTTAGTTCTTGTAAAAACCAAGGCAGTTTTAATAGCCGTGTTTTTTAGAATTTCAATGAGTAGTGCATTTTTATTTACTTTATCTACAAAGTAAACCGATTGTACAATTATATCTACAGTAGAGGAAACTGGCGTTACGCTTACTTTTAAAGGATGAAACAAAATAGTATTCGCCAAGCTTACAATTTCAGGAGGCATGGTGGCAGAGAAAAATAATGATTGTCTTTTTTTAGGAAGTACCGCTAATAATTTTTTGACGTCATGCACAAAACCCATATCCAACATTCTATCCGCTTCATCCAACACAAATATTTCTACTTCTCTGATATTTAAATGCCCTTGATTCATTAAGTCTAGTAATCGACCTGGTGTAGCAATGACTACATCCACCCCATTTCTCAATGCAGTTACTTGTGGGCCTTGACCAACACCACCAAATATAACTGTACAATTTAAACCCGTATGTCTGCCATAAGCATTAAAGCTTTCTCCAATTTGTATGGCTAGTTCTCTAGTAGGTGTAACAATTAAACTTCTAATTTTTTTTCTCCTCTCCTGCGTTTTGCTTTTAACTAATAATTGCAAAATAGGCAGTGTAAAAGCAGCAGTTTTACCTGTGCCTGTTTGGGCGCAACCCAATAAGTCTTTGCCTTCTAAAACAATGGGTATAGATTCTGCTTGAATAGGCGTAGGGGTGGTGTACCCTTCTTCCTGAATGGCCTTTAATAAGGGCTCTATAAGACCTAGGGTCTGAAAATTCGTGTTCATAATAGGCTGCAAGGTAGTTCAATTATTCCACGGTTACACTTTTAGCAAGATTCCGAGGCTTGTCTACATCAATGCCTTTGGCCACACCCACATAATAACTTAAAAGTTGCATAGGTATAACACTTAATAAAGGGGCAATGACTTCGTCTATTTCAGGCACAAACATAATATTGTCTGACATAGTAGGTAATACCAAATCGCCCACACTTGCCACCGCAATAATTTGTCCTTTTCTTGCTTTTATTTCTTGAATATTCGATACTACTTTATCATAATATATGTCCTTGGTGGCAACAAATACAACAGGTAAGCTTTCATCTACTAATGCAATGGGTCCATGTTTCATTTCTGCTGCAGGATAACCTTCCGCATGGATATACGTAATCTCTTTTAATTTTAAGGCACCTTCTAATGCAATGGGGAAATTATACCCTCTACCTAAATATAAAAAGTCTTTGGCGTCTTTAAATTTCAAAGCAATTTTTTCTATCACAGAAGTATCGGCTAAAATTTCTTTTACTTTTTCTGGAACCGATGCTAATTCATTTACTAAATGCATATACCTTTCTTCTGAAATACTTGCTTTATACTTTGCCATTTTAAGTGCCATCATAGCAAGGACAGTTAATTGACCTGTAAAGGCTTTTGTACTAGCCACGCCAATTTCAGGTCCAGCATGTGTATAGGCGCCAGCATTACTTAACCTGGCAATACTACTTCCCACTGCATTTACTATACCGAATATGAAGGCACCTTTTTCTTTGGCACTTTCTAAAGCCACTAATGTATCTGCGGTTTCTCCACTTTGTGATATCGCAATTATGACATCGCCTGCATGTATCACGGGATTACGGTATCTAAATTCAGAAGCGTATTCCACTTCCACGGGTATGCGACATAATTCTTCAATTAAATATTCTGCATACAAACCCGCATGCCAGCTGGTACCACAGGCTACAATAATAATACGAGAGGCCTTCGTCAATGCTTCTATATTATTATCTACCCCAGCCATTACAATTTCTAATTGTTCATGTAAAAGTCTTCCTCTTAAGCAATCATAAATAGTATCGGATTGCTCGAAAATTTCTTTCAACATAAAATGTTCATAGCCTCCTTTTTCAATAGCTGCTAATTCCATGTCTAATTTTTGTATGAAAGGGGTTTGTTTTTCGTTGCCTAAATTTTTCAAGATAAGCTCATCTTTTCTAACAATGGCAATTTCATAATCATTTACATACACCACTTCTTTGGTATATTCTATAATAGGAGAGGCATCGCTTGCTAAATAATGCGCCTCTTTCCCAATTCCAATAACTAAGGGACTTCCTTTTCTGGCTGCAATAATAGTTTCAGGATCGTCCTGGTCAATTAATAGAATACAATACGCGCCTACAATTCTTTTTAAAGCAATTCTCAATGCTTCTTCTAAATCACATTTATTATTGTCTTGAATTTCTTGAATAAAATTTAATAAGACTTCTGTATCGGTATCGCTTTTAAAAGTATAGCCTTTTGCGACTAATTCTTTTTTAATAGGTGCATAGTTTTCAATAATACCATTGTGCAACATGGCCAAACGTCCATTATTAGATAAATGGGGATGTGCATTTCTATCGGAAGGTTCGCCGTGCGTCGCCCAACGCGTGTGGCCAATAGCAATATGAGAGTGCAAATTTTTGCCTAATACCGCTTCTTCTAATTCAGCCACCTTTCCTTTTTTCTTATGCACCTGTAATTTTCCATCTTGAATAATGGCCACACCTGTACTATCGTATCCGCGGTATTCTAAGCGTCTTAAACCTTTGATAACGATGGGGTATGCTTCCGCTTTTCCTATATATCCTACAATGCCACACATATATTAATAATTTGGGTAATTGTTCAAAATTTATGCGAAATTAGACTTTAAATATTGAATGGATGTTAGCTTTGAAAACTTTTGACTTTGAGACCGATATTATTTTAGAAAATGAACGTGTGTTATTAAGGCCACTAGTGCTAACCGACTGCTCATTACTAGCACATTATGTTGAAGAAGAGCCCGAATTATGGAACTATTCATTAGCGGCTATTCATAATAGTTCAGACTTAGAAAACTATATTCAAACGGCTATAGAAGCAAGAGGGAATAAAACCAGCTATGCATTTATTGTATTTGATAAATTATTAAATGACTATGTGGGTTGTACCAGGTTTTATGATATACAATTAGCTTTTCAAACAACACAAATTGGCTATACCTGGTATAGTAAAAAATGCTGGGGAACAAAACTAAATGAGCATTGTAAATATTTATTATTGGAATATGCTTTTGATCATATGAATTTTGAAAGAGTAGAGTTTAGGGCCGACAATAGTAATAAAAGAAGTATTGCTGCTATGCAAAAAATTGGTTGTACTATAGAAGGTATCTTAAGAAATCATTTACCCATGCCGAATGGAAAAAGAAGAGACTCCATTGTACTTAGTATTTTAAAAGAAGAATGGAATGCTTCATTGAAGCAAGCAATAGCAGCTCAATTAAAAAAATAATTAAAAAAATAATTAAAGTAAAGTGCCTTGCAAGAATAAGTAAGCCAAGCTAAAATAAATAAGTATGGCAGTTACATCTACTAAAGTAGCAACAAAAGGTGCAGAAGATACAGCAGGGTCAGCACCTAATCTTTTCAGCACAATGGGTAACATGGACCCCATCATCGTACCCCAGATCACAACCCCTAAAATAGTAAATCCAATAGTGATAGCTATTAGTAACCAATGCACGCCGTAAAAACCTGGTACAATCATATGCCATGCAGTGACTCTAAAAAATCCTAGAATACCTAACAAGACGCCCAATAAAAAACCACTTATAATTTCTCTTCTTAAAATTTTCCACCAATCGGCAATGGTAATTTCACCCACAGACATGGCTTGTATGATTAGTGTAGAAGATTGTGATCCGGAATTACCACCAGTAGACAGTATCAAAGGAATAAAACTTGCTAATACTAAAACTTTTGCTAGCTCGTCTTCAAAATAACCCATGGCAGTGGCTGTAAATAACTCTCCAATAAATAAAACAACCAACCATGTAATTCTTTTTTTGAATAATTTAAAAATAGAAATATCTAGATAAGGTTCGTTTAAAGCTTCAGTACCTCCCATTTTTTGCATATCCTCACTGAACTCTTCATTGGTTACCCATAAGATATCATCAATGGTTACAATACCTAATAAAACATCGTTGTCATCTACCACAGGAATGGCCGTGCGGTTATTCATTTTAAATACTTGGCTAGCATGTTCTTGGTCGTCATATACATTTAAGGCAACAAAGCGGCCGTCAATAATATCTGAAATAATATCATCTGGTTTGGCCAATAATAAATCTCTAATTCTAATATCGTCTATTAAACCCCCTTTTTCATCAATGATGTAAATAACATCGATGGTTTCAGAATTTTTGCCATACTTACGAATGTTATCTAAAACTTGGGCAACTGTATAATGCGGGTAAACATAAACATAATCGGGCGTCATCAAACGACCCACACTATCCTCAGGATATCCTAAAAGAGATAAAGTAATTTTTCTTTCTTCTGGGTCTAACAATTTTATTAAGTCGCGAATGGCCGCCTTGGGTAATTCTTCTAAGAAGTCGGTACGGTCATCCGGGGGAAGCTCATTTAAAATTTTTGCTGTTTTGCGTGCAGGTAATTCTTTAATAATATCCTTTTGCTGATTGATGTCCAAAATCTTAAAAACACTTACAGCTCTGTGCACAGTCATATTGTCAATAATAGTAGCCTCGTTTTCAGGGAACTCATTGACTAGTTCCACTACGTCGCTAATATTTTGTTCATCTAAAAATTCTTTTAATAGATGCATGTCGCCCTTGGACAAAATGTCCAAGAAAACTTCGGATAAATTAATCTCTGGTATTTCTAATTCAACTGACATGGGTGCAAGTTAAGAAAAATACTAAAGTATGCCTTATATTTATGGCATGATTCTTCCATTTCTAACTATTGCCCCATCTCCAAGCAGGGGCCGTGGCGTATTTACTACCCAAGCCATTGCGATGGGCACTACCATTGAAATAGCACCTGTTATTGTCTTTGATCCCACACAAAGAATTAAATTGGAAGAAACATTATTGTATGATTATATTTTTGAATGGGGCGAAGATGATAAAAGTGCTGTAGTGGCTTTAGGATATGTGTCTATTTATAATCATGCCATTAAGGCTAATTGTAGGTATGATATGGATTTTGAATTCAATACTATGACCATTATCACCACAAGAGCCATTAAACAAGGTGAAGAATTATTTATTAATTATAATGCAGATGGGGAGGCCGATAAGCCCGTTTGGTTTGAGCAACACTAATAGCTGCTATTAATAAAACAACAAACAAACCGGCATCGATAATTTAATAGTTACACCCGAAGAGCTTAAAGCGCCTGTTTGAATATTTCTTCTAAAGGCTATAATATTATCTGAATCTTGATTGGCTACTAAAAGCCAGTTGCCGTCTTTGTTAATGGTAAAATTGCGAGGTGCTTTTCCTTCCGTACTATAATATTGTATAGTTTTCTCTTCAAGTTGTCCATTAGGAAGTACTTTAAATGAAACGATGTTATTTTCATTAGCTCTATTACTCGCATATAAAAAAAGACCATCGGGCGATAAATGAATATCGGCACTACCAGTATTTCCTTTAAAAGTTTTGGGATGCGTATAAACCTTTTGTAAGAAGCTAGCTGTTCCTTTAAAAAAACGGTACACACTAATACTTCCTGTTAACTCCTCAATAATATAAAGATATTTTCCATTGCTTGAAAAACATAAATGTCTAGGGCCAGCGCCTGGACTTGATTGTATTCTACTAATTTTTTCTGTTAGTAGCGGAGGCCCATTTTTTATTTGATAAGGATAAATAGAAATTTCATCCATGCCTAAATCGGGGGTCAGTACGTATTTTCCATCAGGTGAAAAGAAAATACCATGTACATGTGCTTTTTCTTGTCTTACTGTATTAACGCTACTACCACTATGTTGAATAAATTGTTGTGGGTTAGACAAACGGCCATCGGCGAAACGGTGGTAGCTTGTAATACTTCCTCCGCTATAGTTGGCAACGAATAAATTAGATTGGTCTGGACTTAATGTGATATAGCAAGGGTCGGCGCCCTTTGTTGTTTTTTCTTGTACTAAATTCAGTGTATTGTCTGTAAATGAATAGGCGGCTACTTTTCCGTCAGTAGTTTCATTGACTGCATATACTTGTTGGCGGTCTTTTGAAATAGTTAAAAAAGAAGGATTGATGGCAGTTTCTGTATGACTTATTTCAGTAGCCTTACCTGTAGCTGTATCAAATGACAATACATAAATACCCTTACTTCCTTTTTTAGTATAAGTGCCTACCAATAAATTAGGCGTTAATGAACTAGGAGCAGTTGCCGTCGTTTGAGAACTTGAACTAAAAGCAATTATAAAAAAAATAAAAATATAAAATACTTTTTTTAGCTGGACACTTATATATAATTGCTTGCGCTGAATCATTTTATATTTTAATATTCAATTTTATTGATACACTCTTACATAATCCACTTCCATTCTAATAGGGAAAATGTTATCGTCTATGGTATTGCCTGCAAAATTGCCGCCCACTGCTAAATTTAATAGTAAAAATTGAGGCGCTACAAAGGGGTATGATTCTAAGCCTCTTCCATCATTGGCTACATTATAATATAATACCCCATCAACGTAAAACTTAATCATGTCCTTGGTCCAGTCAATACTATACACATGAAAGGCATCGGCCACATTATCAATATTTGTTTTAAATGTTTTTTGAGTACCTAAGGTCCAGTTGAGTAATTTAGAATGCGCTGAAAAACTAACCGCGCCTAACTCTTTACCTGTATGTTCCATAATATCAATCTCTCCGCATGTAGGCCAACCTACTGCACCAGTGCCTTCAATATTGGCGCCAAGCATCCAAATGGCAGGCCATGATCCAATGCCTCTAGGAAGTTTTGCTCTTATTTCTAATCGTCCATAAGTCCATGAGGCTTTTCCTTGGGTAAGTAATCTTGCAGATGTATAATTTTTTCCTCCTCTGCTCTCCTTTCTAGCTTCTATAATTAAGTTACCATTTTCAATTCTTGCATTGGTTGAATCCTTGGTATAATATTCGGACTCATTATTGCCCCAGCCATTTGAACCGGTACCTACATTATATGCCCATTTAGAAGTATCTGGTAAACTCCCTTTATCAAATTCATCCGACCATACTAGCTTTTTAGTTGTATCGGTTGGGGTAGTAGGCGTAGGAGGTGTTGTGGGAGTAGGGGGAGTCACCACCACAGGTGCAGGAGCGGGCGCTTCTTTCTGAGCACAAAAGGATAAAGAAAGAACCGTTAATATCATTGTTAGGGGTAGAATACGCATAAAAACAATTGTTAATAGTGATTTATTGAAATTTGTGCTAGCAAATTAGTCAAAATATTTCTTTTTTTGTTGGGTAATTTCTAAAAGGGTTGTAAATTCGCACCATGACACTAAACAATCATACACATCATTTGCATTTGCTATCCAATGGGTAGGCTATGGGTGTAGGTATGTAACTATATTTAACCAAAGGGCTTACTAACAAGTAAGCCCTTTTAGTTTATAGGCAGTCAAGTAAAATATATAATATAAATAATATGCGTTTAAAATTAGCTATTCAGAAATCGGGTCGACTACACGACGATTCAATGCGTTTATTAAAAGAAGCAGGCATTGATATTGGGAATGGTGTCAATAAGCTAAAAGCGGAAGCGACTAATTTTCCTATTGAGTTATTTTTTTTAAGAGATGATGATATTCCTCAATACGTGGAAGACGGGGTAGCGGATATTGGCTTTGTGGGAGAGAATGTAGTGTACGAAAAAGCTAAAAAAGTAGAAGTGTCCTATAGTTTAGGTTTTGGAAAATGCAGACTTAGCTTTGCAGTTCGAAAAGATGAAAATTTTACTGGGTCTCAGTATTTATCGGGTAAAAAAATTGCCACAAGTTATCCGGTACTTGTACAAGGGTATTTAGACAAGCATGGTATTAAAGCAGAGATACATGAAATTAGTGGCAGTGTAGAGATTGCCCCTGGCATTGGCCTTGCCGATATTATTTGTGATTTAGTAAGCAGTGGTTCTACTTTATTTATGAATGGATTAAAAGAAGCAGAAACTATTTTAGATTCTCAAGCCGTTCTTATTAAAAGAAAGGCTTTGGTGCCTGAAGCCGAAGCTATTTTGCAAAAATTATTATTCAGAATTGAGTCGGTTAAAAAAGCAAAGCGTAATAAATATGTTTTATTAAATGCACCAAATGATAAATTAGAAAAAATAATTTCTTTATTACCAGGTATGAAAAGTCCTACGGTGGTGGCACTAGCTACACCAGGATGGAGCAGTGTGCATAGCGTCATTGATGAAAGCGATTTTTGGGAAATTATTGAACAGTTAAAACTAGCAGGTGCTGAAGGAATTTTAGTAGTGCCTATTGAAAAAATGATATTATAATGATTCAAGTATTTAAAGAGCCAAAAAAGAAAGATTGGCCAAGTTTATTAGCGCGACCTGAATATGATGCGACTCCCTTGCAGGCCAGGGTGCGAGAAATATTATTAGCCGTGAAGCAAAGAGGCGATGCTGCTGTTACGGAGTATACGCTAGCTTTTGATAAAGTAGCATTAAACAATTTTAAGCTAAGTGCAGAGAAAATGGAAGCTGCTGAAAAGGTATTAACGCCAAGTTTAAAAACGGCTATTCAATTAGCCAAAGTAAATATTGAAGTTTTTCATAGTGCGCAAATTCAAAAAGAAGAAAGAATTGAAACCATGCCTGGTGTTTGGTGTTGGAGAAAGTCGGTGGGTATTGAAAAAGTAGGTATTTATATTCCTGGTGGTTCTGCTCCTTTATTTTCAACAGTACTTATGTTGGGCATTCCTGCAAAATTAGCAGGCTGTAAAGAAATTATTTTATGTACCCCTCCGAATGCAAAAGGAGAAATTGACCCCGCTATTATTTATGCGGCTTCTTTAGTGGGTGTAAGTTCAATATTTACAATAGGTGGTGTGCAAGCTATAGCGGCACTTGCTTATGGGACAAAGTCGGTACCTAAAGTGTATAAAATATTTGGTCCAGGAAATCAGTATGTAACAGCTGCTAAGCAAATTATACAACAAGAAGGAGTGGCCATTGATATGCCCGCAGGCCCTAGTGAAGTATGTGTATATGCCGATGAAACAAGTATCGCTTCTTTTGTGGCTGCCGATTTATTATCACAAGCAGAACATGGAGCCGATAGTCAAGTATTATTCATTGCAAGCACTATTGAATTAGTGAAAGAAGTTCAAAAGGAAATAGAAATGCAATTAACCTTACTACCTAGAAAAGATTTAGCCACTAAGGCCCTTGAAAATTCTAAAGCGATTATACTATCCAATATAGAAGAAGCAATTTCTATGATTAATGAATATGCGCCTGAGCATTTAATTTTATCTATCAATAATGCTGCACAAGTGGCTGAAAAAATTATTAACGCGGGTTCTATTTTTATTGGCAATTTTTCTCCAGAATCGGTGGGCGATTATGCAAGTGGAACCAATCATACACTTCCCACCAATGGTTTTGCGAAAGCCTATAGTGGAGTAAGTATGGATTCTTTTGTAAAGAAAATTACCTTTCAACAATTAACAGAAAGAGGGCTTGAAAATATTGCCCCTACTGTTATAGAAATGTCTACAGCAGAGGGTTTGCAAGCGCATAGCAAGGCAGTAGAATTAAGAGTGGAATGGATAAAATCTAAAATTTAAGGCTATGCAATTTGATATCAAAAAAATAGTAAGGCCCAATATTGAAATATTAAAAGCCTATTCGTCTGCTAAAGAAGAATATACAGGAACCGCGAATATATTATTAGACGCGAACGAAAACAGTTTAGGATCTCCTTTGACAAAATGGTATAATCGTTACCCCGATCCTTATCAAAAAAAGCTAAAAGAAAAATTAGCCTTCATTAAACAAATAGAAGCGGCGCAAATATTTATAGGTAATGGCAGTGACGAATGTATCGATAATTTATATCGAACTTTCTGTGTTCCTGGAAAAGACAATATTATTATTTGTCCTCCCACTTATCCTATGTATGAAGTAAGTGCGAATATTAATAATATTGAAATTAAAATGGCGCCCTTGCTTGAGAATTATCAATTAAATGTGGCGCATATTGAACAGTTGGTGAATGAAAACACTAAAATTATTTGGATTTGCTCACCCAATAACCCCACTGGCAATTCATTAGACAGCATTGATATTGAAACTATCTTAAATCATTTCAATGGAATAGTGGTAGTGGATGAAGCTTATATTAATTTTTCTAAACAAAAATCTTTTGCGCAGTCTTTAATTGATTATCCCAATTTAGTAGTACTTCAAACTTTAAGTAAAGCTTGGGGACTTGCAGGTATAAGATTAGGAATGGCTTTTGCAAGTAATGAGATTATTGCTTATATGAATAAAGTTAAACCACCTTATAATATTAGTATTGTAGCACAAGAATTGGCTTTAACTGCATTAGAGGAAGTGGGTCAGGTGAATGATATGATCATGCATTTGGTAGACATGCGCAATGCTTTAGCAGCAGTGATAGAAAGTATGCCTTATGTAGAAAAGGTATTCCCTTCAGATACTAATTTTTTATTAGTAAAAATACCCAATGCAAGAAGCCTGTATGAGTACTTATTAACCAAGGGTATTGTGGTAAGAGATAGGTCTAGTTTAGAGAATTGTGCCGATAGTTTAAGAATTACCGTAGGCAATGAGCAAGAAAATACAGAATTGGTAGATGCGATGGCGCAGTGGATAGAAATAACATTCCCCAATGCCTCCGTTTAAGTTAATTTTATTAAATTACACATTCAACGAAATTTAAATAAATAGTATAAATATGAAAAAACAGATTCAATTAGTAAGTATTGCTCTTTTTGCTTTTTGCATGAGTGTTATAGCCCAAGAAAATGCAGGTTTAAAATTACCTGAAGGGTTTAAAGCTAACTTGTATGCCAATAATATTGGAGGTGCAAGACATATAGCCATTACAAAGTCGGGCGTTGTTTTTGCAAAATTAAATAATCCTAATAAAGAAGGGAATGCCATTATAAGATTAGAAGATGCTAATAATGATGGGGTGGCTGATAAAATAAATGGTTTTGCAAAATTTAGTGGCACAGGTATTTTTGTAAAAGGAAATAGTTTGTATGCTAGTTCTAATGAAGCCGTTTTCAAATATGAATTAAATAGCAAAGATGAAGTGGTGAATCCATTGACACCGCTTACTATTGTTAGTGGATTATTAGACAGAAGACAACATAATTCAAAGTCAATCACCTTTGATATGGCTAATAATATTTATGTAAATATTGGTGCTTATTCTAATGCTTGTCAAGAAAAAGATAGAACACCAGGTTCTCAAGGAATGATGCCTTGCCCTATTTTAGATTCTGCAGGAGGTATTTGGAAATTTGATGGTACAAAAGAAAACCAAACTTATAAAGATGGCAAGCGTTATGCTACTGGACTAAGAAATGTATTAGGTTTAGATTGGAATACAGAAACAAATAAATTATATGTTGCACAACATGGACGTGATCAGTTAAATAGTTTCTATCCTAATTTATATACCGATGCACAAAATGCAGAGTTACCAGCTGAAACTTTTTATGAAATTAATGAAGGTGACAACGCAGGCTGGCCTTATGTTTATTATGATCCTAGCCAACATAAAAAAATAGTTTCACCTGAATATGGTGGAGATAGCAAGAAAGAAGGATCTGCTGAGTTTAAAGAACCAGCTGTGGCATTTCCTGCACATATGGCGCCCATGGCTGTACTATTTTATACTGGTAATCAATTTCCTGCAAAATATAAAAACGGAGCATTTATTAGTTTTCATGGTTCATGGAATAGAGCCCCACTTCCTCAAGAAGGATTTTTTGTAGCCTTCATTCCTTTTAAAAATGGAAAAGCTACTGGAGAATGGGAAATTTTTGCCAACGGATTCGCAGGTACGGAAAATGGTGCTAAAGTAACTAATACAGGTAAGGCTAAGGCAAGACCCTGTGGTTTAGCGCAAGGTCTGGACGGTTCTATTTATGTAAGTGATGATAATAAAGGAGCAATTTTTAAAATTAGTTACAGTAAATAATTATTTATTTAAAAGAGAGCCTTAAAAAATAAAATGCAATTAATTATGAAAAATTTTTCAATAACAGTTTCAATAAATGGCTTTATTAAATTTGCATTATTATTTTGTTTTTTAGTCTTGACCCAATGGTGTAATGCGCAGAATAAAATCAATGGGAAAAAGATATTTGAAACCAGGTGTTTAGTTTGTCATCAATCAGATGGTGGTGGGGTGCCGAATATGAATCCTCCTTTAGATGGTGCTACTAATGTGAATGGAAAAGATATAGCAAGGTTGGTAAACATTATCAGAAATGGTTATGATGAAAGAGTAGCCTTAGATGGTATGTATTATAATAATGCCATGACAGCCAATCCCGATTTAAAAGAAGACGCCATTGCAGATGTTTTAACCTATGTTAGAAATAGTTGGTCGAACAAAGCAGGCGCAGTAACCATTAGTCAAGTAAAAGCAGCCTTGCTTAAAAACAAAGCCGTAAAGAAGTAATAGTATATGAGACCCATTTTGTTTATAGATAGAGACGGTGTTGTTTTAGAAGAGCCCAAATCAGATTATCAAATTGATAGTATTGAAAAAACGCATTTTGTAAAAGGCGCTATTACTAATTTGCATAAGATAGCGGCCGAACTGGGCTATTATAAAGTAATGGTCACTAATCAAGATGGCTTAGGTACTGCTTCTTATCCAAAAGAAAATTTTGAACCTTTTCAAGCATTAATGTTGGATACATTAGCTAAAGAAGGTTTTGTATTTGATGAAATACATATCGATTCCAGTTTTGAAAAAGATAATTTGCCCACCCGTAAGCCAGGAACTGCACTGTTAAAACATTTAATAGGAAACGACTCATTTGATATTCAACATTCATTTGTGATTGGAGATAGATGGTCAGATATTACCCTTGCTAAAAACATAGGATGTAAAGCCATTTATTTAAAATCGGGTAATCATGCACTTAGTGCTGAGCAAGAAATAGCATTAAGAGATACGATTGCACTTGAAACGGCTAGTTGGAGCGATATTTATTCTTTTTTGAAACTAGGTCTTCGACAAGTAGAACACGAGCGAAATACGAAAGAAACAAAAATTAAAGTATCCTTAAACTTAGACGGAACAGGCAAAGCAAATATTCATACAGGCCTAGGATTTTTTGATCATATGTTAGAGCAAATTGCAAGACATGGTTCCATTGATTTAAATATCCATTGCGACGGCGATTTACATATTGACGAACACCATACCATTGAAGATATTGGTTTGGCATTAGGGGAAGCTTTTGCAAAAGGACTAACAGATAAAAGAGGAATGGAGCGTTATGGTTTTGCCCTTCCTATGGATGAGGCAGAGGCGAAAGTATTAATTGATTTTGGAGGGCGTAATTGGATCGTTTGGGAGGCTATATTTAGCCGAGAGAAAGTAGGGGAAATGCCCACAGAAATGTTCTTCCACTTTTTTAAATCCTTCAGCGACGCTGCTAAATGTAATTTGAATATTAGCTGTCAAGGGGAGAATGAGCACCATAAAATTGAGGCCATCTTTAAAGCCTTTGCCAAAGCCATTAAAATGGCTGTACACCGCGACCCCCATAGCAACCAACTACCCAGCACCAAGGGGGTTTTATAGGTCATAAAGCCTAATTGCGGTAAGAATATTTTTTTTGGTAGAAAATGTACATTGTCTTAGATTTGCAATAGAATGAAACAAACAAACAACATTTGGTGGTGGCATACAAAATCCTTTAGGGTATTGTAGTGACATAACTATATTGTCAAATTATACATGAACCCTAACAGCAATGTTGGGGTTTGTTTTTTTAACGAATGACCGCAGGAATATGCAAAAATTGATTATCGAAACCACTGTCACTAAAATGTTGGCAGACACTTTTACGCCTGTAGGAATTTATCTACGTTTGAGAGATAGATTTAGGGATACTATTTTATTAGAAAGCACCGATTCGCATGCTGCTGAAAATAGTTATTCTTTTATTGGGGTGAATGCGATTGGGGGTATTGAAATTTCTTCCTTGAATGAAATTGAATATAAATACCCTAACCAAGAGCCTGAAAAAGAAACCATTAAAAATGTACATGCAGCACCCGATCGTATTTGGGCCTATATGCAGCAATATGAAATGAAAGGAGCGGAAGTAAAAGAAGCTGCTTTTGCGCAGGGTTTGTATGGATACACCGCTTATGATGCTATTCCTTTTTTTGATACCATTCAATTTAAGCAAGGGGCTCCTATTATTCCTTTAATGCGTTATCGTTTGTATCAATATGTAATTGCTTTTAATCATTTTAAAGATGAAATATTTATTTGTGAAAATAAAATAGCAGGCATTGGTTCCGACTACAATGCACTCGTATCCTATATTAAAAGTAAGGACCTACCTCAATACCCTTTTTCTATCAAAGGAGAAGAAAGCTCTAATTTAACCGACGAGCAGTACCGTGAAGCGGTTAAAAAAGGCATTCAGCACTGTATGCGTGGAGATGTGTTTCAAATTGTATTAAGTAGACGCTTCCAACAAAGCTTTCAAGGCGATGAGTTTAATGTATACCGCACACTTCGAAATATTAACCCTTCTCCCTATTTATTTTTCTTTGATTACGGCGACTATAAATTAATAGGCTCTTCTCCTGAAGCGCAAATAATTATTAAAAATGGTAAGGCCATTGTGCATCCTATTGCAGGTACTTTTAAAAGAACGGGAGATGAAGCCAAGGATGCTGAAATGACCCAGCAATTATTAGATGATCCTAAAGAAAATGCGGAGCATGTAATGCTTGTAGACTTAGCTAGAAACGATTTAAGCCGAGTTTGCACTGAAGTAAAAGTGAAACAATACCGACAAGTACATTATTATAGTCATGTAATTCATCTAGTAAGTGAAGTAGAAGGGATAGTGGCCAAGGATGCCAACCCTTTGCAATTAGTGTCTAAAACTTTTCCTGCAGGTACTTTAAGTGGTGCGCCTAAATTTAAAGCCATGCAATTAATTGATGCTATTGAACCTACTAAGCGCTCTTATTATGGAGGCTGTATTGGTTTTGTAGGTTTTGATGGTTCTTGCAACCAAGCCATTATGATACGTACTTTTTTAAGTAAGCATAATACACTTACTTATCAGGCAGGGGCAGGGGTGGTGGCTGCGAGTATACCAGAAAATGAATTGCAGGAAGTGAATAATAAATTGAACGCCTTAAAAACGGCCATTTTATTAGCAGAAAAAATTCATGCTTAGTTTTTGAATATAGAAATATAAATATAGAACTATCATTATTGAACATAGAAATAAGTGAAAATGAAAATATTGGTTTTTGATAATTACGATTCCTTTACCTACAACTTAGTACAGTTGATAAAGGAGATAGCGCCCATGGCTTCTTTAGAAGTACATAGAAATAATGAAATTGCATTAGAGGAAGTAAAGGCCTTTGATAAAATTTTATTATCTCCTGGTCCGGGACTGCCTGCTGAGTCGGGTTTGTTGTTGCCTCTTCTAAAAGAATATGCAGCTAGTAAATCTATTTTCGGCGTATGCTTAGGACAGCAAGCCATTGGAGAAAATTTTGGAGGACAACTTACCAACTTAAGTAAAGTGTATCATGGTGTTGCAACGCCTGTGCATATTACGACCTCATCAAGTCTGTTTGAAGGAATGCCTACTACCTTTAATGTAGGGCGTTATCATAGCTGGGTGGTGGATGAAAAAAACTTTCCAGCAGAATTAACTATTACTTCTAAAGACGATCAAGGCTATATTATGTCTTTAGAGCATAAAAATTATGATATTAAAGCAGTGCAATACCATCCAGAGAGTGTGTTAACACCTTTGGGTGCAACTATTATAGCTAATTGGTTAAAAAAATAAGAATGAAAAAATTATTACAATATTTATTTGAGCACAAAACTTTAACTAGAGACCAGGCTAGGGAAGTGCTAGTGGAAATATCTGAGGGTAAGTATAACGAACATGAAATTACTTCCTTTGTAACTGTATTTTTAATGCGCAGTATTACCATTGAAGAGTTGATGGGTTTTAGAGATGCCTTACTTTCTTTAGCAGTAAAAGTAAATTTGGGTGTAGACGACGCTCTAGATATAGTAGGTACAGGCGGCGATGGTAAAGACACTTTTAATATATCCACATTAGCTTGTTTTATAGTAGCCGGTGCAGGACAGACAGTAGTGAAGCATGGTAACTATGGAGCTTCTAGCGTCAGTGGCGCTTCGAATGTGATGGAGCAATTAGGCTATGTTTTTAAAAATGAAGAAGCAGTGCTAGCTAAAGAAGTAAAAGAGGCAGGCATTTGTTTTTTACATGCCCCTTTATTTCACCCAGCTTTAAAAACAGTGGGGCCTATTCGAAGAAATATAGGTGTACGTACTTTTTTTAATATGCTAGGTCCTATTGTGAACCCTGCTCAACCAAAGTATCAGTTAATTGGTGTGTATAATTTAGAGATGGCTAGAATTTATAATTATGTATTACAATCTATTGGTAAGGATTTTACCCTGATACATAGTTTAGATGGCTATGATGAAATTGCTTTAACCACCGATACAAAGGTTATCACCAATAAGGGTGAATATATAATGACGCCTTATCAATTAGGCAAGAAAAAAGTTTTTAGCCAAGAATTACATGGTGGTAAAACAGTGGAGGAAGCGGCTGCTATATTTAAAAATATTATTCAAGGCAAGGGAAGCTGGTCTCAAAATGCAGTGGTACTGTCTAATGCAGCTATGGCATTATTTGTAACAGGTAAGTATGATACCTATGAATTAGCTTTTCAAGCAGCTGTTACAAGTTTAGAATCGGGGGCTGCCAATAAATGTTTAGAAAAATTAATTAGTTTACAATGAGCAGTAAAATAATAGGCACTAATATATTAGCTACCATCGTTACTCATAAGTTGAAGGAAGTAGCTGCGCGTAAAAATGAAATTACGATTACGCAATTAGAAGCCATGCCCTTGTTTACACAAAAAATTCTTTCTTTAAAAGCTAATTTACAAAAACAAAATACAACAGGCATTATTGCTGAATTTAAGAGAATGTCACCTTCTAAAGGAATTATTAATGACAAGGCCTCGGTAAAAGAGGTAACAGCTGCTTATCATAGTTATGGTGCAGCAGGTATTTCTGTATTAACGGACACTGAATTTTTTGGTGGTAGTTTGTATGATTTATCTATTGCTATTCAAAATGAGATTCCAGTGCTTAGAAAAGAATTTATCATTGATGAATTTCAAATTATAGAAGCAAAGGCTTATGGCGCTTCAGTGATATTATTAATTGCTTCTTGCTTAACACCCGCTACTACTAAATTATTAGCAGCTAAAGCAAAAGCATTAGGTATGGAGGTTTTATTAGAACTACACGATGAAACTGAATTAATGCATATCTGCGATGAAGTAGATTTAGTAGGTATTAATAATAGAAGTTTAAAATCTTTTGAAGTGAATATTGAACATTCGCTGCAACTTAAAAATAAGCTACCTAAAGGGAAATTAAGTATTGCTGAAAGTGGTATATATAGTGTAGAGACTTATCAGTTATTAAAAAAAGAAGGCTTTGATGGTTTTTTAATGGGGGAATATTTTATGAAGCAAGAAAACCCGGCTAAGGCATTTGAATTATTCACCACTACTATTAAAACAAGCTAATATGCAATTTAAAGTTTGTGGTATAACCAATATTGAACAAGGGGAGGCTATAAGTAGCCTTGGAGCGCAGTTTATTGGATTTATTTTTTATCCAAGTTCAAAAAGATATGCGCTATCGAGTTTGAGTTTGGAGGATATAGCTGCCTTTAAACCTACTAATGCTAAGAAAGTAGGGGTTTTTGTAAATGAGACAACTGAAAAGGTAATTGATATAGCAACGAAGGCAGGACTTGATATGATTCAACTACATGGAGACGAAGATGCTTCCAACTGTGCTACTATTCAAGCAGCCTTTCCGGTTATTAAAGTATTTAGGGTTTCAAAAAATATACCCGATTTTGCTTTATTTGAAAATGTGGCTAGTTATTATTTATTTGATACCGATAGTGCCTTATATGGTGGAACGGGTCAGCATTTTAATTGGGAACTCATTAAGAAAACACGTTTTAATAAACCCTATTTCTTAAGTGGAGGCATTGGTATTAATGATGTACAAGGTATACAAGTATTGCAAGCGGCCACTGCTGGCAAGGATTTAGTAGCCGTGGATTTGAATAGTAAATTTGAAACAAGCCCAGGAATTAAAAATATTAAATTAATTAAAACTTTTATAGATGAATTTATTTAACGTAGACAACAATTATCAAAACCCCACCATCGAGGGATACTACGGTGACTTTGGGGGAGCCTATATTCCAGAAATGTTATATAGTAATGTAGAGACTTTGAAAAAACAGTACTTGCAAATTATGTATGATCCTATTTTTCAAGCCGAGTTTCAATATCTTTTAAAAGATTATGTAGGAAGACCTACTCCTCTTTTTTTAGCAGAGCGTTTAAGTAAAGAAATAGGTGCCACTATTTATTTAAAAAGAGAAGATCTCTGTCATACAGGCGCACACAAAATTAATAATACCGTAGGCCAAATAATATTAGCACAAAGATTAGGTAAGAAAAAAATTATTGCTGAAACAGGTGCAGGCCAACATGGAGTGGCCACGGCTACTGTCTGTGCCTTGAAGGGAATGGAATGTGTCATATATATGGGTGAAAAAGATATTGAAAGACAGGCGCCCAATGTAGCTCGTATGAAAATGTTAGGAGCTACTGTAATACCTGCAAAAAGTGGAAGCAAAACTTTAAAGGATGCTACCAATGAAGCCATTAGAGCTTGGATTAACGAACCTAATGAAACACATTATATTATAGGTAGTGTAGTAGGCCCACATCCTTATCCAGATATGGTAGCACGCTTTCAAAGTGTAATTAGTGAAGAAATAAGAAAACAATTAAAAGAAAAAACAGGTTCGGAACTTCCTACCCATGTGGTGGCCTGTGTAGGAGGAGGTAGCAATGCTGCAGGTGCTTTTTATCATTTTTTAAATGAACCCTCAGTTAATATAGTGGCGGTGGAAGCGGCTGGTCATGGAGTACATTCAGGTTTAAGTGCAGCCACTACTCAGTTAGGTACACCAGGTATTTTACATGGTTCTAAAAGTATAGTTATGCAAACTAATGATGGTCAGGTGGTGGAGCCACATAGTATATCTGCTGGTTTGGATTATCCTGGCATTGGCCCTTTACATGCTTATTTATATGAAAGTAAAAGAGGTATATTTTTAAGTGCTACGGATGAAGAAGCGCTAGCATCTGCCTTTCACCTTTCAAAAATTGAAGGTATTATTCCAGCACTAGAAACGGCCCATGCTTTTTCAGTGCTACCTAAAATGAATTTGAAAGCATCTGATGTGGTTGTAGTTTGTTTGAGCGGAAGAGGCGATAAGGATTTAGCTACTTATATGGAATATTTATAAAGAGTCAAATAAAGCCTAAAATAAAATAAAGTGTAAAATAAAAATATGTCGAAATTAGAGTTAGTATTTAAAGAAAAATCGAAGCGCATTTTAAATGTGTATTGCACTGCAGGTTACCCTTCATTAGATAGTACGATGAAAGTAATGACAAGTTTGCAAAAAAATGGTGCAGACATTATTGAATTAGGTATGCCCTATAGCGATCCCTTAGCGGATGGAGAAGTGATACAAGTAAGTAGCCTTAAAGCCTTAGCTGGTGGAATGAATATTGCGGTATTATTTGAACAAATTAAGGATATGCGAAAAAGTATTACTATTCCAGTAATATTAATGGGGTATATGAATCCTATTTTGCAATATGGTTTTGAAAATTTTTGTAAAAAAGCAAAAGAAGTAGGAGTAGACGGACTTATTTTACCTGATTTACCTTTATTTGAATTTGAACAGTATTATGGAAAAATGATTACAGAAAATAATTTAGATTTTATATTCTTAGTGACTCCAGAAACACCCATAGATAGAATAAAAAAATTAGATAGCTTAAGTAATGGATTTTTATATGCAGTAAGTTCTTCTGCTACAACGGGTAAGGATAAGGACTTTAATTTGGTAGCCCACTATTTACAGAAATTACAAGCGATGCAATTAAAAAACCCCATTTTAGTGGGTTTTGGAATTAAAGACAAAGCCACTTTTGATGCAGCTACAGCGCATACTCAAGGGGCCATTATAGGCTCTGCCTATATTCAGCAGTTAACTAAGGGTGGTGATATTGAATTAACTACCAGTCAATTTTTAAAAAGTGTTTTAGGCGCTTAAATATAAAAATGAAAATAGTTATCATTAAATACAATGCAGGTAATATTCAGTCAGTGCTTTATGCACTAGAGAGAATAGGGGTATCTGCCATGGTCACTGATGCTATTGAGGAAATCCAAACAGCGGATAAAGTAATTTTTCCGGGTGTTGGGGAAGCGAGCACAGCCATGCAATATTTAAGAGAAAGAAAATTAGATGAGCTAATTATAAATTTGAAACAACCCGTACTAGGTATTTGCTTAGGCATGCAATTAATGTGCACCCATTCTACTGAAAACGATACTGCTTGTTTAGGTATTTTTGAGGAGCAAGTAAAACAATTTGAAACAGAAGACCCTACTATAAAAGTACCACAGATAGGTTGGAATACTATTACAGCATTAGAGACTCCCTTATTTAAAGGCATAGCAGAAAATAGTTTTGCCTATTTTGTACATGGTTATTTTGCTGCTTTAGGAAAGCATACTATTGCCACCACTAATTATATTCAAGACTATAGTAGTGCCTTGCATAAAGATAATTTTTACGGGGTACAATTTCATCCTGAAAAATCGGCTCTTGCAGGGAAGCAAATCATACAAAACTTTTTAGCCTTATAAAACAGAACTAAAAAATTACAAAACGAGTTAAAACGAAGAATAAAAACAAACAATTAAATGCAAATTATACCCGCTATAGATATTATTGAAGGAAAATGTGTAAGATTAACTGAGGGCGATTATGCTCAAAAGAAAATATATAATGCAAACCCTTTAGAACTAGCCAAGGCTTTTGAAGGTATTGGCTTAATGCGTTTACATTTAGTAGACTTAGACGGTGCAAAGGCTGGAGAGGTAGTGAATTGGAAGGTTTTAGAAAAAATAGCTAATAATACCGAACTTAAAATAGATTTTGGAGGGGGTATTAAAACAGAAGCCATTTTAAAAACAGTATTAGATACAGGGGCCACCTATGCGACCATTGGAAGTTTGGCAGTTAAAAATGAACTGCTGTTTCAGGAGTGGATTGCACGCTTTGGGGCTAATACTTTTATGTTAGGCGCCGATGTTTTTGAAGAAAAAATTGCCATTGGTGGTTGGTTAGAAAAGACTGAAATATCTGTTTTTGATTTTATGAAATCATATATAGATAAAGGGGTGAAGCAAATATTTTGTACCGATATAAAAAAAGACGGTAAACTACAAGGCCCTTCTACCGAACTATATCAAAAAATTATAGAACAATTTCCAGCCTTGCAATTAATTGCCAGTGGAGGAGTAAGTTGCTTAGATGATTTAATAGAACTAGAAGAAATAGGATGCACTGCCGCTATTGTAGGGAAGGCCATTTATGAAAATAAAATTACCATTTCGGAATTAGCTAATTTTAATTAATACATTCCATTTATTTAACGAATACCATTCATGTTAACCAAACGCATTATACCTTGTTTAGATATCAAAGACGGCCGGACGGTGAAGGGTGTGAACTTTGAACAACTCAGAGATGCCGGTGACCCCGTTGAACTAGCTGCTTTCTATGCAAAAGAGGGTGCAGACGAATTGGTATTTTTAGATATTACAGCTACTGTTGAAAAAAGAAAAACATTAAGTGAGCTAGTGAATAAAATTGCACATAAAATTAATATTCCTTTTACGGTGGGTGGAGGTATTCAAACAGAAGAAGATGTGCGCATTTTATTACAAAATGGGGCGGATAAAATTTCTATTAATACAGCGGCCTTTCAAAACCCTACTATTATAAACCGCTTTGCTAAAAATTTTGGCAGTCAGTGTGTGGTATTGGCTATTGATACCAAATTAGAAGCCGATGGCAATTGGTATGTTTATTTAAAAGGCGGTAGAGAAAAAACCAATACACTTACAACGGATTGGGCAAAACAAGCAGTGGATTTAGGGGTAGGAGAAATTTTATTAACTTCTATGAACCACGATGGTACTAAACTAGGTTTTGCCTTGGACATCACTGCGGCTTTATCTTCAGCATTACCTGTTCCTATTATTGCATCGGGTGGCGGAGGCAATGAGGCTCATTTTTATGATGTATTTACTATGGGCAAGGCCGATGCTGCATTGGCTGCTAGTATATTTCATTATAAAGAAGTAGCTATTCCCCATTTAAAAAAATATTTAAACGAAAAAGGGATTGCGGTAAGAATTTAATAAACTATTGAAGAATTCAATAGTAAGTTTTAAATAAAAATTAGAAAAGACTAATAATAAGAACGAAGAATAAAAAGAATAAATAAAATAACAATAACTAATTATATTATTAATTATGAATATCAATTTTACAAAATACGCAGACGGCCTTGTGCCAGCCATAGTGCAAGATGCCAATACTAAAACTGTATTAATGTTGGGCTTTATGAATCAGGCAGCAGTAGATGCTACATTTGCTGAAGGTAAAGTCACTTTTTATAGCCGATCTAAAAATAGATTATGGACCAAGGGAGAAGAGAGCGGTAATTTCTTGAATTATATAAGTATGAAGGAGGACTGTGATCAGGATACTTTATTAATACAAGCAAGCCCTGAAGGTCCTGTTTGTCATATGGGCACTGACACTTGCTGGGGAGAGGACAATAATAATGGTACCGCTTTTTTAAATAAATTAGAACAGATAATTGCAGATAGAAAAAATGCAGATCCTTCAAGCTCTTATGTAGCTAGTTTATTTGCGAAGGGAATTAATAAAATAGCGCAGAAAGTAGGAGAAGAAGCAGTAGAATTAGTCATTGAGGCTAAGGACAACGATGAGAGGTTATTCTTGGATGAATCGGCCGATTTACTGTTTCATTACCTAATTCTTTTACAGTCAAAAGGTTATCAATTAGCCGATGTGGTGAAAGTTTTAGCCGAAAGACATAAGCCCTAATTTTTAATGCTTATCTTTGACCTCTTATAATCTATACAATAACAGTTTCAATTAATCTTATGAATACAATAATTCGCAAAATAGTAATGGTATTTATGCTTGCATTTTGCAGCATGAATTTAATGGCGCAGTCTTTAGAAATTACAGGGAGCATAAAAAATATTCCAGACCAAACCATAGTTACTTTATTAGATGGCATGGCCAATAAAGAAGTAGCTACTGCAACCCTAGTTGGAGGTAAGTTCGAATTAAAAACAACGCTAGTAAATACAGGTATTTATGTAGTCTCCTTTAAAGGTACTAAAACACAAATTCCTTTATTTGTTGGAAATGATAAGCTTACTATGGAGGGAGACGCGAATGCCCCTAAAGAAATAGTATACCAAGGTTCTCCAAGTCAAGATGTATATCAATCCTATATGAAGAAATTGGACCCGTTAATGTCTAGTTATTTTGGCAGCTTAGGAGCAGCAGAGGCAGAAAAAGAGGCTACTAAGAAAGACTCTATTGGTAAACAAGCTGAATTACAATCACAAGCTATTATTGACGAGTATGTTAGTGTTAGTAAAGTAAATAATCAGTCTCCAGTTTCTACTTTTTTCTTATTTCAAATGGCAAATATATTTCCCGCTGTAAAGGAAACCTTACCTGATTACTACGCTGTTTTAGAAGGCGATGCTAAGAAAGGAACTTTTGCAGACGTGATTGAGAAAACTTTACAAACTGCAGGTGTAGGAAAAATGGGTACAGTGCTTCCAGAGTTCACACAAAACGATGTCAATGGAAAGCCATTTAAATTGTCTTCTTTAAGAGGTAAATATGTACTAGTTGATTTTTGGGCTAGCTGGTGTGGCCCTTGTCGTGCAGAGAACCCGAATGTGGTAAAAACCTATAACGCGTTTAAGAATAAAAATTTCACCGTACTAGGTGTGTCTTTAGATCAAGATAAACCAAGATGGTTAGAGGCTATTAAAAAAGATGGCCTTAGTTGGGCACATGTAAGTGATTTAAAATACTGGAATAATGAGGTAGCGGTTCAATTTGGTATTCAAAGTATTCCTGCAAGTTTTTTAATTGATCCTAATGGCGTTATTATTGGTAGAGACTTAAGAGGAGATGATTTGGTGAAAGCGCTTAAGGCAGTTATTAAATAAAAATTATAGAAATAATTCTAAAAGCCTGCTAATGAATGGGAGGCTTTTTTGTATCTTATATTTTTCAAGCTTTGAAACACTATTTTATGTATTTCTTAGCCAACCAACTTTCTGAAATAGGTTGTAACCAGTCTTTTTCCATAGCGGCTTTATTGCCCACTAAATTATTAAAGTATAAAGTATCTTTTGCTAAAATGCCATTTTCTAGGGCATAGCCTACTTGTGCAAGAGGAATAGTTTGTACTTTATCTTTTACCCAAAATGCCAATAGTTCACGATTGAACATTTGTACATTGTTCATTAGTTCTATTTGCTTTATAATATGTACCGAACTATCGGTACTGCAGCCACCCACGCCGGTTTGTGACTCATCGGCCATTATCACAATAAACTGACCATATAATATAGTGGCAAAGCCCTTCACCGCTGCGCCATGGCTTTTCCAGTTATCGGTAAATGCTTCTAGTATTTCTTCTGCTTGAAAAAGTTCTGGCAGGGTAAAAGTTCTATTACTTTGATATATCCATGTCTTTGACATTGGATGAAAATTTTGAGGTAGTATGGTCTTTAAATCAACGGTCATTATTATTATTTACAGGCATTTTTATTATTTATTTAAAATCAATTAAATCCTATTGCATCGCTTTTGCAATCATTTCGGCAATGTCTAATACTTGAGTATTTACTTCTTCGTCTCTATTTTTAATACCATCACTTAGCATGGTATTGCAAAAAGGGCAGGCGCTAGCTACAAAATCGGACTTGGTTTCAATGGCTTCATCTGCTCTTTCCCTATTCACTCTTTTATCTCCTTTCTCTTCTTCTTTAAACATTTGCGCTCCACCAGCGCCACAACAAAGCCCCTTGGACTTACATCTTTTCATTTCTCTTAATTCCATATCCAAACTCTCTAATACTTTTCTAGGGGCTTCGTAAATTTCATTGGCCCTGCCTAAATAACAACTATCGTGGTAAGTAATGGATTTTCCTTTCCATTCATTACTATCGGTAATTTTAATTTTGCCTTGTTCAATGAGTTCTTGTAAAAATTGGGTGTGATGAATGACTTCATAATTACCTCCTAGAACAGGGTACTCATTTTTTAAAATATTAAAACAGTGTGGGCAAGTAGTCACAATTTTTTTAATAGAGTAACCATTCAAAATTTGAATATTTTGATAGGCCATCATTTGAAACATAAATTCATTGCCGGCTCTTCTTGCCGGGTCGCCAGTGCAAGCTTCTTCCTTGCCTAAAATGGCATAGTTAACACCTGCTTTATCTAATATGGTAGCGAAGGCCTTGGTAATTTTCTGTGCTCTTTGATCAAAGCTACCCGCACAGCCTACCCAAAATAAAACTTCTGGGGTTTGTCCGCTTGCGATCATCTCAGCCATTGTATTTACTTTCATAGCTAGTTTTTTATGCTTGATTTGTCCAGGCATCTCTATCGTCTGGTGCAAATTTCCAAGGTGCAAAATTATTTTCAATATTACTAAACATGCTATTCCACTCTTGTGGTGCATTGCTTTCTTCCATCACTAGTGACCTACGTAGCTCCATAATAATATCTAAGGGAGAAATGCTGATAGGACATTCTTCTACACAAGCATTACAAGTAGTACATGCTCTTAATTCTTCTACTGTAATATAATCGTGTAATAAAGTTTTATTATCAGGCATAAAGCTTTTATGTAGGTCAATATTTTTACCTACTGCTTCTAATCTGTCTCTAGTAGCCATCATAATTTTACGAGGGCTTAATAATTTCCCTGTTATATTAGCAGGGCATGCTGCTGTGCAACGACCACATTCGGTACAACTATACGCGTCCATTAAATTTTTTGAACTCAGATCCATCACATCCTTAGCGCCAAAGCTAGCAGGAGCAGCGGCCCCTGTGGGCACTAGTTCAGGTTGCATAGCATACAATACTTCGTTTTGCACTTCTGGCATATTATTCATCATGCCCTTGGGTGTAAGGGGCGCATAATAAGTGTTCGGGAAGGCTAAAATAATATGTAAGTGTTTTGAATAAGGTAGGTAGTTCATGAAAATATAAATACCCATAATATGTAACCACCAAGCACTATGTTCAATAATAAAAAGGGTATCATTATTTATTCCACTCAATAAGGGTTGAAGGCTTGATGAAATAATAAAATGCGTTTCAGTATCGGCTGCGTTCATCATTAAGAACAAACCCATTAAAATAATTTCAGCAATTAAAATATAATTAGCATCGGAGCGAGGCCAGCCTGCTAAGTCGTTACTCATAAATCTTTTAAGTTTCAACATATTTCTTCTCACTAAAAAAATAATACAAGCCACAAACACCAGGGCTGCTAGTATTTCAAAACTATTTATAACAAAATTATATACTGAAATGGCATCCATCTTTTCAAAATAGGTTTCAAAAATTCGGTGGGTGCCCAATATGCCATCTGCCATAATTTCAAGTAGCTCAATATTAATAATGATAAAACCAACGTATAAAATTATATGCAAAATAGCAACGATAGGTTTTGTAAACATTTTCTTCTGCCCCAAGGCTAGCAAAAAAACATTTTTCCAACGCCTTGCTTTTTGATCATTGACAAAGCCAGCCTTACCTATTAAAATATTTCTTCTAATGCGAAGTAAATTTTTACCAAAAACAGATAGTGCCGTTGCTGTAAGAATAATAAAGAGGATTTGAGCTATGATAGCCATAATGGTAATTGAATGATCAAAACTAATACAAATTTAACCCATTTTTTTAAGCCAAAAATCTAAAATGCCTACTTAATTGGATAACTTGCAATTATTGCTTAAAATTGCTTTTTAATTAGTGTAAATATGAGTCTAACAATAGCCCAAAAAGTTGAACAATGGTTAGCTGGTAATTATGACCAGGCCACTAAGGATGCTATTGCCTTTATGCAATCACAGCCAGGCGATGAACTGGTCGATAGTTTTTATAAAAATTTAGAATTTGGAACGGGTGGCTTAAGAGGTATTATGGGGGTGGGTACCAATAGAATAAATAAGTATACCATTGGAATGGCTACCCAAGGTTTTGCGAATTATCTAAATAAGACATACCCCAATGAAAAAATTTCGGTGGTAGTGGGTCATGATTCTAGAAATAATGCAAGGTTTTTCGCCGAAACTACGGCACAAGTATTTGCTGCCAATGGTATTAAAGTTTATTTATTTGAGGCCTTACGTCCTACACCTGAATTAAGTTTTGCAATTCGAACACTAGCTGCAAAGGGAGGGGTGGTTTGCACCGCTTCTCATAATCCCAAAGAATATAATGGCTACAAGGCTTATTGGAATGATGGAGGTCAGTTAGTACCCCCACATGATAAAAATGTTATTATAGAAGTGGAATCTATTCAGTCTATTGATGATGTTAAATGGGAGGGAGGCGCTGCCAATATTGAACTTATTGGATATGCAATGGATGAAGCCTATACAAAAATGCTTCAAACATTAAGTGTGTATCCGGAACTCATTGCTAAGCAACACAATTTGAAAATTGTATACACTCCAATTCATGGTACTGGTATAACCTTAGTGCCAAAAGTTTTAGCTGCTTATGGATTTACCAATGTGCATGTTGTAGAAGAGCAGTCCATACCCGATGGTAATTTTCCTACCGTGCATTATCCTAATCCAGAGGAAACGGAGACTATGAGCATTGGTTTAAATAAAGCCAAAGCATTAGACGCAGACATTGTTCTTGGAACCGACCCTGATGCAGATAGAGTAGGTGTGGGTGTTAAAAATAATAAGGGGGAATGGGTGCTAATGAATGGAAATCAAACAGCAGTATTGGCTTTTGCTTATATGATGGAGGCCCGCAAGGCCAAAGGCGTTGCCAAACCCAATGATATGGTTATAACCACTATTGTGACTACTGCAATGATTAATGAGGTGGCCAAGCAAAATAAGGTGAACTGCTACAATGTATTAACAGGTTTTAAATGGGTGGCTGAATTAGTAAAAGAAAAAGAAGGCAAGGAAAATTATATTATTGGAGGAGAAGAGAGTTTTGGTTTAATGATTGGAGATCAAATTAGAGACAAGGATGCGGTAAGTGCAGTAGCTATTTTATGTGAAATGGCAGCCTATGAAAAAGCAAAAGGGAGCACCTTATTTGACAAACTCATTGAGCTTTATATACAATACGGTTTTTATTATGAAAACTTAATTAGTATTACCAAAAAAGGAATGAATGGACAAGCAGCCATTGCCAAAATGATGGAAGACTATAGACAATCACCGCCTAGCACTATTGACGGAGAAGCAGTGACCACCTTATTGGATTATGAATTACAAATTGGGAAGAATTTAGCAACAGGAGAAACCTGGAAGCTTGAATTACCTAAGAGTAATGTTTTACAATTTATAACAGCAGATGGAACTAAGATTTCAGCAAGACCTAGTGGTACAGAGCCTAAAATAAAATTTTATTTTAGTGTGAATACAAAATTAAAAGACAAGGCTAGCTTTGATGTCACTTATCAAATGCTTCAAGATAAAATTAAGGCCATCATTTCTTCAATGCAATTAAATTAATAGCATGAGAAAATGGGAAGATTTAGTAGATACTTATTTGCATAAAGGACTTCGAAAAAAATTAGTAGAAATTTTAAAGGAGAAAGGCATTACGGATATTAAAGTCTTGGAAGCTATTCACTCTATACCTAGGCATTATTTTTTAGACTCGGCCTTTGATAAAATTGCTTACGAAGACCGCGCCTTCCCTATAGCTGCGGACCAGACCATTTCACAGCCTTATACGGTGGCTTATCAAACACAACTACTCCAAATTAAGAAGGGAGAGAAAGTACTTGAAATAGGCACGGGAAGTATGTATCAGACAACTGTGCTTGCCGCTATGGGTGCACAGGTATTTACCATCGAAAGACAAAAACAATTATTTGAGCAAACGCCCACTTATTTATTTAAAGAGCAATATCCTACCCTACAATTTTTCTTTGGAGATGGATTTGAAGGCCTGCCTTTATTAGCACCCTTCGATAAAATATTAATTACTGCAGCTGCGCCCAAAATTCCAGAAAAATTATGGGCTCAATTAAAAATAAGTGGTAAGATGGTCATTCCTTTAGATGAATCTGATGGGGCACAAAGAATGCTAAGGCTTACTAAAAAAAGAGATGGCTCTGTAAAGCAAGAAAAGTTTACTACTTTCTCATTCGTACCCATGCTGAAAGGAAAAACCCAGAAATAAACTTTTAAGGGTTCACTCCTGGGCTACGATTATAAAACTATCTTTTAAAAAATCTAATTATCTATTTCTAATTACCTATTTATTATTAATTATTGAGGAGGCATTTGGTCCATACCACCACCGTCTTCTGATTTATTATTCTTACGCTTTAATAAATTCACATCAAATTTTCCAAAACGATAAGAGAAGTTTAATCTAAATGTTTGTTGGTCTCTCACTCTTGAAACATTTTGAATGAAATATTGACTCTCTGAATAAGTTTTGTTCACTCTAGTTTTGAAAACGTCATTTACACTTAGTGATAAACTTGCAGTTCTACCTCCCGTTAAAGTCCAGTCTTTTCTAATGGCCATATCGAAGTCATAAGAAGGTAGGTTATACCCTTGTGCTGTAGACTGAGGGCCGCCAAAACCACCAAAACCGCCACCTCCGCCACCAAAACCGCCACCACCACCACGACCTCCACCACCGGGAGGTAGAATAGTTTTAGCTTGGTATTGACCACTAAACTGAAAAGAATACCCTTTTGATAATTTGAAAGTATTATTCATCTTGCTAAACCAGCTAGTTAAATTATTATTTACTTCTTGACCGGGTATAGTTGCTTGAATGGAAGAATTGAATAAATTAAAACTTAAGTTCATATCCCACCACTTAGTAATAGCAGTTTTATTACTTAACTCAAGACCATAAGTAATAGCCGTATTGGCATTAATATAAGAGCTGTAAAAAGCAGAATCGTTGGTAAGAGGATTAATAGCCTTATAGATATAGTTGGTAATTAAGTTAGTGCTATACTTATAGTAAGCATTGGCTAAAAAGTTAGATCCTTTTTGATAAGCATTATTATAACCTAATTCAAAAGAATGGGTGAACTGAGGGTCTAGGTTAGGATTACCTACTGTAATATTTAAAGGGTCGGTATAATCGGGGAAGGGTTGCAATTGAAAGAAGTTAGGCGCATTAATACGCTTTGAATAATTCAATTGAATATCTTGTTTGTCAGTTAATTTGTAAGTTACAAAAGCACTTGGGAAAAGTGAAATAGGGAATGATTTTTTAAAATGTAAAGAATCCATTCCTTTATTGTTTTGAACATCTACAGTATAAGACCTATTCTCTGCCCTTAAGCCAAATTGATAACTTAATTTATTCTTTTTTCCATTTAAGTTTACATAGCCTGCTAAAATATTTTCACCATAGTTATATTTTGTACTAATACTACTTAAGTAAATATCATTTCTAAATTGGTCCCTGCTATTAAATTCATCTCTAATATTATATCGAAGACCTGTTTCAAATTTTACCGCATTTTTAAATTCACGCGTGTAGTCGATATTAGTCGTATAGTTTTTATTATTACCTACACCATTACTTCTTTGATTTAAGTAGCTTGAATTTATAATAGACCAATTATCATTTGTAGCATTATTGTAGTTAAAATCGGCAGTTAATTCGTGACCCTGTTCTGCAAATAAATGTTTAAAACTTATTTGTGCCCCTTTATTCATATAGGCAAAATTTGAACTATTATCGTAGGACACAGATTTTCTATAGCTTTGTTTCAAAGAATCAATGATTTGATTTCCACTCGATAAGGACCCTCCCTCTGAGATATTACCATAAAATGAAAAACTATTTCTATTATCGGGTAAATAATCTAAGCCTGCGCGGTAAAAATTAAAAGATCCATTGCTTGTGCTATTATTACTTGTATTTACAAAACTTGGAAGAGCGTTTCCTAGAATTTCTCTATTACTTATATTATTAGATATTGATTTACGTCCAAACATATTGGCACTTAGTGAAAAGTTAATTTTATTATCTCTAACATTTAAATCTCCACCGCCATTGAATTTCCCACGCATATCAATACCAGTTCTAATACCACCATTATAACCATTCTTTTTATTCTTTTTTAGGACAATATTTAAAATACCTGCATTACCACCCGATGCATCATACTTAGCAGAAGGGTTGGTGATAATTTCAACTCTATCAATAATGTCTGCTGGAATTTGATCCATGGTTAAAGTAGTAGGTCGATTGTCTATAAGTAAAGTGGGTGTTGCATTTCTCAATGTTACATTACCATCAATATCAACATTTAAATTAGGAATATTCTTCATCACTTCCACTGCAGTTTGACCTGCGCTGACTAAGTTTTTATCTACATTAAATATTTTACGGTCAATACCCATTTCAAATTGCGGCTTGGCGGTGGAAGTAACAGTTACACTTTGTAAATCGGTAGGGGACTCTTCTAATCTAATATTGCCTAAGTCTTTATCTACTAAGGCCATCATTTCTTGCATGCTTTGTCCGCCTCCCATTTTAATGCCAAAGCTTAATTGCTTTTCTAATTTTTTATAACCCACACTTGAAATACTTAGCTTAAAATTCCCCATCACTGGTAAGCTTTCAAAACTAAAATCACCATTGGTGGCTGTTAACATAGTACCTAAAATAGCCTCTGTATTTTTTTTGGTAGCAGGGTCAAATTTGCTTCCTTTTATTTGTAGCGTAACGCCTTCAATTCCTTTTTTATTGGCATCAATTATTTTACCATAAAAATGTCCCTGATTCATATTAGCACCACCTGCTCTGGCTCCTGCCGCAGCAGGATATTGTGCGTTGGAGTTAATTTGAATGAGTAAAAAAGAAATAACGATATAAATATTTTTCATATTATTTGGATGCGATTTTATGCTGAGGGTTTATTTAATTTGCAAATATCTTACATAATCTCTAAGGATGGCCGCTAGAATGTATAAACGGCAATTTAGATAGCAGTTAAAATAAACTGTATAATGAGCCCTGCCATAAAACCAAGGAAGAAAGCGATAATTCTTAATTTTTGGGTGGCTTTTAGCAAGTATGTTTCAAGTTCTTTAGACCATTTGGCCTCTATATTCAACAAAAATTGTTCCTTGGCTATTTGACTAAATTGACTAATGAGTGCAGGGAATAGTTTTTCTAATTCTTCTAGAAATACTTCTTTTAATTGGATAATAGTTTTATCTCCAATAAACATAGAAATGACCGGCATTTTTTGGACCAGCCTTTCTTTAAAAAAATCATCCAATTGGGCATCAATAAAAGGAAGTAAAGCTTTAAAACTATCACCCTTGGTTAACTTAGGTAAAAAATCCTCTAAAGATATTTTGGAAGCTATTTTGACAAAAGGACTTTGCCAATGCATACCGAAAACTAGCATACTTCTATGAGGAAAGAATAGGAGTTTAATAAAAACCCAGCCAATAAGCCAAGCAAGGCCAGCGACTAATAAAGGCAATAAAAGCAGTTGCATACAAAACTGGTTTACATAAAAAAACCTATCCTCTAACCGAATGCTCGGAAAGGATAGGTTTTGGGGAGAACGATGGGTCTCGAACCCACGACCTACAGATCCACAAACTGTCGCTCTAACCTACTGAGCTACGCCCTCCATTTAGGGTCGCAAAAATACGTTAAATAAGGAACCAAAGAAAGAAGTTTTCGATGTTTTTATAAATTTGTCACAAAAATGCTGGCTTTATTTCAATTATAGTCCTATGATAGGCATTTTACACTATTTTTGAAATACTTCATGCGTAATATTATGACATACATAAAACAAAATAAGTGGAAATTCTTTGCCACTTTAGTACTGGTAGGTGGGTTGTTTTTTGCTTTTAACACCTTTAATAATGCTAATTCTGAAACTTCAGAAATAAGACATAGAAAACTATTATCTACAGTGGGCCGCTTATTAGAAAGCGAACATTATAGTCCAAGAACTATTGACGATAAATTTTCAAAAGAAGTTTTTGATGCTTATTTAAAAACCTTAGATCCTGAAAAAAATATTTTACTTCAATCAGATATTGATTCTTTAAAAGTTTTTGCCACCACTATTGACGATGAAATTCATGGAGCAGCCATTCAATTTGAACCAGCTGCTAATGCTATTTATGAAAGAAGGGCTAAAGAAATAAAAGCCATTTTTGAATCCATTATTGATAAATCATTCAACTTTACTACAGATGATTCTTTAATGGTAGATGCAGATAAAATGACTTATGCTTTGAACGAAGCAGAAAGAGTAAAAAGATGGAACCAGGCTATTAGGTATAAAGTATTAGATAGGTATGTGAATTTATTAGAAGACAGGGAAAAACATGCCAAGGCAAAAGCTGAAAAAGCATTGGCCGATACTAGTAAAATAAAAGATACTGCAAAAGATAATTTCATAGTTAAAACAGACATGGAATTAGAAGCAGATGCGCGCGCCTCTATCAAAAAAACTTATCTAAAAAGATTTAGCCTTTTAGAAAAAACTTTTGATAAAGAAAAAAGGTTTGAATCTTTTTTAAATACCATTACAGGTTTAATGGACCCACACACCGATTATTTTGCGCCCGTTGAAAAAAGATCTTTCACCGAACAAATGAGTGGTACTTTTTATGGCATTGGTGCTCAATTAACGCAAGACGATAATGGAGTGAAAATTGCAAGCATTCAGCCAGGTGGGGCTGCATGGAAGTCAGGGCTTTTAGTGGTGAACGATGTTATTGTAAAAATTGCACAAGGCGCTGAAGAGCCAGTGGACGTATCAGGATATGAAACCACAGATGCCGTAAAATTAATAAGAGGAGACCTAGGTACTGAAGTAAGATTAACAGTAAGAAAGCCAGATGGTACCAATAAAGTGGTGGTATTAATAAGAGAGAAAATTGTACTTGATGAAGGTTTTGCAAGAAGTGCAATTATTCAAAATGGTAATGAAAAAATTGGCTATATATTACTACCCGATTTTTATGCCGACTTTGAAAGAGAAGATGGTGCAAGATGTTCAAAAGATATTGCGAAGGAAGTAGAAAAATTAAAAGCAGAAAAAGTAAAAGGTATTATTATTGATGTTAGGTATAATGGGGGTGGTTCTTTATATGAAGTTGTTCAAATGGTGGGCCTATTTATTGATAAAGGACCCATTGTTCAAATTAGAAGTAAAGAAGGAAGGTCTCAGATACTAGCCGATGAAACACCTGGCATTTTATACGATGGTCCACTAGTGGTAATGGTGAATGAGTTCAGTGCTTCTGCTAGTGAAATTTTTGCAGCGGCTATTCAAGATTACAAAAGAGGTTTAATTGTAGGAAGTACTTCCACATATGGTAAGGGTACCGTTCAAAGAAATGTGGCCTTCGGAAAACCACTAGATGCGATGGGTATTCAAACAGAATATGGTGCAGTGAAATTAACCTTCCAAAAGTTTTATAGAGTGACTGGTAGTTCAACGCAAAGAAAAGGCGTAGTGCCAGATGTGGTATTCCCAGATGATTACGAGTTCTTGAAGTACCGTGAAAAAGATAATCCTGCTGCCTTGCCTTGGGATGAGATGGAGCGAGCTAAGTTTTCTCCTTGGACAAGTTCAAACGAAATTGCCAGCATTGCCACTAAAGCAAATAATAAAATTAAGAACGATACTGCCAATATTCGATTTAAGAAAAATTTACAATGGGTTTCTACTCAGGTGGATAAGCCTGTTGCATTAGAGCTCAATAAATACAGATTGTATAAAAAAGAAATTCAAAATGTCATTCAACAAAACGAAGGCATATTGAAATTAAAGACACCTATGACTGTGACTGCTTTAAAAGCAGATTATGAAAAATTTTATAATAATCCAGATAAAACAAAACAAGATAGGTATCAGGCTTGGTTGAAGATGGTCGCTAAAGACATTCAAGTAAGTGAGTCTAGTAAATTATTGACAGAGTTTGCTAAACCTAATTTAATCGCTAAAAAAGGATAGAGAGGTATGAAAGTAGAAACTGGAGCCAATGTTAAAACTTGGCATGTCATATATACAAAGTCTAAATGGGAGAAAAAGGTAGACGGCTTATTAACCAAGAATGGTTTTGAAAGCTGGTGCCCGGTTCAAAAAAGAGAAAGGCAATGGTCAGATAGAAAAAAGATTATCGAAGAGCCTTTGTTTAGATCTTATGTTTTTATCAAAGCAAGCAAAGAAGACCATATTAAAATTTTATCAACCATAGGAGTCGTTAATTTTTTATATTTTTTAAGAAAACCTGCCATTATAAGAGATAATGAAATTGAGGCTATTCGTAAATACTTAGGACAATCGGATGCGCGTATAGAAGTGGTAGATATGACATCGATTCTTGCACAAACTAAAGTAGCTATTAATCAGGGCTTATTTATGGGACAGAAGGGGGAGGTAGTGAAAACAAGTAAAAAAACGGTTTATGTGAAGTTGGAAAGTATTAATATGATGATGATTATTGAGTTTAAAGCTTCCGAAGTTTCGCTGCAATAATTTCTATACAATAATTTTTTCACACTAAGTTCCAATCAATAATTTGATTACTCCACTCAGAACGATAAGGTGTTTCTATTTTAATATAGTTATCGGTGTATCCTTCTAACATTATCATTGCTTCATTTTCTTTGTTCACTTTAGGTGACTCAAATAAAACTTTTCTCTTTGAACCTAATTGTGATGCAGTAAAGTATTGTAATTTTTGATAAGATAAATTTCTAAGTATTTTATTTCTTTCATGACGATCTTGCATAGGCACAATGGGCTTAATAGTCAAGGCTTTTGTAGCGGCTCTTTCTGAATAAGTAAACACATGTAAATAAGCAATATCTAATGCATGAATAAAATTTAGACTTTCTTTAAAATATTCTTCTGTCTCTCCAGGAGAACCCACAATCACATCCACGCCAATACAAGCATGGGGCATTAATTTTTTAATAAAGTCAACACGCTCTTGGTATAAATCACGGGTATATCTTCTTTGCATTAATTTTAATACCGCATCGGATCCGCTTTGTAATGGAATATGAAAATGAGGCATGATGCGTTTACTATTAGCAACAAATTCAATGATTTCATTGGTGAGTAAATTAGGTTCAATAGAGGAGATACGGTATCTCGGCATGGTGGTGTCTTTTTCAAGTGCCTTCAATAAATCAAAGAAGTTTTCTGTATGTTTTTTACCGCCCTCTTCACTTTTTCCAAAGTCTCCTAAATTAATACCCGTTAATACAATTTCTTTTACGCCCTTGCTAGCAAGTGATTGTGCATCTGCTACCACATTTTCAATACGGTCGCTTCTGCTTTTACCGCGGGCCATGGGAATGGTACAAAAAGTACAACTGTAATCGCAGCCATCCTGTACTTTTAAAAATGTACGGGTTCTATCATTGACTGAATAAGAACTTTTAAAATCGGTAACGGTTTCAATATCGCAACTGCATATTTTAGTGGTATCGCCCTTGGTTAAATTAGCTAAATGGGGAACAAGATTAAATTTTTCAGAAGCGCCTAGGACTAGATCCACACCAGGAATTTCAGCAATTTCCTTGGGCTTTAATTGCGCATAACATCCAGTAATGACCACAAAGCTTTCTGGGGCCAATCTCTGAATTCTTCTCACTAACTGGCGACATTCCTTATCTGCATTTTCAGTGACTGAGCAGGTATTAATCACATAAATATCGGCCTTCTCCGTAAATGCTTTTTTTTCAAAGCCTTCCTTTTCTAATTGTCTCGAAAGGGTGGATGTCTCTGAAAAATTGAGTTTACAGCCTAAAGTATGAAAAGCGACCGATTGGTTTTTCTGCATGAGGGCTCAAAGATAAAAAACCTAGGGGGAACGGGGAAATCTTAAAATATACTTAAAGCGACCATTATGGGCCTATTAATTTCCCATTTTGGCTAGTTTCAATTAAGTTTGCAACTAATAAAACGCTAAAAATGGACTTTAAGAAAATTAATAATTGGACGGGTTGGATAGTCACTTTAATTGCATGTACAGTGTATGTTATGACAATTGAGGCAACAGGTAGTTTTTGGGACTGCGGAGAGTTTATAAGCAGTGCCTATAAATTACAAATTCCGCATCCTCCGGGAGCGCCTATGTTTGTTTTATTAGGCCGTGTATTTATTATCTTTTTTGGAGACAATCCTTTAACAGCAGCTAAGGCAGTCAATACGATGAGTGCACTTGCCAGTGGCTTTACCATTCTATTTTTATTTTGGACCATTACGCATTTTGCCAAAAGAATGGTGGAGGCAGGCAAAGAGGTAGCCTTAACCACTCAGCAGATTATTTTAATCATGGGTACTGGTATAGTAGGTGCCTTGGGGTATGCCTTTAGTGATACAGCTTGGTATAGTGCCGTAGAAGGGGAAGTATATGCGCTTAGTTCATTTTTCACCGCCTTGGTTTTTTGGGCCATTTTAAAATGGGAGCATAAAGCAGATGAAGCAGGTGCCGACAAATGGATCATTTTCATTTTCTACATCATGGGTGTATCTATTGGAGTACATTTATTAAACTTATTAACCATTCCTGCTATTGTAATGGTGTATTATTTCAGACAATATAAGCCAAGTTTAAAAGGCGGTTTTTTAGCATTTTTAATTGGAATTATCATTACAGGTTTTATACAAGTAGTTTTAATTCAGTATACCATTAAATGGGCAGGTGCCTTTGACGTGAATTTTGTCAACTCAATGGGCCTACCTTTCTTTACTGGTTTTATTTTCTTCTTTGTTTTAGTAGCCGTTATTTTAGCCCTAGGTATTCGATATGCAAATAAAAAAGGTTTTTACTTTTTAAAATTAGGCATCTGGTGTACCACTTTTTTCTTATTAGGCTATACAAGTTATTTAACAACCATGGTACGTTCTAATGCAGATCCTTCGGTGGATATGTACAATGTCGATAATCCTGTTACCTTAATGGGGTATTTAGGAAGAGAGCAGTATGGCGATTGGCCTATTTTATTTGGACCAGACTATGTAGATAAAGTAGAGAATGTAGAAAATGGAGATCAATATGTGAAAGCAAAAACTACTTATGAGATTGCAGGTAAAAACTATAAAAGAGATTGGGCATCTGCGCCTTCAGCACATTTATTCCCAAGAATGTGGGACTCCGAAAATGACAGAGGACAGATGGATAGCTTTAAAGCCTTTGCGGGCGTGGAAGACGGAACGCCTCCCACCTTAAGAGATAATATCAAGTACTTTACTAATTACCAATTTGGGTTTATGTATCTGCGTTATTTCTTATGGAATTTTGCAGGCAAGCAAAACGATTTACAAGGTTTTGGAAATGTAAGAGATGGTAATTTTAGTACAGGTATTTCTTTTATTGATAATTTCATTTTTGGCGACCAATCTAAATTGCCAGATTCCATCAAGAATAATAATAAAGCACATAACTCTTTATTTATGCTGCCTTTTATTTTAGGTATACTTGGATTTATTTTTCAATATCAAAAAAATAAAAAAGATTTTATAGTCACTGGACTTCTTTTCTTCTTTACCGGCATTGCCATTGTAATTTATTTGAACCAACAAAGTTTACAACCCCGTGAGCGTGATTATGCTTATGTAGGTTCTTTCTATGCGTTTGCTATTTGGATAGGTTTAGGCGTATTACAAGTAGCCATTTGGTTAGAGAAATTCTTAACTAAAAAAATAGCGGCTATTGCGGCCACCGTTATTTCGTTTTTAGCGGTACCGGCATTAATGGCGCAACAAGAATGGGATGACCATGATAGAAGTCAAAAAACATTACCACGCGATTTAGCACGTAATTATTTAGAAAGCTGTCCTCCGAATGCCATTTTATTTTCTTTTGGTGATAATGATACCTACCCTTTATGGTATGCGCAAGAGGTAGAAGGCATTAGACCTGACGTGCGTGTGGTGGTAAATAGTTTATTAGGCTCTGATTGGTATATGAAAGAGCTTAGATATAAAGTAAACAAGAGTGAAAAATTTGATCTCATATTTACAGAAGAACAAGTATCGGGTAGTAAGTTAAATGTAGCCTATTACAATGCTGTACCTGGTTTTGGGGAGGCTACTTACCATGATTTAGATTCTGTATTTAGAAATGTAATTGCTGATCCTTCAGGAAAGTTCCAAGCTTCTACCCAAGAAGGTCCAGTGAATATATTTCCTACCCATAAGTTCAAAGTACCCGTTAATAAGGCCAATGCATTGGCATCAGGTATTGCAAAACCTACCGATAACATAGTAGATGAATTATTGATTGACTTTAATCCTAATAGACAATACTTACTTAAAAATGAAATGGCTATTTATGCCATTATTGCTACTTCACAATTTAAAAGGCCTATTTGCTTTACTTCTACTCAGGAGTTAAAAGAAATGGGCTTAGATAAATATGTGCGTCAAACAGGTATGTCTTATCAATTGGTTCCGTCCATTGGACAAGCTATTGATGCCGATGTTTCTTATAAAAACATTATGACGAAGTTTACTTATGGCAATGCAAAAAACCCGAATGTTTATTATGATGAAGAAAATCGTAGACATTTAAATTCCATTCGTTTAACGGTTGCACAAATAGCCCAGGCTTTAGTGAGCGAAGGTAAATTAGATAGTGCTAGACAAATTATTAGAAAATTAGATAGCGAGACAAACGAAAAGAGTTTCCCTTATGGTATGACTTCTAATAGAGGTAATCAACATAACTATTTCTCTTATATATTTTTACAATCATGTTATGCTGCTGGAGAAATGAATGTTGCTAAGAAGGTATCTAGTTCAGTGCTTAAGGACTTAAATCAAGAAATTGCTTATTATAAGTCACTGGGCGATCCCATGTCTGAAGATCAGTTTATGCAAAACCTTGAGAATGCTTATCAGAGTAAGCCTAATAGTTTAAGCAATAAGCAAATTGTATTTGTACAAGACGCCTTAACTACTTATCAATTAATTGCAGCTGTCAATAAAATGAGTCAAGACTTTGCGGTAAAAAAATAGTACTGAATGCACTAATGTTGAATAGTTAATTGCAAAAGAGTAAAATTTAACTTTCACTTAGTCTAATAATAAAAAAAGTCCTCCATAAATCGGAGGACTTTTTTTTATAGGGTAGGTAAACTAGTCTGCTTATAAAATAGTTAATAGGGTAGCTATTAATTTATCAATTTCTGCTTTTGTATTGTGCTTAGAGAGAGAAAAACGAACAGTAACCTCATTACTTCCTTTGTGTAGCGTATGAATTACATGAGAACCGGTTTGCGCTCCACTTGAGCAGGCGCTGCCCCCACTTGCGCAAATATGTTGAATGTCTAAATTAAATAAAATCATTTCTGTTCTTTCCGATTTAGGAAAATTAACGCTTAAAGTAGTGTAAAGGCTTGTGCCAAAAGGGTCGCCATTAAAATTCACCCCAGGCACTTTATCAACCATTTCATCGTGCATGTATTTTTTTAAACCAGCAATGGTAGCACTGTCTTTTTCAAAATTTTCAGTAGCTATTTCTAACGCTTTTGCTAAGCCAACAATGCCATATAAATTTTCAGTACCCGCGCGCATATTTCTTTCTTGTGCACCACCATGTAATAAAGGGTTAATCTTTATATTTTCACTAATGTATAATATGCCTACTCCTTTAGGGCCATGAAATTTATGTCCTGCTCCTGTGATAAAATCTACAGGGGTATTCGCTAAGTCAAAAGGGAAATGGCCTACTGTCTGCACCGTATCGCTATGGAAATAAGCATTATACTTTTTACAAATGCCACCTACTTCCACAAGGTCAATCATATTGCCAATTTCATTATTAGCATGCATAATACTTACAATGGTTTTCTCGGTACTGGCTGCAAGTATTTGTTCTAAATGGTCAGTATCTATATGTCCATTGGGAAGAATAGTAACCAGGCTAAGCTTTGCATTATGTTTTTTAGCCAAATGGTTTACTGTATGAAGGGTAGCATGGTGTTCGATAGCAGAGCTGATAATATGCTTGCACTCTAAGTTTTCCATGGCTGCATGTAAAACTGTATTGCTGCTTTCAGTGCCCCCACTTGTAAAAAATATTTCAGCAGGACGGGCGCCTAAAATTTTAGCAACTTGCTTTCTTGCTTGTTCAATGGCCATTCTTGTCTCACGTCCATAACTATATATAGAAGAAGGGTTGCCAAATTTCTCGGTCATATAAGGCATCATGGCTTCTAAGACCAAGGGGTCTAGTGAAGTAGTAGCCGCATTATCAAAATAAATTCTTTCCATGGGTCTATATATAACTAGTCTATAATGTAGTTTCTAAACTTTTTCTAAGTTAGTTAATTGTTCCAATAATTGAAATAATCTCGTCCGCTAATTTATCAGCAGCTACCTGTGAGGTGGCTTCTGTATAAATACGAATAATAGGTTCCGTATTACTTGATCTAAGGTGTACCCATTCGTTTTCAAAATCAATTTTAAAGCCATCTTCTTTATTAATAGGGAAGGCGGCAAATTTTGTAGCTAGCAACTCAAATATTTTACTAAGTGAAATAGAGGCGTCTAGATCCATTTTTTTCTTACTCATAAAATAAGCAGGATAACTGGCTCTTAAAGCAGAAGCGCTCATTTTACTTTTCGCTAAATGTGTTAAAAACAACGCAATACCCATTAGCGCGTCTCTTCCATAATGTAAATAAGGTACAATAATACCACCGTTACCTTCACCACCTATAACGGCTTTTTCTTTTTTCATTTTATTCACCACATTCACTTCACCTACAGTACTTGCGAAATAACTACAGCCGTATTTTTCAGTGACATCTCTTAAAGCACGGGTAGAAGATAAATTACTAACAGTTGCGCCCTTTTTATTTTGTAAAATATAATCGGCTACGGCTACAAGTGTATATTCTTCTCCAAATAATTCTCCGTTTTCACTTACAAAACATAAGCGGTCTACATCGGGGTCTACAGCAATACCTATACTTGCTTTTTTAGAAAGCACTGTATCACAAAGTGCTGTAAGGTTTTCTTTTAAAGGCTCTGGGTTATGTGCAAAATTGCCATGCATGTCCCCATTCAAAATAGTAATATCATTTACGCCAATGGCTTTTAATAAGGCAGGTACTGTGAAGGCCCCAGAACTATTAATGGCGTCCACTACCACAATAAATTGAGCTGCTTTTATAGCATTCACATCTACTAATGGATAAGCTACAATGGCTTGAATATGTTTTTCAAGACTATCCTTATTTGTAATTATTTTTCCTAAATCGTCTATGCTTGCATAATTAAAATCTTCATTGGCGGCTAATGTTAAAATAGTTTTTCCTTCTTCGCCACTTACAAACTCTCCTTTTTCATTTAATAATTTTAAAGCATTCCACTGTTTAGGATTATGGCTAGCCGTTAAAATAATACCACCATCCGCTTTTTCAAAAACAACCGTCATTTCAACGGTAGGCGTAGTACTTAATCCCAAATGTATTACATCTATGCCTAAGGCTAAAAGGCTCTGTTCTACCAATACTTCTACCATTTCCCCACTCATTCTTCCGTCTCTACCCACCACCACTTTTTTCTTGCCAGGCGCTTTATGTAGCAGCCAGCTGCCATAGGCAGAGGCAAACTTAACAATATCGATAGGAGTGAGGTTATCATTGGGTTTACCCCCAATGGTGCCCCTAAATCCTGAAATACTTTTAATAAGTGCCATAGCTGCTCTTTTTACTTTAAAAATTGGTTCTGCAAATTTACTTTATTTTTTTACACTTCCTTGTATCTTTATGGCATGATATTAGACATTTGGACATCTTTAGAGAAGGCAGATATAGCTTTATTTGAGCTTATCAATGGTCAATGGACAATGCCCTACTTTGATGTAATGATGCCTTGGATGCGAACTTCTGAACATTGGATCCCCTTTTACCTGGCGCTAGTAGGCTATGTATTCTATCGTTGGGGCTGGAAGGCTTGGAAATGGCTATTAGCAGTTGCCATCACTATTGCACTGACCGACCAAGTAAGTAGTTTTATATTCAAACCTTTTATTCATCGTTTAAGACCCTGTGCCGACCCTGCGATGCTAACGCAAGTAAAGTTATTAATTCCTGCCTGTCCTAGTAGTTTCAGTTTCACCTCTTCTCATGCGGCTAATCATTTTAGTTTGGCCATATTTATATTTATGACTTTACAACCACTCTTTAAAAAATATACTTATTTATTTTTTCTATGGGCAGGTCTTATTTCTTATGCGCAAATTTATGTGGGGGTGCATTATCCATTAGATGTATTTGCAGGAACCTTCATAGGGCTTGTTATGGGCTATGCTGGGACAAAACTATATTCAAAGTGGTTGTCCATTTCGAATAAACATTAATTAAAATAATTAAGTGCTGTCTTAAAAATTAAATTGTGTCGAATTTTTAGGGTAGATGAGTTCGTAACTTTTTCTAACACCTTTTGCATTTACATGAAAAATATTTATTTGCTGATCGTTGACGCCAAATAAAATCTCGCAAAAAACATTAAGTTGACTTAGCTGCTTTATATTCTTTATTTCAAAATAGGTCCAAGTACTTTCTTTTTGGATTTCAAATCCAACATATTCTAAAGTAGATTTATTGCCATTTACAGACAAACTTAATTTTTTGGTTAAATAAGCTTTAAGGAGTGCATCTGCTTTAATTTTTTGATTAGCCTGTGATAAATCAATGGTGGTTTTAGTATCGGCAGTGATCATTTTTTCAAGGTCGCTGGTGAAGCAGCGCACACTAATTTCAATGGTGGCCTCTTTTTCATTATGATTAATATCAATCACGGATACGAAAAAAGGGTGCAGTAAACTAAGCATTGCGGTAAAAAGGGTATTCCATCCAACTAAAAGCATATAAATTTATTTGTATCTTACAAATGTCTTGATTAATTTACCATTTTAAAAATTTTCATTAAATGAATGATGTATTTATTTTTGTGCATCTTGGATTTAGGCATATTATAGATATCAATGGGTCTGATCATATGATGTTTATACTAGCCCTGGTGATTCGATATTTGGTGACAGATTGGAAAAAGATACTCATTTTAGTGACTTCGTTTACCATTGGCCATTCTATTACCTTGGCTTTAAGTACTTTAGAATGGATTTATTTTCCCATGCATCTGATTGAACTACTTATCCCCATTACCATCTTATTAACAGCGATTTCAAATCTTTTTGTAAAAGATTTTAGTTTTTCTTCCAAGTATCATATTATATATTATTTCGCTTTGTTTTTTGGCCTTATTCATGGTTTGGGTTTTAGTAATTACCTCAAAAGCTTACTCGGTAAAGAGGAAAGCATTGTACTGCCTCTATTTTCATTCAATATAGGGCTGGAACTAGGTCAGCTATTGATTGTGGGCTGTATTTTAGTTTTTTCTTTTATCTTCATAAATTACCTCAAAATAAACCGAAAATCGTATATTCGAATTGGATCTATTATTACCATTGGACTTTCTTTAATGATGATAATAGATCGTATTAACCCTTTTTTAAATAAATAGATTTTATGCAAATCAAAAAATTATTTTCTTTGAGTTTTGTTTTCTTAACAAGCCTGACTTGTTTATTGGCACAAGACATTCACAACAATCCAACCTCTAATCATGGTAATAAATTTGAACAGTTGGGTACCATCTTAGCTACACCTAATGAGTACCGAACAGCAAGTGGTGCTCCAGGCCCTAAGTATTGGCAACAAAGAGCAGACTATGATATCAAAGCTACATTGGATGAAAAAAAGTTAATGCTATCTGGTGCTGAAACAGTTACTTACTATAACAACTCACCCGATGTACTTACTTATTTATGGTTGCAATTAGATGAAAATCAACATAGTTCAGTTAACAATGCAGACTTCCCAGATGAAACTCGTTTAGGAAGAGGTATAACTACTGCCACTATTGATAAATTAACAGAACAAAAAACCGATAATGGTCTTGGGCATATTATATCCTCTTTAACAGATGCGATGGGGGCGAAATTAAAATATACTATTAATGGTACCATGATGCGTATTGAAACGCCTAGCCCATTAAAGCCTGGTCAAAAAATTGTTTTTAAGTTAAATTGGACTTATAAAATTACCGATCGTTTAACCTATGCAGGAAGAGGTGGGTATGAATATTTTCCAGAGGACGGCAACTATTTATTTACCATGGCACAATGGTACCCTCGTTTATGTGTGTACTCCGATTTCCAAGGATGGCAAAATCATCAATTTACAAACCGTGGAGAATTTGCTTTAGTGTTTGGTAATTATAAAGTGGCTATCACAGTTCCGGGTGACCACGTCGTGATGGCTACTGGTCAAGCACAAAATTATCCTGCAGTACTTTCTGCAGCACAGTTAGCTAGATGGAATAAAGCGCAAACGGCTACTGAGCCAGTGGAAGTGGTTACTTTAGAAGAAGCAAAAAATGCAGAAAAAAATAAAGCTACTTCACAAAAGACTTGGGTATTTAATGCTGAGAATGTACGTGACTTTGCTTTTGGAAGCAGTCGTAAATTTATATGGGATGCAATGGCTGCTAATGTAGAAGGAAAAAAAGTAATGTGCATGAGTGCTTATGGTAAAGAAGCTTATGGTTTATACCGTAAGTTTTCAACGAAGGCCGTTGCGCATACTATTAAATCATATTCTAAGTTTAGTATTGCATATCCTTACCCAGTAGCACAAAGTATTGAAGCCGCTAATGGAATGGAGTATCCTATGATATGTTTTAATTATGGACGTACCGAAAAAGATGGTACTTATACAGAAGCTACTAAAAATGGAATGCTAGGTGTGGTAATTCATGAAGTAGGGCATAACTTTTTCCCAATGATTGTTAATAGCGATGAGCGCCAATGGTCATGGATGGATGAAGGCTTAAATTCATTCGTTGAATATTTAACAGAAGAATTATACGATAACAAATTTCCTACAAGAGGAGGTCCGGCCTGGACCATTGCAGATTACATGCGTTTACCAAAGGATCAATTGGAACCTATTATGACCAATAGCGAAAATATTATTCAGTTTGGACCCAATGCTTACACAAAACCTGCAACAGCTTTAAATATTTTAAGAGAAACCGTTATGGGGCGTGCGTTATTTGATTATTCTTTTAAAGAATATGCACGTCGTTGGGCTTTTAAACATCCCACCCCTGCCGATTTATTCAGAACCATGGAAGATGCAAGTGCGGTAGATCTAGATTGGTATTGGAGAGGATGGTTTTATGGTATTGACCCTGTAGATATTGCCATAGATACGGTTAGACATGCTGTCTATGACCCAAATTCAACAGCTGCGCCAGCAATGGGTGGTCGTGGTGGTAGAAATATGTCAGGTAGTAACGGACCAAGAGGCTTAGATAAACCTATATTACCTGGTTTTGATGATATTTCAAAAGTTAGAAATAGAGCCGATAAGTCAATTGTTTTTTTAACAGATGCCGATACAAGTTTGCGTGATTTTTATTGGAGATATGATAGAGGTTTGGAGCCTTATGATACAGTAACTAAGCAGCCCGCAATGAGTTATGGTGCGATGGAACCATTGACAGATGCCGAAAAAGTAAAATATGCCAATGTCAATTTATATGAAATTACTTTTTTAAATAAAGGCGGTTTGGTGATGCCAATAATTGTTGAGTTTACATTTGAAGACGGCAGTAAAGAATTAAAAAAGTTATCTGCTCAAATTTGGAGACATAATGAAAATAAAGTAGTGAGTACTTTTTTAACCAATAAAAAAGCAGTCTCTATTCAATTAGATCCAATGCGTGAAACAGCCGATATTAATGAGAACAATAATAGCTGGCCAAAAGTAGCGGCAGCTTCTAATTTTTCGTTATTCAAAATGAAAGGTATGGGACGTGGACAATCGATGGGAGTATCACCTATGCAAAATGCACAAAATAAAAAATAAAAAACTAGATACTACTAATTAACCGTAGATATAAAAAAGGCGCTCCGAAAATGGAAGCGCCTTTTTTTATTGATGAGCCGAAGCTTTATAATATTTCCATTTTTCAATCACTGCTTGCATATCGGAAGGCAGTGGGCTGTCAAAACTAATTTTCTTTTCAGTGGTAGGGTGAATAAAGCCAAGGGTTTGCGCATGTAAAGCACATCTAGGACAGGCCTCAAAGCAATTATCTACAAACTGTTTGTATTTTGTATAAATGGTACCTTTTAAAATTCTATCGCCACCATATTCAAAATCGTTGAAAAGGGTATGGCCAATATGTTTCATGTGTACTCTAATTTGATGTGTTCTTCCTGTCTCCAAAATACAAGACACTAGGGTTACATAATTATAACGCTCTATAACTTTATAGTGTGTAATAGCATGCTTCCCAATTTCTTCATCGGGGTAAGCATCAAACATTTTTCTATTCGACTTATGACGTGCAATATTAGCTACAATTGTTCCTTCTTCTTGTTCCATATCTCCCCAAACAACTGCAACGTATTTTCTTTCTACGGTATGATTAAAAAATTGTTTGGCTAAATGACTCGCTGCTTCAGGTGTTTTAGCAAGTACAATTAAACCTGTGGTATTTTTATCAATGCGATGCACTAATCCAAAACGGGGAAGTACTTCTTCATTTAAATCGGGATTTTGGGAAAGTAAATGATGTGCTACGCCGTTAAGTAATGTGCCCGTATAATTTCCAATACCCGGATGCACCACCATATTGGAAGGCTTATTAATTACCATGACAGCTTCATCTTCATAGACAATATCTAAGTTCATGGCCTCCGGCTTCAGGTCGGTGTATTCTGGATTGATAATACTTAAATACACCACTTCGTCACCGGGTCTTGTTTTGTAATTACTCTTTACTACTTTACCATTCACGGTTAAAAAACCGCCGTCAATGCCGTTTTGTAATTTGTTTCTGGTAATACCTTCAATTCTTGCTTGCACCCATTTATCAATACGCATAGGGGCTTGTCCTTTATCTACAGTAAAGGAAACTTTTTCATAAAGGGACTCACTATTTTCTTCCGCTATGGGCTCTAATTCTTCTGACATGATGCAAAAGTAGGATATTGCTGCTTAGTTTGTAACTTTGCTTTATGCGTCAAAAAGTTTTTTTCGAAGATATGGGTATTCGTTCCTATCAGCCCAGCTGGGATTATCAGGAGGCATTATTGCTAAAAAATACGCAAATCAAGTGGGCCGCAAGGCAAAATGAACAGGATGTAAAAACTACCCACACAGAACATAGATTATTAATGGTGGAGCATAATCCTGTATTTACTTTAGGGAAAAGTGGTAAAAGAGAGCATGTTTTAGTGTCGGAGGAACAATTGAAGAATTTAGGTATTGAGTTTTTTCAAATCAATAGAGGGGGCGATGTGACTTACCATGGTTTGCAGCAAATTGTTGGCTATCCCATTTTGGATTTAGATAAATTTAAAACCGATCTTGGTTGGTATTTAAGAAGTCTAGAACAAGTTATCATTGATGTCATTGCTGAATATGGATTGAAAGGAGAAAGAAGTGCTGGTGAAACAGGCGTTTGGTTAGAACCTAATGACCCGTTTATGGCTAGAAAAATTTGTGCCATGGGTATTAAATGTAGCAGATGGATTACCATGCATGGCTTTGCCCTCAATGTAAATACCGATTTATCTCATTTTGAATTTATAGTGCCTTGTGGTATACAAGGGAAAACAGTTACTTCCTTAGAAAAAGAATTAGGGTATAAAGTAAATTACGAAGCCGTAAAAGAAAAAGTAAAAAAACATTTTCAATTAATATTTGATTGCGAACTAGTTTAATGGAAGAGTGCTGGTTTATCAAAACAGTATTAGTTGTGTAAACTACAATAGTTACAAGGGTTCGAGTTTTAATAAAGTAAAGTCCCTAAGGGCAATGATCTATTGCCTTGTAGGCCCCCACTATGTATTACTAATAATTTAGTTCCTTCTTGGAAATAATTTTCTTTCAATAAATTTTCAACCGCGAATAATAGTTTTCCTGTATACACAATATCAGTAGGTATTTTTTCTGAAGTCCAAAGCTGGTTCATAAAAGCAAAAAGTGCAGGATTTGTTTTGGCATAGCCTCCCTGCTGGTAAGTATGTAATAAGGTAAATGGCTTATCGCTATTTGTTAATAATGATTTTATTTCTGCTTCAATACTATTTTCATTTTTTAAAATGGGAATACCTATTATTTTTTGGTTTGCTGCTGCCGCATTAATTAATCCAGCTAGCATAGTTCCTGTACCCACTGCTGCAATAATAGTTGTATAGTCTCTGCAGCGCTCGTTTAAAATAGTAGCCGCTCCTTTAGCGCCTATGGTTCCATAGCCGCCTTCATTAATGAAGTAGGTAGAACTGTTATCAATACTACTGTGCTGATTCGTTTTTAGTAAATCATTTTTTATTTCTTGAAAATGAGTTCTTCCAATAAATTCTAATTGCATTCCATAGCCAAGGGCTTCTTGTAAACTTGCGGTAATTCTATCTTCCTTAGTAGCTCTTACATACCCTATACTTTTTATATTATTTTCTTTTGCAGCATAGGCCAAGGCTACTAAATGATTAGAATAGGGCCCGCCGAAACTAGCGATGGTTTTGCAAGATTGACTAATAGCTTCTTCTATATAATACCTTAGCTTAAACCATTTATTGCCACTTACAATAGGGTGCAATTTATCTAATCTTAAAATACTAGATTCAATGGTTGGACTACTAAAGCTAGCAATAGGATCAATGGATATAGGATCTAATGTAATGGTAGCTTTCAATGTTTTTTTATTTAAGGGAAATCAGTTATTTTTACCTGCTGAATTTGGATCAATGTTCAGTAGTTCTCTACCCCAAAAATAGGACTTAATTACATTTTTAATTAATTGAAAAAATATGGCACCCACATTAGTAATTTTGGCAGCAGGTATGGCGAGTAGGTATGGCAGTATGAAACAAACCGAGGGTTTTGGTCCAGCTGGAGAAACTATTATGGAGTATTCAATTTATGATGCCATTCGAGCAGGTTTTGGAAAAGTGGTATTTATAATTCGTGCCGATTTTGCAGAAGCCTTTAAGCAAGCCTTAGAACCAAAATTGAAAGGCAAAATAGAAATAGAATATGTTTATCAATCCTTAGATAAATTTACGGAAGGGTATGCCATTGCAACTGATAGGGTGAAGCCTTGGGGCACAGCGCATGCTTTATTATGTTGCAAAGAAGTAGTGAAAGAAGCATTTGCTGTTATTAATGCCGATGATTATTATGGTAAAGAGGCATTTGAGCTAGCCCATACTTTTTTAACTAAAGAGTGCAACGAAAAAACGAACTGTATACTAGGGTATGAGTTATCAAATACTTTAAGCGAGAATGGTACAGTGAGTAGAGGAGTTTGTTCTATTGATGCAGAAGGTTATTTGAATCAAATTAATGAACGCACTACTATATTTCGTAGAGCAGATGGTCAAATCGTATTTGAAGAAAATAAGGTAGAAACGCCTTTGCAAGAAGATACAAGAGTAAGTATGAACTTTATGTGCTTTGGTCCTGGTTTCATTGACTTATGTGAAAAGGAATTTGACTTATTTTTAAAAGCTAAGGGGCAAGAATTAAAATCGGAGTTTTATATACCCTATGTCGCGGGCAGGTTCCATGAATTAGGCCTAGGAAAAGTAAAACTTATTCCAACGAATGCAAAATGGTTTGGAGTCACTTATAAAGAAGATGCACCTGGTGTGAAAGCAAGTATTAATGCACTACTAGATACTAAAGTGTATCCTTCTAATTTGTGGTAGGATATTGATGAAAGAAAAGAGAGGGGGGAAAACTAATTGTAAGACCTAATACTGTAGATGTAATTTTTCAAATTACTTATTTGATCTTTTCTATTATTTAAATTGGCTGTATTACTTTTAGGCAATTTAATTTTATCTACCTTTTTACTTTCGGTTTCATTTACAGACTCAATTAAATCAAATATTTTATTAGACTTTACTGCAAAGGCAACACCTTCAGCTTGTTTTTGTCTGGTATTAATAATGCCAATAATTTCTCCCTTGTCATTGAATAAAGGTGCGCCAGAATAGCCAGGATTAGCACTTATTTGAATTTGGTAAGAATTGCTATCTCCATTATATCCTGTTTGTGCACTTAGGTATCCCTTGCCGTATACAATATCATTATCGTTTCTTGGATAACCTAAAGTAAAAATTTCTTCTCCAAGGTCTGTCATTTTTTTACGAATAACAAAGGGGATATTTTTCGGAGCTTTAAAATCTTCATCGTCTATTTTAAGTAAAGCAAGATCGGAATTTATATCGCTGTAAATAATATTGGCATGTAATTCTTGACCAAGATTATTTATAACAATGGCGCCATTACCTTTTAATACATGGGTATTGGTGATAATAAAACCCTTGGTATCAATTAAAAATCCAGAGCCTCCGCTTAACATTTTTGCGTTTTCTGGTACCTTAGACTTTACTTCATTAATTAAATGCCCTTGTACTTGTTGGTTTTTCTTAATCACCTCAATGGCCTTACTTAATTGTAGTAATTGATTGCCATTTAAACTTGGTGACAAAGACATCACTAATACAGTAGTCGTTAATGCAATGAAACCTGCCACAGAAGCAGCAATAGCAGTGACTCTTTTATATCTATTCCAAAGTTGGATGACCTTGGTTTTAGTGCTAATAGTATCATCGGTCATCCATTCACCTGCGGCCATTAATTTATTGAATGTCTGGCTAGTTAATTTAGCAAAGCTGCGTCTAATAGCATAAGACTGCATATGGTCCAAGAATAATTTATGCTCCACCACCATCTGATCAATTTCAGGTGTATTTTTTCTTAGGGCCTCAAATTCAGTCCTTTCTTGACTAGACATTGCGCCTGTCAAGTAATTTTCAATCGTTTCTAGTAATTCTTTGTCTTCCATTTTGCTTTTTTTCTTTCTCCTCTATTTTTATTCTCCTATATTATATTGCGCAAAAAATAATTTTTTCAAACGCATCAAACATTTGTATTTCTGGTTCTTTGCATTGTCGGCGTTGGTGTATCCAAAATCAGCGGCTAATTCCTGCATTCCTTTTTTATTCAAATAATAACCTTCTAATAAACTTTTACAGGGTTCCCCTAAACTATTTAAGGCCCGATGCATTATTTCAAAAGAAGCCTCTTTCTTATCAAACTCTCTAATATCTTGGTCAATAGATATGGTTTCTTCCTGACTACTTAATGGGCCACTATACTTTCCTAATTGATGCAAGCGTTTTAACCATAAATGTTTACAAATGGAGAAAAGATAGGTTTTGATTTGGCAGGTAAGTACAAATGAATTGGATTGAACCTTTTCATATAAAGTAATCATTGCTTCCTGAAATACATCCCTTGCGTCATCAAAAGAGCCATTGTTGTTTAGAACAAAGTGCTGAATAGAACTAAAATGACTTTTATAGAGGGTTTCCACCGCCTTGGAGTCATTATTCGCTAGTCCTTTTAAAAGGGCTTGTTCGTTCAGTTCAGCTTTCAAGAGATTAATACTTAAGTTGAGCAAAAGTAACCCAAAATGGGTTCTTTTTTATTTTTTTCAGGTTTAGGGGGTTACCTTTTGTCAGTTGGGGTATTAAAAGTATTAATTAATTAATAAAATCAAACTCAAATGAAAAAAGTAATCGCAATTTTCGCTATCGCTGCATTAGCTGCTTGTGGTGGTGCTGCAACTGAAGCTAAAACTGACACTGCTGCTGCAACAGTTGATACAACTGCTGCAACAATGGATACAACTGCTGCTGCAATGGATACTACTGCTAAAGCAAAATAAATTATTGCGCTACCCACTAGAAGGCTATACTATTAATAGCTTAACTTTTTAGATAGGAAAGCAAAATTTCTGAGCCCTTGGTTACGACCAGGGGCTTTTTTTGCGTGAACTGTAAACCTTCAAAAACGAATATCTGTTAGTTTTTAGGTCTGAAAAGGGAAAGATTTTTGACAAATAAGCTATAAAAGCCTATCTTTGGACCCGATGAAAGCAAATATTAACAATTGGTTTTACTTTTTCTTTTATTTCTACTTTAACCAAAGTAGCCGGGTAGTATTTGTAAAAGCGTAAACGAAAAAACTAAATATACAATCCCGGCCCAAAAAGCCGGGATTTTTGTTTAAAAAATAATAGGGTCAAAAAGAATGAATAAAAAAGTAGCCATACAAGGGTACGAAGGAAGTTTCCACCAAGTGGCAGCTAGGCATTTTTTTGGTAAAGATGTGGAAGTGATTACTTGCGACACATTTCGACAAGTAGTTCAATTGGGAGCCGACGCCGCATTATCTGATGGAGCGGTGATGGCTATTGAAAACTCTATTGCAGGCAGCATACTGCCTAATTACAATTTATTACAAAAAAGCAAGTTGCAAGTTACCGGTGAAGTGTATTTGTCTATCAGCCAAAACCTATTAACTTACCCGGGGGTGAAATTAGAAGATATTAAAGAAGTGCATAGTCATCCCATGGCTATCTTACAATGTTTAGATTATTTAGAAAAGTATAATTGGAAATTAGTAGAATCAGAAGATACTGCCTTAAGCGCCAAAATAGTGCATCAACATAAAAGTAAGCATACAGCAGCCATTGCAAGTAAGCTAGCTGCACAAATGTTTGATTTAAATATTATCAGTCCAGATATTCATACTTTAAAAAATAATATTACTCGTTTCTTAATAGTAAGTCCAGCATGTACTAAAACTATGGTAGACCAAGCTAATAAGGCCTCTATCTATTTCCAAACCGATCATTCTAAAGGCATACTCTCTAAGGTACTAGCCAAAATTGCCAATGGAAATGTGAATTTGAGTAAGCTACAAAGCATGCCTATTCCTGGTAGTACTTTTAAATATGGGTTTTATGCCGATTTAGAATTTGATAATAAAAAACAAATTGAAAAAGTATTAGAAGCATTGAAAGGGCTTACCAATAGTATAAGAATATTTGGCATGTATCAAAAAGGTAAAGTTGTAAAAGGATAAACATGAATTGGACTGTATCACATAGATTAGAGGGTATTGGAGAATATTATTTTTCTACCAAACTGCGCGAAATTGATGAGCTCAATAAAGCCGGTAAGGGCATTATTAATTTAGGTATTGGTAGTCCCGATTTACCTCCACACCCAGAGGTGGTTAAAGTGCTACAAGTCGAAGCAAGCAAAGACAATCAACATTCTTACCAATCCTATAAAGGCGTTCCGGTATTAAGAGAAGCGGTAGCAGGTTGGTATAAAAAATATTTCAAGGTAGCGGATTTAAATCCTGCTACTGAAATACTTCCTTTATTAGGAAGTAAAGAAGGAATCATGCATATATGCATGACCTATTTGAATGAAGGTGATCAGGTATTAATTCCTAATCCTGGTTATCCTACATATACAAGTGCAGTTAAATTAGCGGGTGGGACCCCGTTATACTATGAGTTGACTGCCGATAACAGTTGGGCGCCTGACTTTGAAAATTTAGAAAAATCAGATTTATCAAAAGTCAAGTTAATGTGGGTGAACTATCCACATATGCCAACAGGCCAAAGGCCTACGAAAGAACTATTTGAAAAAATAGTCGCCTTTGGAATTAAGCATCAAATATTGATTTGTCATGATAATCCTTATGCCTTCATTTTAAATGATAAGCCTGAAAGCTTATTGTCTATTGATAGGGCCAAAGAGGTAGTGATAGAATTAAACTCTCTAAGTAAAAGTCAGAATATGGCAGGATGGAGGGTAGGCATGTTAATTGCTGCCGAAGACAGAATCAATGAAATACTTAGGTTTAAATCCAACATGGACAGTGGTATGTTTTTACCCGTGCAATTAGCAGCTGCTAAAGCATTAAGTCTTGATCAAAGTTGGTATGACTCCGTGAATAAAATATATACAGCACGACGCGAAAAAGTATTCGAGTTATTAGATGTTTTAAAATGTGTCTACACTAAACAACAAGTAGGCATGTTTGTATGGGCCAAAATTCCCGCAACTTACAAAGATGCATATGCATTAAGTGATAAAGTATTATACGATGCGAACGTTTTTATTACCCCAGGAGGCATTTTTGGTTCCGCAGGCAATGACTACATCAGAGTGAGTTTATGTGGTTCCATAGAAAAATTTAGTGAAGCCATTAAAAGAATTGAAGCATGCGTTTAACAGTCATTGGAATTGGTTTAATGGGAGGTTCACTGGCTTTGTCTTTGAAAAAGAAAGGCATGGTATCCAATGTCATTGGAGTGGATCAAAACATGGAACACCAAAAACTGGCTTTGCAATTAGGCATTGTGGATGAAATCATGTCTTTAGAAGATGCGATAGCAGCTTCTGATTTGATTGCCATTGCAACACCTATTAACGTAGCTGAAAATTTATTGCCCACTATTTTAAACTTAGTGAACAAGCAAGTTGTTTTTGATTTAGGTTCTACTAAAGAAAGTATTGTAAACATTGCCAAAGCGCATATTAACAAAGGTCGTTTTGTTCCTACCCATCCAATGTGGGGAACAGAATTCAGTGGTCCAGCAGCCGCACAAGATGATGCTTTTGCTGAAAAAGCCACCATCATTTGTAATAAAGAGCAGGTGGATGCAGACGCTTTACAATTGGTAGAAAAAATGTATCAAGCTTTAGGTATGCACATGCTTTATATGGATGCCATTAAACATGACATACATGTAGCGTATGTGAGTCATATCTCACATATCACTTCTTTTGCACTAGCCAATACTGTGTTAGAGAAGGAAAAAGAGTCTGATGCTATTTTTGAGTTAGCAAGTAGTGGTTTTGAAAGCACCGTTCGTTTGGCTAAGTCCAATGCGGAAATGTGGGTGCCCATTTTCATGCAAAATAAAGAAAATGTATTAGATGTTTTGAATGAGCATATTAGTCAATTAAAAAAATTCAAGGCAAGTTTGGAAAAAGAAAATCCAGACTATCTCTTGGAATTGATTCAAAATGCAAATCAAATAAAAAGAATTTTAAAATAATTAAAAAAGCAAAGCACTTTAAGTGACTAAGCAAAAAATAGAAAAAATGAAGAAGAAAGAAGAAGTAGAAATAAAAAATGATTTAATAGAAGCCGTAAAGTCGAAAAAAACATTTACTGAAATTGGTATTAATGATCAATTGGTTAAGGCCGTTACAGAATTAGGCTATACGCATGCCACTGAAATTCAAGAGCGTTCTATTCCGGTTTTAATAAGTGGAACCAAGGATTTTATTGGTTTAGCACAAACAGGTACTGGAAAAACAGCCGCCTTTGGTTTGCCCTTATTACAATTAATTAAAACGGCAGATAAATTCCCCCAAGCCTTAGTGGTTTGTCCAACTAGAGAATTATGTATGCAAATTGTAAACGAAATGAATTTGTTTAAAAAGCATATTCCAGGTTTGCAAGTATTAGCAGTTTATGGCGGAACTTCTATTGGACTACAAATTAAAGATTTAAAAAGAGGTGTACAAGTAGTAGTAGCCACTCCTGGTAGGTTAATTGATTTAATAGAAAGAAAGGCTATTAATTTAGAAAAGATTGAATACGTTGTTTTAGATGAGGCCGATGAAATGTTAAATATGGGTTTCCAAGACGATATTGAATTTATCTTAAAAAATACACCTAATAGAGAAAGTATCTGGTTATTTAGTGCGACTATGCCTGCTGAAATTAGAAAAGTAAGTAAGCGTTACATGAAAGAGCCAGTGGAAGTAACTATTGGTAAGGTTAATGCGACGAACAAAAGTATTGACCATCAGTACTATTTAACTTCTGCACAACATCGTTATGAGACTTTAAAAAGAATCATCGATTTTAATCCAGGCATTTATGGTATCATCTTTACTAGAACCAAGGCCGATGCGCAAGAAGTAGCGCAGCGTTTAACGCGTGAGGGTTATGATATTGATGCCATCCATGGCGATTTAACACAACAACAACGTGATAGAGTCATGGGTCAATTCCGTGAAAAGAGTTTACAATTATTAATTGCCACCGATGTAGCTGCAAGAGGTATTGACGTAAAGGGTATTACCCACGTTATCAATTTTGAATTACCGGATGATGTAGAAGTGTATACCCATAGAAGTGGAAGAACTGGTCGTGCAGGTAGTGAAGGTATTTGTATATCTATTGTACATGCGCGTGAGTCTTACCGTTTGCGTCAGATTGAAAACATGAACAAGTGTACTTTCCATAAATTAGATATTCCTAGTGGTAAGGATGTTTGTAGAAAACAATTTTTCCATGTAATGGATAAATTAATGTCTACCGATGTAAGCCATGGCGATTATGAAACTTATGTTCCAATGCTAGCAGAGAAATTTGCTGATATGAGTAAGGAAGAAATTTTAAAGCGTGTCGCTGCTTTAGAGTTCAACCGTTTTTTAAGTTATTATGAGAATGCACAGGATTTAAATATTCGTGCAGCCGATAAAGGACGTCGTGAGCCGATGCAACAACAAGATCGTAACCGTGATAGAGGTCGTCAAGAATTTGGTGGCGCCGATCGTGGTCGCAAAAGAAGTAATGATCGTGGAATGGAGCGTAGTTCATCAGATCGAGGAAGTCGCGGTGCAGAAAGAGGCGCTAGCGGTTACACTCGTTTATTTGTGAACTTAGGTACCAAGGATGGTTTTTACAAGGCTAGTTTTTTACAATTTATTTTAGACATGAGCGATTTAAGAAAAGAAGCTTTAGGAAAAATAGATATGCGTGATATGAATAGCTGGGTAGAAATTGAGTCAGGTGCTGCTATGCAAATGATTAATGCCCTAGATGGTAAAAACTATAAAGGGCGTCGTATTAGAATGAATGATGCAGATAGTGGTGGACCTAAAGGCTTTTCTAAAAGAGAGGGTTAATTAGAAAAATCAATAGTATAGTTAAAAAAGAGAGATCAAAAAACAGGTTGGAAAAAGTAAAATAAAATATTCAAATATTAAAATTCGGAAAAATGGGAGACTTAACAGAACAACAAGAAAAAGTAAGCATTTTATTAAAAAAATCGCCCTTGATTATTTCTGGTCCTTGTAGTGCGGAGACCGAAGAACAAGTGATGCAAACAGCGATTCGTTTAGCTGCTACTGGTAAAGTAGATATTATGCGTGCAGGCATATGGAAGCCAAGAACCAGACCCGGAAGTTTTGAAGGTATTGGAACAAAAGGTTTGCCATGGATGCAACAAGCTAAAAAAGAAACAGGTTTGCCTATTGCTATAGAAGTAGCGACTGCTAAGCAAGTAGAAGATGCTTTACATTTTGGTGTGGATGTATTATGGATAGGTGCACGTACCACTGTGAACCCTTTTAGTGTGCAAGAAATTGCAGACTCATTAAAAGGAGTGAAAGTGCCTGTACTTATTAAAAATCCCATTAATCCAGATTTAGAATTATGGATTGGTGGCATGGAACGTATTGCCAAAGCAGGTATTGAAGAATTAGGTCTCATTCACCGTGGATTTAGTTCTTATGGAAATACTGAATACCGTAATGCACCTATGTGGCATTTGGCCATTGAAATGAAACGTCGTTATCCAGGTATTCCTATGATCAATGACCCTTCACATATTTGTGGACGCCGCGATATTTTACAAGAAGTAGCACAACAAGCCATTGACTTAGACTTTGATGGTTTAATTATTGAATCGCATATCGACCCAGACAATGCTTGGAGTGACGCGAAACAACAAATTACCCCTGAGGTATTGAAAACAATGTTGGAAGCCATTCGTTGGAGAAAAGAAGACGTTGCTTCTGCTGAATATCATGCAGCGCTAGAAAAATTACGTCAACAAATTAATCAATTAGATGATGAGTTGTTACAAGTTTTATCAACGCGTATGAAAGTGGCTGAAAAAATTGGCGAGTATAAGAAAAATAATGATATCACTATTTTACAAACCAATCGTTGGAATGAAATTTTAGAGCGTGCGGTAGGTAAAGGAAGTAAAGTAGGCTTAAGTGAAGACTTTATCACTAAGTACATGGACGCCGTGCATATGGAAAGTATCAATCATCAAAATAAAATAATGAATAGCTAGTTTGTACTTATAATTTTGTACATACAATATATTACAATTATAAAGTCTGTACTTCTCATTCAAGCTAATAGTCATTACTTTTTGTAAAGTATATATAAATGAAAAACTGGAAAGTAAAATTTTCGTCTCAGACAGTATCTTTTTTTTTAGAGGGTAAGTTTGCTGCTATTGATAAAATGGTAGACAAGTCTAATGCTTTTTACATTACAGATGAAAATGTATATGCCTTACATCAAAAAAAATTCAAAGGAAAGAAAACTATTGTCATTCCTGCTGGGGAAGAGCATAAGCATCAAGCTACCACTGACTTTATTATTGAAGCCTTACTTAATCTAGGCGCCACAAGAGAGGCGGTATTAATTGGTGTGGGCGGTGGTGTGGTCACTGATATGGTAGGTTATGTGGCAGGTATTTACATGCGTGGAGTAGCGGTAGGTTTTGTGCCTACTACTATTTTAGCCATGGTAGACGCTTCTATTGGTGGAAAAAATGGAATTGATGTTGGATTGTATAAAAATATGGTAGGCTTAATAAGACAACCCTCTTTTTTAGTATACGACATTGATTTTTTAAAAACCTTACCCAAACATCAGTGGGAAAACGGGTTTGCAGAAATAATTAAACACGCTGCCATTAAAGATGCGGCTATGATGAAGGCTTTAGCAAGTCATGACTTGTCTTATTATCAGAAAAATAAAAAAGCCTTACAGCTTTTAATAGAAAAGAATGTACATATTAAAGTGAAAGTAGTTCAACAAGATGAGTTTGAAAAAGGCGCTCGCAAGTTACTGAACTTTGGACATACCCTTGGACATGCCATTGAAAACCAACATGCTTTATTACATGGCCATGCTATTAGTATTGGTATGGTGTATGCTGCTAAAATTTCTCAAGTAATAGAAGGTTTTAATGATACGGGTTTATTAGTAGATACTTTGAAAAAATATGGGCTACCCACTAGTATGCGTTTTGATATAGACCAAGCCATGCAAATTATGCAGAAGGATAAGAAAAAGACAGGGGCATCGATGCAATATGTACTACTGAAAAAAATGGGAAAGGCAGTGTATCAAACTGTACCAATGAAATCATTAGAAAAATTAATAAAATTGTATTCTTAAAATGCGCGCGATAGTTCATCCAAGTAAACTAAGTGGTTCGCAAACAGCACCAGCGAGTAAAAGCTCTATGCAAAGGGCATGTGCTGCAGCTTTACTACATATTGGAAAAACTATTATCCATAATCCGGGTCATTCAAATGATGATATATCCGCCTTGGAAGTGATTCAAAAATTAGGGGCTGTTGTTGAAATAGAGAAACTATCTACTGAAAAAATAAATACTAGCACTATAGCCGTAAACTCTAATGGGGTAAAGCCCGTTGGTCCTGCAATGAACTGTGGTGAAAGTGGCTTAGGTATTAGAATGTTTACACCTATTGCAGCATTAAGCGATCAATTGATAAACATAGAAGGCAGAGGAAGCCTGGTGAAAAGACCCATGCATTTTTTTGATGAGATATTACCATTAGTGGGTGTAAAAGTACAGTCACAGAAAGGTTTTTTACCCATAGAAATTCAAGGTCCCTTAGTGCCAGCGAATATTACGATTGACGGTTCATTAAGTTCTCAATTCTTAACGGGTATGTTAATGGCTTATGCGGCTAGCGAAAAGCATAACGTTGAAATTAAAGTCATAGACTTAAAAAGTAAACCCTATATCGATTTAACTTTATCGGTTTTAAATGCATTTGGTTGGAAGGTAGAACATACGAATTATGAAAGCTTTCGTTTTTTAGCGCATGCGCCATTAAAACCTTTGATAGAATATACGGTGGAAGGAGACTGGAGTGGCGCTGCTTTTTTATTAGTAGCAGGTGCTATTGCAGGTCCCATAAAAGTAAAAGGGTTGCAATTAAATTCTACACAGGCCGATAAAAAAATAATGGAAGCGCTTCAAACAGCAAAGGCAAATATGAAGCTAGAGGAAGATGGAATTTTGATAGGCCCTGCAGAGAATATTACAAGTAATAACTCTAAAAATAACTTTAAAGATAATTCTAATGATAATTCTATTAATTCAATTGGGTTAACGGCTTTTGAATTTGATGCCACAGATTGCCCCGATTTATTTCCTCCACTTGTTGCATTAGCAATTGTTTGTAATGGTATTACCAAAATAAAGGGAGTGAGCAGGCTTGCACATAAAGAAAGTGATAGAGGGCTTAGTTTGCAAACAGAATTTGCAAAAATGGGCATTCAAATAGATTTACAGGGAGACGAAATGCTTATTCATGGGGGAGCTGTCATTCAATCAGCTACTGTTTTCTCTCAACACGATCATAGAATTGCCATGGCATGTGGGGTGGCGGCTTTAGTGGCTAATGGTCCTATTGAAATTACAGAAGCGGAAGCGATCAATAAATCTTATACCGATTTCTTTACCCATTTGCAAGAATTGGGGGCGAAAGTAGATATACAATAAATTTCTTACCTTGTATTAACGAAATAAAAATATGAACAAATTCGGGACCTTATTTACAGTACAAATTTTTGGCGAGTCGCATGGTGCTTGTGTGGGTATTACTATTGATGGTTGCCCAGCGGGTTTACCATTACAAGTAGCAGATTTTGAAGAAGATATGGAGCGCCGTAAAGGGGGTAAGCAGAAAGGAACAACACCACGTCAAGAAGATGATATACCTATTTTTAAAGCAGGTTTATTTAATAATATTAGTACAGGAGCACCTATCATGATGCTTTTCGAAAATAATAATACTAGAAGTGGTGATTATGAAAAACAACGTGCTGTGCCAAGACCTGGTCATGCCGATTTTACAGCGCACCATAAATTTGGCGGCTTTGAAGATTATAGAGGGGGAGGACATTTCAGTGGAAGGTTAACAGCTGCCTTGGTGGGTGCCGGTGTAGTGGCAAAGAAATTATTAAATGCAGGAAAAATAGAAGAAATAATTAAAGTAGAAGCTACTATTAAAAGTATTGGCGGAGAATCAGATGTAGAAAAAGGAATACAGAAAGCTATTGAACAAAAAGATAGTGTAGGCGGTATTGTTGAATGTGTGGTGAAAGGATTGCCCATAGGATTAGGAGAACATTTTTTTAATTCAGTGGAGTCTTTAATTAGCCATGCAGTTTTTGCTATTCCTGCTATTCGTGGTATTGAATTTGGAACTGGCTTTGCTGCGGCTAACATGTTTGGTGCGGATCATAATGATGCTATTATAGACGCTTCAGGAAAAACAAAAACCAATCATGCAGGTGGCGTGGTAGGGGGTTATACGAATGGCAATGACCTAGTATTTAGAATTGCGGTGAAACCAACTTCTTCTACCCCCAAAGAACAAGTAACGCTAAATTGGGAAACCAATGAAACAGCGCCCTTTTCAGTAAAAGGAAGACACGATTTATGTATAGCCCTAAGAGTGCCTGTCGTTTTAGAAGCAGTCACTGCCATTGTGCTTGCAGACTTAATGTTAATAGATCAAAAAATTCCAAGAATCATTAAATAATAATTATTTATGGAAAGCGAATATATATACCACATAACTACTTTAAAAGAGTGGGAAGCTGCTAAATTAAAGAACGAGTACACGCCTGTTACCTATGAGCAGGATGGTTTTATACACTGTTCTGTTGAAAAACAAATTCCAGGTGTACTAGATCGCTTTTATAAAGGTCAAATAGGATTGGTAAAATTAAAAATTGAAAAAGAAAAAGTGCAAAGACCCGTACTATTTGAATTAGCACTGGATTTAGATGAATTATTCCCCCATATTTATGGGCCATTAAACCTAGACAGTGTAGTGGAAGTAATTACAATTAACTAATTATTTATATAAAGCTAATTACTTAATTAAATTACATATAAAGCTTAGTTTTTTTAAAGTTTATATAAAGAATACTCTATGAATATTAAATTAAACTTCTTTTTTATTTTAGTATTCCCTCTACTATGTGCTATTCAGCTTCTTGCTCAAAATAATACCCAAAAAATTTATCCTACTAGTTTAACTACCATTAACTTTTTGGACAGTGCTGCTGTAAAAAAGTACCATAAAAAAATTGATACCCACCGAATCAAGATAGAATTAAATCACATTACGGGTATTGCTAGTTTTTATAGTGCCAATTTAGATGGTACCTTAACGGCTACTGGTGAAATTTTTAAAAATAGTAAATATACAGCGGCTTGTAATTTGTATAAGTTAAATACTTTAGTGTGCGTAACTAATATGAGAAATGGGAGGTCTGTACTTGTTAGAATTAATGACCGTATGCATCCTAGTATGTTAAAATTGGGCAGGGTAGTAGACCTAAGCTCTACGGCTGCCAAAAAATTACATTTAAGTACTAAAGGAATTGTCAAAGTAGCACTTGATGCTGTGGGGTATTCTAAAATCAACCCTAAAAAGCAGTAGACTATTCAAGGATAATCTTTAATTTACACTTAATAAAAATTTGTTCAAGCAAAATAAACCTACATAGTAAAATATACCTTCTTGGTATAATAAACCTTCTTGGTAAAATACTCCTTCTTCTTAAAAGAAATAATTTTAGAAAAATGCACAATAGTATGAAAAAAATAATCGTAATTATCTTAGCCTCTAGCTTTGCGCTAACAGTTATGGGTCAAGATACAGCAAATATTAAACCCGCTTCTATTGCTTTTAAAATAGGCGTATTTAATTTTAAAAAAACGCCTATTACCGATAACGCCAGTGAAACAGTACTACAAGGAGGTTTACAATATCTTAAAGGTATTACACAGCATCTTGATTTAATGATGAACTTAGACTTTGCTAGTTTGAAATATCCTTTTTATACTTCTTCAAAAATTGGCATTCCTAAAACCAATGAAATGTATACAGCATTAGATGCTAGTTTAAATTACAAGTTGTTGACAGATGAGCATAAATTAGTTCCTTATATTAGTGCAGGTTTGGGGTTGGCTTCTATTAAAAATAACTATTATACTGCCTATGCACCTCTAGGTTTGGGGCTTCAAATTAAAGCCAAACAAGGTTCCTTTATAAACATTCTTAGTACTTATAGGGCAGAAGCTTCGGCGCTTACCAAAATGCATTATAATCATTCTATAAGTTATACCTTGCCTTTAAAACTAAGAGAGAAAAAGCCAGTATTGCTTCCACCAGCGCCTGTTGTTTCTGATGATGACGGTGATGGAGTAGTGGGCAGTGAAGATGATTGTCCTAATAAGGCTGGTTTAGCAAAATATCATGGATGTCCTATTCCAGATTCTGATAATGATGGAATCGATGATGAAAATGATAAATGTCCAAATGTAGAAGGAGATATTAAATATAAAGGATGCCCTATTCCAGATTCGGATAAAGATGGTATCAATGATGAGGCAGATAAATGCCCTGATATATCAGGATTATCAAGATATGAAGGTTGCCCTATACCCGATACAGATAAAGATGGCATTAATGATGAAGAAGATAAATGTCCAACCATTGTAGGAATTATAGGTAATCATGGTTGTGCCGATTTACAACCTATGATCAATGAGCTCGCTTCCTATTTAAAATTTGAATCTGGTAAAGTAGTAGTCAATAAAAAAGGATATGCTGGGCTTGATGCTTTAGTGGTTTTATTACAAAATAATGCAACTATTTCATTAATTATTAATGGGCATACCGATAATACGGGCACTACTAAAATTAATGAAAAATTATCTTTAAAAAGAGCCTCCGTGGTGGCTACTTATTTAGTGAAAAAAGGAATTGATATGAAGAGAATTAGCCAAAAAGGCTATGCAGATACAAAACCATTGGCAGATAATAAAACTTTAAAAGGAAGGGCTCAAAATAGAAGAGTAGATGTAGAAGTTATTTATTAATTGATATAATTTAATTTAATAAAAAACTTAATAAATAATAACTTCTCTTTCTAGCAAAATATCGAATTGCTTTAGTACCGATTGAATAATTTCCTCGGAGAAATTATATATTTCAATGCCTGGCCCATTATTGTAATGCACAATAACTAATGACTGCTTTTCATAACAACCTACATTGCCTTTTTGTATACCCTTCCAACCGCAAGCTTCAATTAACCAGCCCGCCGCTATTTTATATATGTCATCTGTGATAGGGTAAGCAATAAGTTTAGGATATTTTGCAATCAGTACTTCATAAAAGTCCTTGGTGATGGTAGGATTTTTGAAAAAGCTTCCCGCATTACCTATTTTTTTAGGATCGGGTAGTTTCTCTGTCCTTATTTGAATCACTGCATTAGCAATAGCTTCTACACTAGGCTGTTTGTTATTTTTTTGATGTAGTACTTCTTTAATGGCGCCGTATTCCGTTCTAAAAATGGGTTGTTTTTGTAAAATAAATTGAACGGAGCTTATTATATATCTAGTTTTCTCCATTTTAAATAAGCTAGTCCTGTATCCAAACTTACAATCGGCATTGTTAAGTGTAATGAATTGGCTAGTTTGGGTATCATAGGCTGTAACTAATTCTATACAATCTTTAGCTTCTACTCCATAGGCTCCAATATTTTGAATGGGAGCAGCGCCCACCGTGCCTGGGATTAAACTTAAATTTTCAATACCACCCCAACCTTTTTGAACACAGTAAATTACAAAATAGTGCCAGTTTTCACCCGCACCTACTTCTAAAAAAACCTCGGAGGCGGTTTCTTTTAATTTTTTAATGCCCATTATTTCCATCTTTAGTACTAAGCCTTCAAAAGGTTTCGTAAAAAGTATATTAGAGCCTGATCCTAGTATTAAATAAGGGGTATTTTTTTCTTTGGCCCATTGAATACTTTTTTCAATAGCCTCTACTGAATCAATTTTAGTAAAATAACTTGCTTTTTCATTGCAGCCAAAACTATGCAAAGCTTGAAGAGATATATTTTCGCTTATTTCCATAATTATTTAATTCATACTGGGGATTGATCTTGGTTTAATACTAATTAGGGTCGATATCAATAATAATGCTAACCGATTTATACCTAGGGTGTACTTGCAGTAATCGTATATAATGTAATAGTTGTTTTTTAGCCAACTGTAATTGCTGTGGTTGTTTTGAAATTTTAATAGCTAGTTCCCAAATATATTTATTGCGCACCCTGTTTACAATGGGTTGTGCTGGGCCTAATACTGTTTTTTGAATCTCAGGGGTAAGTGAATGTAAAAAATGGTTAGCAGCCTCTTCTGCAATATTATTTTCTTTATGTTTAAATAGCAAGCTCATAAGCCTACTAAAGGGAGGGTAGGAAAATTGTTTTCTATTTTGAATTTCAAATTTATAAAATCCAAAATAATCATGTTGTTGAACGAGTTGCACAATAGGATGCTGTAGTTGACTTACTTGTATAATTACAGTTCCATTATCGTTTTTTCGGCCTGCTCTGCCACTTACTTGTTCCATCATTTGAAAAGCTCTTTCATTGACTCTATAATGATTAAAGTTAAGTAAGCTGTCAGCATCTACAATACCCACTAAGTCTACGTTTTCAAAATCAAGTCCTTTTACTACCATTTGGGTACCTACTAAAATATCAATTTGCCTTTGTTCAAATTTTTGAATGAGTTGGTCGTGCTCGTTTTTGCCTTTAACATTATCTAAATCCATTCTAGCAACGGTCACTCCTGGCAAAGATTGATTTAATTTTTCTTCAATTTGTTCTGTGCCAAAACTTTTCTGTTTAAAATTTTGTTTACCACAAGCTTTACAAGTATTGACGATTGGATAAGAGGCGCCGCAATAATGACAAGAAAGTAAGTTTTTAGCTTTATGATAAGTAAGAGTTACATCACAATGTTCGCAATGCGGAATCCAACCGCAGGTTTCGCAAATTAAATAAGGGGCGTAGCCTCTTCTATTTTGAAATAAAATAACCTGCTTTTTATTAGCAATGGTTTTTGAAATAGAAGCCAAAAGCTGAGGGGTAAGAATGGCAGTGCCTGCAGGTTGTTTCTTAGTGTCAATTAATTCAATTTTTGGAAGGGCACCCGTACTAAACCTTTCATTTAAATAAGTGTACCCAAATTTCTTAGATATAGCATTATAATAGGTTTCCACCGAAGGGGTAGCAGAACCTAATACCACTTTTGCCTTTAATTGGTTGGCATAGTATATAGCGGTATCTCTTGCCTGATACCTAGGGGCTGGTTCTTGTTGCTTATAAGAGGGGTCATGCTCTTCGTCAATGACAATGAGCGATAAATTTTTATAAGGCAAGAAAAGTGCTGAACGGGCACCTAATACAATTTTAATTTCACCAGATTTTACTTTATTCCAAATCTCTACTCTTTCATTAGGGTTGAACTTGGAATGATATATAGCAATAGATCCACCAAAATATTGCTTCAGCCTTCTTATCATTTGTGCAGTAAGTGCAATTTCTGGTAGCATATACAAGGCCTGCTTATTTTCCTTTATCACTTCATTAATAAGTGAAACATATATTTGTGTTTTTCCACTGCCTGTAATCCCATGCAATAGTCCTACGGGATGTGTAAGAAGTTGTGCTTTAACAGAGGCAAAGGCTTCTTTTTGTTTTTCGGATAAGCTATGCAGTGCGGTATTACCTGTATTTGGATCGGTGGCTAACCTGTCTATTTTTCTTTTCTCAGCCACTAATATACCTTTATCAATTAAGGCTTTCAATTGTGCATGGGTAGCATTGGCTTTCTCTAAAATAGATTTTTGTTGAACACTGCCTTCTGTTTTTTCAAAATGTAAAAAAGCCAATAATAAATCTAATTGTTTAGGAGCCCTTGTCCATTCGTTCAATAGTTTTTCTAAGGCGGCCTCGTGTTTATATTCAGCATGTAAGCTTAAAAATATTTCTACCTTACTAGAATATTTATCTTTCATATTTTCCTGCACAAAACAAATTCCTTTTTGAATGAGTTTATTAATAACAGGGTAGACCGATTTTTTATCTAATAGTTTTTGAATTTCTAATAAGCTTAAAGTTTTTTTAATTTCCAAAGCTTCCGAAATAATATATTCAGCGTCGCTTAAATTCTTAATATCTTCTTCTTGCTGTTCATTTAAAACAAAAACACTTTCGCTAGATATTTTTAAATGACTAGGAATAGCAGCTTGCATCACTTCTCCTTCGGTGCACATATAATATTCGGCCATCCACTGCCAAAGGGCCAATTGATGTTCGTAAACGATAGGGGCATCATCTAATACGGAAAGTATGGGCTTAGGCGTAAAGCCTTCAGGCGCTTTGCTACTCCTGTTTTTTACAATACCTGCGTATCTTTTATTGGCGCCTAACATTACTTCTACGCGCATGCCAATAGCTACTTCCTCCTGCATGGAAGCGGGAATCATCCAAGTATAATTTTTGGGAAGCGCTAAGGGTATGATTATTTCTGCGTACATGATATTGGGTTGCAAAAATACATTATGAATTTGGATACTTTCTATATCTTCTCATGCCTTCATCCATTTTTTTAAAAACAAGGTCTTTTAGGGTATCCACTTGATCCAGCGTATAGTCACTTACTTCCACCGTTTCTAAATACACCACTCTATGCTTGCCCGGGGTGAGAGTAAGGGCACTACTAAAATGCATGCGATCAACGGAATCTACCAATAGCATTGGTTGAATAGGAATATTCATTTCAATAGCTAATTTAAAAGCACCATTGAAAAAAGATTTTAAGGGATATTCTTCGGTCATGCTGAAAGTACCTTCGGGGAATATAAAAATAGAGATATGCTTTTCTAAAGCCATTTTTAAATTGCGTAAACTTTGGGCTCTTTTTTCTGGGTCGCTTCTGTCTACCATAACTACCGCATTTCGATAAATTAAACCAAACAAAGGAATTTTAGAAGATTCAAATTTAGCTAATGGCCGAATGGGTTGATGTTTAAGTTGAACAATGGAGGGAATGTCCATATAGGAATTATGGTTACCTACAATAATATGAGCTCGATTAAAGTCATGTGTTGATTCAAAAATTTCGCTGTGTCGAACGCCCATAAATATATATAAAATCTTACCCCAATAACGGCAGATAAAATAAACATGCTCGCTTATTTTTTCTTTACCGAAGGGAAGGACTAAAAACATGGCTGTCACCGATAGGATAGTGAGTATTGAAAACAATACAATAGCATAGAGACAGTATAGTAGCTGAAGGGCTCTTTTAAGGATTTTCATCTGTCTGCTAATATAATAAAAAAGGCCCGAAATTTCATTCGGGCCTTCACCTTGTTTTTCAATAACCAGAAAACCTTTATAAACTAAGCCTTTAGGGGGTTTCTACCATATTTTTCATCATGTTGTGTTGCATCTAATCCTAATTCTTCATCTTCTTCAGTTACACGAAGTGGCATAATAATACTAATAAATTTGAATATTAAAAATGATACTGTGAAACTATACGCAACTACAATGAGCATTGCTTTTAATTGTATTAAAAAAAATGCTGGGTTGCCATAAAATAAACCATCATTGCCCGCTGCATTTACTCCTTTTGATGCAAAAATACCAGTCATTAACATACCCACCATTCCGCCAATACCATGACAAGGAAATACATCTAAAGTATCATCTACTCTTGATAATTTAAATGCATGGCTGGCGGCATTGGAAATGATAGCGGCTACCAAACCAATAAATATACTTTGAGGAATACCTACGAAACCAGCTGCTGGCGTAATGGCTACTAAACCTACTACTGCACCAATACAGAATCCAAGTACAGATGGTTTTTTCCCTCTCATTACATCAAAGAACATCCAAGCTAAACCCGCTGCTGCAGCTGCAGTGTTAGTAGTGGCGAATGCATTAATGGCTAAGTTATTGGCGCCTAATGCAGAACCTGCATTAAATCCAAACCAACCAAACCAAAGTAAACCCGTACCAATTAATACATAAGGAATATTGGCTGGAGGAATTTCATGTTGTTCTAATTTAGAACGACGAGATTTTAATACAATGGCACCCGCTAGGGCAGCACAACCCGCACTAATGTGTACGACTGTTCCACCCGCGAAATCGAGTGCGCCCATTTTTAATAAAAACCCGTTAGGATGCCAAGACCAATGTGCTAATGGAGCATATACTAATATAATAAACAGCACAATAAATAAAATATAAGCAGTGAATTTAATACGCTCTGCCACCGCACCTACTACAAGACCTGGTGTGATAATGGCAAACATTAATTGAAAGAGTGCAAACAATAATAAAGGAATGGTCATAGGGGTGCCGCCTTGTAAACTAGGCGCGCCATTCACCACACCTTTAAAGAATAAATGGGTCATTGGATTTCCTATAATACCATTGATGCTTTCACCAAAGCTTAAGCTATAGCCAAAGCTTATCCAAATAACTGAAACCACCCCTGCCGATACCATGCTTTTGATCATGGTAGAGATAATGTTCTTACGGTGTACCATTCCCCCATAGAAAAAGGCAAGACCTGGGGTCATGATAAATACAAGTGCTGTTGCTACTAAAATCCAAGCTATATCGGCTCCACTGTAAGTAGAGGCCTCTCCCTGAAAACTGGGAAGTTGAGGTACAAACAAAGCGAGTACTGCTACTAGTAATAAAACCACAAAAGGAGCGAATTTTTGTACAACTTGATTTTTCATTGATAAGGGGTTTAGTATTATAAAATAATATATATGTTAATTAAGATGTAAAAATACTTAAAAAATAGATATTTTAGATATTAATATTAATATATAAATAATTATAATATAATATGAAAAAGCATGAATTTTATGTAAAGCCTTACTAGCATTCACTTATAGATAACTATCTTAGCTTGATTAAAAAGGGAGATGTGGAAAAAAACTGAATATCTTCAGTAATATCTTCAGTTATTCTTGCTGAAAAAACAGACTGCTATCCTTGGATTCTAATAAAGAGGAGCCAGTTAAGAAGATATCTACTTTACGGGCACATTCACGGCCTTCACTGATAGCCCAAACAACTAATGATTGTCCTCGACGCATATCACCAGCGGTAAATACCTTGGCTATATTGGTTTGATATTGTTGTTCTGTTGCTTTTACATTTCCTCTTTCGTCTAATTGAACGCCTAATTCATCAATGATGCCAGTTGGGTCGGGATGTAAAAACCCCATGGCAAGTAAAGCGAGTTCACAAGGAATTTCTCTTTCACTTCCTATTTTTTGTATAAATTTTGAAGGTCTACCATCGGCACTAGCGCTCCACTCTAAGTCTACAATTTGTAGTGCTTTTAAATTTCCTTTATCATCACCAATGAAAGCCTTAGTAGCAACGCCCCAAATTCTTTCTGCCCCTTCTTCATGCGAAGTAGTTGTTTTTAATAACATGGGGTAGGTAGGCCAAGGCATATAGTCGGCTCTTGCGTCAGGAGGCTTAGGTAATAATTCAAATTGAGTCACCGATTTTGCATTATGTCTGTTAGAAGTTCCTACACAATCACTTCCCGTATCACCACCACCAATTACAATTACATTTTTTGAAGTAGCCAATAAATCTTCTTCCTCTAATGGAATTGTGCTTACTCTTTGGTTTTGTTGCTTTAAAAATTCCATGGCATAATGAATGCCTTTTAAATTTCTTCCTGGAATGGTTAAATCTCTTGGAATGGTTGAACCACCTGCTAGAACCACGGCATGATAATCACGCATAATATCATTCACTCTTATATTCACCCCCACATTGGCATTACAAATAAAACGAACGCCTTCTTCTTCTAATAAACTAATACGTCTTTCAACAACTGTTTTTTCTAATTTAAAATCTGGTATGCCAAAGCGTAATAAACCCCCTGGTTTTGGATCACGCTCATACACTGTTACTTCATGGCCTGCATAATTTAATTGTGCAGCAGTGGCCAGTCCTGCAGGGCCAGAGCCAATGACCGCTACTTTTTTATCAGAACGAAGTTTAGGTTTACGAGGCGTTACAAAACCTTTTTCAAAAGCTATTTCAATAATATGTTTTTCAATTTCTTCAATGGTTACGGCTGGCTGATTAATACCTAATACGCAGGCGCTCTCGCAAGGGGCTGGGCAAATTCTTCCAGTGAACTCAGGAAAATTATTGGTAGATATTAAAATCTCATAAGCATCTTTCCATTCTTTATGGTACACCGCATCATTGAATTCAGGAATAATATTACCTAAAGGACATCCATTATGACAGAAGGGTACACCGCAATTCATACAACGCGCCGACTGTTCATTTAACTTTTGCTCAGGTAATAAGTTAATAAACTCGTTGTAATTATTTTTGCGCTCCGCTACTGAAATTTTAGTAGGGAGTTCTCTTGTAAATTCTTTAAATCCTGTTGGTTTGCCCATATACTTTATACTTGTCCTTTATTATTTTTTATTTACTTGCTACTAATTTTGATTTTTGTTCTGCTAATGCTTTTTTATAATCAGAAGGAAACACTTTCACAAACTGTTTTAATTGATTGTCAAAATCGGCTATAATAAATTTAGCAATGGTACTTCCTGTTTTGTCAAAATGCGCTTGAATTAATTTTTTAAGCAAAACTTCATCCTCTTTATCTGCTAATTCTAATTCTACCATTTCTTTATTACACAATACTTCAAAATTATTTTCTACATCATATACAAATGCAATACCACCGCTCATGCCTGCTGCAAAATTTCTACCTGTCTTACCTAATATTATGGCTACACCTCCTGTCATATACTCACAACCATGATCACCAATTCCTTCTACTACCACGGTGGCGCCAGAATTACGCACAGCAAACCTTTCGCCTGCCTTTCCTCTTATATAGGCAATACCACTAGTGGCACCGTATAGAGCAACATTGCCAATAATAATATTTTCTTCTGGTACAAAACTTGCTTTTTTATCGGGGTATACAATTAACTGCGCACCACTTAATCCTTTTCCAAAATAATCATTAGCATCGCCTTCTAATTCTAAGGTTACACCCTTGGTATTAAAGGCGCCAAAGCTTTGTCCTGCGGTTCCTTTAAAATTAAAGTGAATGGTATCTTCTGGTAAACCTTCTGCTTTGTAAATTTTCGTTATTTCATTAGAAACAATGGTACCAGTAGTACGATCGGTATTTTTAATAGGGAATGAAGCTTTTACTTTTTCTTTCTTTTCAATAGCAGGTTTCGCAGCTGCTAGTAACTGCCAATCCAAGACTTCACTCATTAAATGATCCTGTGTTTCTGTTTGATATAAACCCACACCTGCTTCAGCAGGCTCTTTATATAATACATCGCTTAAATCTAAATTCTTATACTTCCAATGATGTATATTTTCACGCATAGTTAAGGCGTCTACCTGACCTACCATTTCATTAATAGTACGGTAGCCTAATTCTGCCATAATTTCACGCAGCTCTTGCGTAATAAATTCAAAGAAACGTACCACATGGTCGGGGTCTCCCGTAAAACGTTTACGTAATTCAGGGTCTTGCGTAGCCACACCCACTGGACAAGTATTCATATGACATTTACGCATCATAATACATCCTTCTACAATTAATGCAGCGGTTGCTACGCCCCATTCTTCTGCACCTAATAAAGTAGCAATAGCAATATCTCGTCCTGTTTTCATTTGACCATCGGCTTGCACTACCACACGACTACGCAATTTATTTTTCACCAATGTTTGATGTGTTTCTGCTAATCCTAATTCCCATGGCAAACCTGCATGCTTAATAGAACTTAATGGAGAAGCGCCTGTACCTCCATCAAAACCTGCAATTAAAACTACATCAGCTTTTGCCTTAGTTACCCCTGCAGCAATGGTGCCCACACCAGCTTTAGAAACTAATTTTACATTAATTCTGGCAGCACGGTTGGCATTTTTTAAATCAAATATGAGTTGTGATAAATCTTCAATCGAATAAATATCGTGATGCGGCGGAGGAGAAATTAAACCCACACCTGGAGTGGCATGTCTTGTTTTGCCAATCCAATCATCTACTTTATATCCTGGCAATTGACCACCTTCACCGGGCTTTGCACCCTGTGCCATTTTTATTTGTAATTCATCTGCTTCAGATAAATAATAACTTGTAACCCCAAATCTTGCACTGGCTACTTGTTTAATGGAGCTTCGCATAGAATCACCGTTCGGTAATTTTTCATAACGAATTTCATCTTCACCACCTTCACCTGTGTTAGATTTTCCACCCAATCGGTTCATGGCAATAGCAAGGGTAGTATGCGCCTCCCATGATATAGATCCAAAAGACATAGCCCCTGTTGCAAAACGTCTGTAAATTGCGCTAGCCGGTTCTACTTCGTCAATAGAAATTGATGGGCGACTAGGTTTAAAATCAAATAAGCCTCTTAGGGTACAAGCTTTCTCTGTTTGATCATTGACTAGCTTTGAATATTTTTTAAAGCTAGGATAATCATTCATTTTAGTAGACTGCTGTAATAAATGAATAGTTTGTGGATTGAATAAATGAAATTCACCACGACGCTTCCATTGATAAACTCCACCTTCAGTAAGCCTGTCCACTGGAGAAGATTTTTTAGCAAAGGCTAGTTCATGCTTGGCTAAAATTTCTTTTGCAATTTCATCTAAGCCCATTCCATCTATACGAGAAGTAGCGCCTGTAAAATGACGGTTCACTACCTCTTTATTAATTCCAATAATTTCAAAAATTTGTGCTCCTTGATAAGATTGTAAAGTAGAGATACCCATTTTAGAGAATACTTTATACAATCCTTCATTCACCGCTTTAATATAATTTTTCTTTAATTTCTCGGAGTCGTGGTCTGATTTAATTTTATCGTGCAATTTCATATCCCGAATAGTAGAGAGTGCCATGTAGGGGTTAATAGCTGTGGCACCAAAGCCAATCAAACATGCATAATGGTGTACTTCCCAAACATCGCCTGCCTCTACAATTATACCTACTTTGCCTCTTAATCCTTTTCTAATTAAATGGTGATGCACACTTGCGCAAGCAAGCAGTGTTGGAATAGCAGCATGTTCAGAATCGATGGAGCGGTCTGTTAAAATAATAACTTCAAATCCGTCTTCTACTGCGTCCACTGCATAACGGCATAAACGATCTAATCCTTTTTTCAAAGAACCTTCTTGGCCATCTGCTCTAAAATAACATTGTAATGTTTTGGCTTGGAACACACCTGTATCAATACTTCTAATTTTCTCTAATTCGTGGTTGTTTAAAATAGGATGTTTTAAAGCAACGCAGTGACTAGCCATTGGGTCTTCTGTCAATAAATTTCCTTGGCTTCCCACAAAAGTAGCAAGTGACATGACCATTCTTTCACGAATAGGATCAATGGGTGGGTTGGTTACTTGTGCAAATAATTGCTTAAAGTAACTAGTAATATGTTGAGGTTGGTCGCTCAATACTGCTAATGGCGTATCGGTACCCATTGAACCAATAGGTTCTTTGCCATCAGTGGCCATGGGTGTAATGATATTTTCTAAATCCTCTTTGGTATAACCAAATGCTTTTTGGTATTTAAAAATTTGATCGTGTTCTAAATGGGTGAATTGAATTCTGGGTTCAGGTAATTCTTCTAAACGAATTTTATATTTATTCAACCAATCTGCGTAAGGTTGTTGCGCGCAAATATTTTGTTTTAAATCGGTATCGCTAATAATTTTACCTGCTTCCATATCTACTACAAACATTTTACCAGGCTGTAAACGACCTTTTTCAATAATAGTAGAAGGGTCAATAGGTAGAACACCTGTTTCTGATGCCATAATAACACGGTCGTCATTGGTGACGCAGTAGCGTGAAGGCCTTAAACCATTTCTATCTAAAGTGGCACCAATCATTTTTCCATCAGTGAAGGAAATAGAAGCAGGGCCGTCCCAAGGTTCCATAAACGCTGCATGAAATTCGTAGAAAGCTTTTTTCACAGGATCCATTAATTCATTGCCATCCCAAGCTTCAGGAATGAGCATCATCATTACATGGGGTAAAGAGCGGCCCGATAAAGTAAGTAGCTCAATAACATTGTCTAAACAAGCAGAGTCTGATTGGCCATTGTTGACAACGGGTAAAATCATTTCTAATTCTTCCTTAGAAAAATAGGGAGAGAAAAAACTAGACTCATTGGATCTTAACCAATTTAAATTTCCTTGTAAGGTGTTAATTTCTCCGTTGTGTGCAATATATCTGAAGGGTTGTGCTAATTTCCAGGAAGGAAAAGTATTAGTGGCAAAACGAGAATGCACTAAACCAAAAGCAGAGACCACTCGCTTGTCGCTTAAATCGGGGAAATATTCTCTTACTTGATGACTTGTTAATTGTCCTTTGTATACTATTACTCTTTGAGATAAAGAGGCCATATAAAAACCAATGGCTTCCTTTTTGATAGAATTATTTATGGTATGAGAGGCGTAATTTTTTAAAACAAAAAGTTTTCTTTCAAAATCTTCTGGGTTGCTGATATGATCGGGTTTTTTTAAAAATACTTGTTCCATTGCAGGCTCTACCGATAAAGCAGAAGGGCCAATGGTAGCTCTGTTAACGGGTACTTTTCTATAACCAATAATTTCAATACCTAATTTTTCAGCAGCCCTTGCAAAAATTTCTTTACACTCAGTAACAATTGATTTATGGGAAGGGAAAAATATAAATCCAACACCATATTCATTTAAGTCGGGCAGGTGAATGCCTTGTTGTAATAATTCATCAAAGAAAAATTCATGCGGAATTTGAATCATGATACCTGCACCATCCCCGGTATTAATTTCACAACCGCAGGCTCCACGGTGTTCCATATTTTCTAAAATAGTTAGACCATCAATTACATGCTGATGTGATTTTACACCTTTGATATTAGCAACAAATCCAATACCACATGCGTCGTGTTCATAAGCAGGATCGTATAATCCTAATTGTTCTTTTTTCGTCATTTACAACTAGTTGTTTTTAGGGAAACCCTATTCGATTAGCGGTTCGTTTGAAATTACGAAAAAACAAGTATTTTTTATAGCAGAATCTCAAAAAATTTATTAACCATTTAATACTGTTTAAAGAATTAAACCAATTAGTTGAAATTTATATAATAACGAACGTTAGCAATTATTTTTTGGAATGAAATCTAAAATCAAATCAGTAAGTGAAATCAAATATGATCGACTCTTAATGAAGCCGCATCTGTTGGAGATTCTATCTTGGTTCCCTTGGGGAAGATGCCAAATAATGAACTGCCCGAACCACTCATGCTTGCATAAATGGCTCCTTGCCTGTATAAATTATTTTTGAATGTTTCTAATGAGGGATGTGCTTTGAAAACAGGGGCTTCGAAATCATTGATTAACTCAGCCTTCCAAGTTTCAATGGGTTGCTTAATAATAGTTGCAATAGATTTTTCTTTTACAGAAGGGTTTAATTGTTGAAATGCCCAAGACGTAGCAATATGAATGCCAGGATGTATTAAAGCAATAGTATAATTACTTAAATCAATGGCGATGGGCTCCAGTATTTCGCCTCTTCCAGTGGCATGACAGGCTTTGTTGAAAATAAAAAAAGGACAATCGCTTCCAAGTTGTGCAGCGTAGTTCAGTAGCTGTTCTTTAGATAAATTTAAATTAAATAAAGTATTGAGTATTTTTAAAACAGTCGTTCCATCGCCAGAGCCGCCGCCTAAACCCGCACCCATGGGTATGTTTTTGTGTAAGTGTATTTGAACATTACTCATTTGGGGAAAATCGGCTTTTAATAATTGGTAGGCTTTAACGCATAAATTATTAGAAGTATCACCTGGAATAGAAATACCTGTATGGAAAAAGGCAAATGATTTTGCTGGAACGAGTTCTACAATATCATGAAGGGCTACAGGATAAAAAACAGTTTCTAATGCATGAAAACCATCTGCTCTTTTTTCTAAGATAGATAAGCCTATATTAATTTTGCAAGGAGAAAATTGAATCATTAGCTATGATTTCTTTTGCGCAGTTTTCTTATTGATTTCATCGCGAATATCAATAGCGCGGATATAGTCTTCTTGTTCTAAAACTTCTTGTAATAATTTATTTAATTCAACCAAAGACATATTTGTTAAGTCGTTAGCTACTGGATCGGCAGTAATTGTAGTGGGCGTAATATTTTTCTCTGCGTTTTCGTTTTCTAAACCTGCTTGTTCCAAAATATTGGAGTACACATAGATAGGACAACCAAAACGAACTGCCAAGGCAAGTGCATCACTAGTTCTGCTATCAATTTCAATAGTGTCATTGGCGGTAAAGCAAACTAATTTGGAATAAAAAATACCTTCTTGTAAATCACATATATATACTTCCTGTAATTGAATATCAAAGGCAGTCATAAAATTTTTCATTAAGTCGTGTGTGAGTGGGCGAGAAGGGTGCATATTCTCTAGAGCAACCGCAATGGCCTGGGCTTCGAAGCCACCAATAACAATGGGCAGTCGGCGCAGCCCGTTCACCTCTCCTAAAATAACTGCATAGGAGTTAGATTGGGTGATGCTATGTGATAAAGCCACTATTTCAAGTTCAATTTTCTGCATAGGTTTACTTTGCTCCCCCAAAGTTAAATAATTATGCTATGCGGTTGACTTCATTTTTAAAATAGCTGAAGTGAGGGCTGGTACCACTTCAAAGGCGTCTCCAACAACTCCATAATCGGCCGCTTTAAAAAATGGTGCTTCGGGGTCTTTGTTAATTACCACAATAGTTTTACTTCTATTCACCCCGGCCAAATGTTGAATGGCGCCTGAAATACCAATAGCTATATATAAGTTTGGGGCAATTTGAATTCCCGTTTGACCCACATGTTCATGGTGAGGTCTCCAATCTGAGTCTGATACAGGGCGGCTACAAGCGGTAGAGGCACCAAGAGCCTTGGCAAGATCTAATAAAATATTCCAATGCTCAGGTCCTTTTAAACCACGACCTCCACTTACCACTAGGTTAGCTTCTGTTAATGGAATCTCACCTTCTATTTTATCTACTTTAGTAATTTTAATAGAAGGGGCAGGTACTGAAATATTTATTTCTTCTATAGTGGCGCTAGTATCATAATCAACTAGGCCAAAACTATTTTGATTAATGGCAATAACTTTTATAGCTGTTTCAATTTGAATAGAGGCAAAGGCCTTGCCTGAAAAAACAGTTTTAGTGACTACAAAACCATTTTCTGTATTGGGTAAACTAGAAGCACCCGTTACTATACCTGCCTCTAATTTTACAGCTACTGCTGGCGCAATGGCCTTACCATTTATATTATGTGCAAAAACAACTACTGTGGCATTTGCATTTTTAGCAGCAGTCGCAATTAAGGTAGAATGTAATTTCACATCTAAACTATTAAGGCTTTCATTTTTTAGATGATACACTTTTTGGGCACCATGCTTTCCTAAGTCTGCAAGGTTATTTTGCACCGTGCCTAAAATTAAAGCAGTTACATCGCAGCCTAATTGTTTTGCAAGCGCTGCGCCGTAAGACATGGCTTCTAAGGAAGACTTTTTTATTTGTTGATCGGCCTGATCTATATATACTAGTACCATAGAATATTTTTTTAATGCTGTTAAATAACTTTTGCTTCTTCTTTTAATAATTTTACTAATTCATCCATATTCGTAGGGTCTACTAATTTCACGCCTGACTTTGCTAATGGACTTTCAAATTTTTTGATACTTGTTCTGGCGATAGTTTCAATAGGTTCAACTACTTTTAAAGGTTTAGTGCGGGCTGCCATAATGCCTCTCATATTCGGAATTCTTTGTTCAGCCATTCCTTTTTGACAACTTATCACTAAGGGTAAATTCACTTCGCAGGTTTCTTCTCCGCCTTCAATTTCTCTTCTCACAGTGGCTGTGTTTCCATTCAAATCCAATTGATTGGCTAAGGAAACAAAAGGAAAATCTAAAATTGCCGATAACATCGATCCAATAGAAGCGCTATTGTAATCAATGGTTTCTTTTCCTGTAAAAATTAGTTCATAACTACCTTCTTTGGCAATGGTAGCAATTTGTTTGGCTACATAAAAAGAGTCATTACTATTACTATTCACTCTAATGGCTTCGTCACCACCTAATGCTAATGCTTTTCTAATAATAGGCTCAGCATCTGCTAAGCCCACTGTTACTAAATGAATAATAGTACTTGCGTCTTTTTCTTTTAATTCAATGGCTTTTACTAAAGCATACCATTCGTCATAAGGGTTGATAATCCACTGCACTCCATTTTCATCGAACTTTGTATTACCTTCGGTGAAGGCAATTTTAGCAGTCGTATCGGGTGTTTTACTAATACAAACTAAGATTTTCATGATCGCTAATTTTGTTAAATTGTTAGTTGTCTATGCAACTAATGCAAATATAAGTCAAGATGCAACGAATAGAAAGAATTATTGAGTTTTTAAATCAACAACCTAAGGATAACTTTTTAAGACATGCCTTGGCCATGGAATATATTAAATTAGGGGAGGACCCCAAGGCCCATGATTTACTGCTAGCCGTACTTACAGATTCCCCCGATTATATTGGGTCCTACTATCATTTTGCCAAATGTCTTGAGCGAATGGGTCAAAGGGAGCAGGCTATTATTTGGTATGAAAAAGGGATGGCGGCGGCTACATTAGCCAAGGACAATCATGCCTATAGTGAGTTACAGGGCGCTTACGACGAATTAATATATTAAAATATTATATTATAATTGTCTCTTATAATAGTTACTTATAATAATTGTCCCTTCTTAGCATCATTCTATAATAATCCTATAATAATCTTTGAGAAATTTTGTCATCAATGAGTTGGAAAAAATCCTCGGGCTTAAATGTTCTCCAAGCAGGTATTTCCATTAGTTCAATGTAGCGGTTTAATTTTCTGAGTAAAAAATCGTGTTGGGCACCTTGGTGAAAATTAATTAAGACTGCCCAGCCATTTTCATCTGCTACTTCATCGTATAATTCCTCGTAATAGTCTTTGTCGCCACTATGAAAGTTGAAAACGCTTTCGGCAATCAAAATAAATTTATAAATACCTTCTTCCATTAATTTATCTAAGACTTCTCTTTTTAATTCCATGATATCGTTCTCAATAGCATCGTTCCACTCGCCAATCATTTCAATAATAGCAAATTTTGCATCGTAGTCTGCAAAAAGAATTTTCAGGTATAAAGTTTTACTGCCGAACTCATCCCATTGAGGATGTATAAAATAATTATACACGGCTTGAGAAAATTCAAACTCGCTGTAAGTACGCCCAAAAAAAATAGATCTTGGATCTTCTTCTGCCATATATAAATGGCGCCAATGATAATGAGGTTCTATATCATGCATATACTTAGCCAGCTGTAATTAAAAAGCTATTTATTTTTTTGATGATAGGTGATAAGGCCTTGCATGGGAGATTTAATAATATTACCCAGTTCAATTTCGTAGCTTAAAGCTAGTTGCTTGATGATATCCTTAAAGCCATAGGCCACACTGCCTACAAAATGAATAGGATACAACCAGGCCTCATTCATTTTATTAATATGGGCATAGAAAAAATCGTTCAAGCCATCTTCGATAATATTTTCAATCATATAATGTCCTCTATTCTCTACTAAGAATTCGGTGAACTTAGCAAGGTATCTGTTTGGCGTAGCTTCTTTGTATACATTGTTTAAAATTTCATCCTTAGTAGTAGCAAATTTCTTCTCAAACCCGGACATTAAATCCTCGTCAAAGGTTTTATATAAATAATATTGAATCACTTTTTTTCCTAAATAAGCGCCACTGCCTTCGTCGCCTAATACATAGCCTAGGCCAGGACTATTTTTGGTAATTTTTTTCCCATTATAAAAACCTGTATTAGAACCCGTACCTAAAATACAGGCAACCCCTTTTGCATGCTGACAAGTAGCCCTTGCAGCAGCTACTAAATCGGTTTGAATATCTAGTTTTGCTTTGGTGAAAACAGCTTTCAATGCTTTTTTAAGTTCTGTAACGTTTCGAGGATTGCTTAAGCCCGTGCCATAAAAATAAACTGCATCAACTGCGTCTAGTTTAATTTTATTTCTAAAAGTTTTTTCTACTATTGCTTGAATTTGAACAGCGCTCAGAAAATAGGGGCTGATGCCTATACTTTGCACAGTGGTTTTCTTATTAGTTTGTACAATGGTCCATTGGCATTTGGTAGCTCCGCTGTCTGCAATAATATAATTCTTCGCCATAGGTAATAATCTTGTGTGTGAAAATAGCCTTTTTAGTGTAATTTTAGCCCGAATAAAACTAGCATGCAAGAAAAAAATAAATCAAATTGGGTCACCCCACTTTTTTATGCCTTTTTGGTAATAATAGGAGTGTTGATAGGGGTGTTTTTTAAAGGAAGTTTACCCTTAAATGTTTTTAGATCAGGACCGAAAGATCCTATGCAAGAAATTTTGCAGTTAATTCAATCTAAGTATGTCGAAAAGTTAGATACGGATAGTGCAAGTAATCGTTTGGCTAATTATTATTTATCTCAATTAGACCCGCACTCTGTGTATATACCGCCTACTGATTTAGTAGAAGTGAATGAACAATTGCAACCTAATTTTAAAGGTATTGGTATTGAATTTATGCAGTTCAGAGATAGCATCTTTGTTTCTTATGTGATGAAGGAAGGGCCCGCCGCTAAAGCAGGGTTGCAAATTGGGGATATATTGTTAAAAGCAGACGATAGCATACAATTATCGGGTAAAAAATGGGCATCAGAAGAAATTAGAAAAAAAATTAAAGGACCTTCTAATACAAGCGTAAAATTATTAATAGACAGTGAGGGTAAACAAATTTCCATAACCATTCCAAGAGACAATGTACCGGTTTCTTCAGTAGATGCTTTTTATTTAATTAACCCCACGATGGGCTATATTAGAATTGACAAATTTGCAGATAGAACCTATGAATCCTTCATGCAGGCCTTAGATACTTTGGTGCAAAAAGGAATTAAATCATTGGTGATTGACTTAAGAGGTAATGGAGGCGGACTACTTTCAGAAGCAGTAGCTATTGCGGATGAAGTTTTAAGTGGTAATAAATTAATTGTTTATACGCAAGGAGCTAATTCTCCTAGGGTAGATTATTTTAGTAAAAGAGAAGGGCTTTTTGAAGAAGGTCCCTTGACTATTTTAATGGATGAAACTTCCGCATCGGCCAGCGAAGTATTAGCAGGTGCATTACAGGATTGGGACCGCGCCACCATTGTAGGACAGCGTTCTTTTGGTAAAGGCTTAGTGCAACAACAATACAATTTATCCAATGGGGGTGCACTTCGTTTAACCACTGCAAAATATTATACGCCACTTGGTAGAAATATTCAACGCCCTTATGAAAAAGGAAAGCAGGCTTATGAAGATGATTTTATAACAAGAATGCATGAGGATGCGATGGGTATGCAAGATTCAAGTTATAAAGGAGAAAAGTATAAGACCCCTAAAGGGCATTTAGTGTATGGTGGGGGAGGAATTTACCCAGATAAATGGGTAAGTGAAAAAAATGTTCTCATGGATACGAGCTTTGCCATATTATGGAAGCAAAGTTTATTGAACGATTTTGTATTTCAGTGGTATTTGAAAAATAAAGCTGCTATGAATACTATAGCAACGCCTTCCGATTTTTTAAAGCAATATCAAAATTATGATTATTGGACGGTGCTGAATGGGTTTGCAAATAGCCAGGATAAGCAAAGCTTAAAAGCCATAGAAAAAAACAAGGCCTTGGTTCAAAGACAAATATTAGCCTTAGTGGCCCGCCTTAAGTGGTATAAGCAAGGTTATTATGAAGTGCAGAATAGCTTGGACCCGCTATTTGCTACCATGCTTCCTAAATAGTATTATTTTTTATCATTTGTGTAATTTCTGTTCTAGAAATTAGGGGCACAGCTTTTATATATATTTTTATTAACATTATAATTATAAATATGTATATATAATTATAAAAATTTATCAAAAAATATATAATTTAGCATATTATATAACGTATATAATTAAATATAATATATTAAAACCCTCTAAAATTATGAAATCAAAGATCCTCTTACCCGTTTTTCTACTTCTTAGCCATATTTCTAAGGCTCAAACAGATTCTACTGCCAAGGCAGCGCAGGCAAGCAATAGTTATACCATTTATTTTGATGGGTATTATAAGAGTGATTTTTCTAAAAAGGCTACTAATAATAAAACCAGCTTTACCAATTCGAATCAATCATTACAATTAGGTATGGCTTCTATTAAGATAGATCATACCAAAGGAAATTTTGCAAGTACTCTCGATATAGGTTTAGGAAAAAGAGCCCAAGAGTTTTCTTATAATGATAATGGAGTATTGCAGGCCATTAAACAAGCTTATATAAGTTATGCTCCTATGAATGGACTGAAGATAACAGTTGGTAAATGGGCTACACATATTGGCTATGAATTATTAGATGCTTATTCCAATAGAAACTATAGTATGAGTTATGCATTTTCATATGGTCCCTTTTTTCATACAGGTATTAGAGCAGATATTGCTTTAGGTGGAAAATCGGCCATGATGATTGGTTTTGTCCAGCCCACCGATTTTACTTTTTCATCAAGTCCCGATAAAATACTTATTGCTCAGTTCAGTACTAGCTCAAAGAATGATTTATTAAAAGCTTTTTTGAATTATCAAGGAGGTTATGATAAATCTCAATTTGATTTAGTATTGAATGGAGTAGTGAATAATCAAATAGGTATTAACTATGATGGTACTATTGCCAATATTAGTGGAAACAATTGGACAAGCAATGCAGTATATGTAAACTATGACCCTTCTGCTAAGTTTGGATTTATTTTAAGATCAGAATATTTTAATGATAGTAAAAATGCAGTAGGGGTAGGTAGTTCCATTTTTCAAAACACAATCTCTGCGAATATTCATTTTTCCAAGCTAACCCTAATTCCAGAAATAAGATTTGATAATGCGAAAGACAAAATTTTCTTTAATTCAAATAATAATTTAAATAAGTATGCAGGCAGTTTCTTAATAGCAGCTGTATATAAATTTTAATGGTGTAGCATTGAATAAGTAGTAAAAAATTTTTAATAGTCCAGTTTTATTGTTTTAAGTAAGCAATCGTTAATCGGGCCCCATTTCTATGGGGCCCTCTTTTTATAATTTAATAAGCTTAATTAAGAAACCTCCACCAGGTGCAAGTGAAATACTAAGATTTGATGTATTATTTATGACTTGATGGGTTATGCTATAGTCTGCAGCATATTTATCGGCATTTATTCCGTCTTTACAAATAGTGGCTTTATAATTTCCTTTTTCTAAGAAAGAAAAATCAATGCTTTGTTCTTTGGCTGTCCAATTATTCATACCTGCTATATACCAATCCTTGTTTTTATTTCTAGCAGTCACAATATATTCACCCACTTTGGCATCTAGTATTTTGGTATCGTCCCAGCCTGTTGGAATATGACCTAATAAATTCATAAAATCTGGTTCTAAATAGGCTTGAGAAGGGTTGCCTGAAAAAATTTGCATGGGACTATCAAATACTACAAACATGGCTAGTTGATGAGACCTTGTGCCGTAACTCATAGGGGCACCTTCTATATTTCTAAAACTATTTTTTGTCGCATTGTTTAAAAAGCCTGGTTCATAATCAAAAGAACCCGCTAACATTCTTGTAAAAGGCAAAACTAAATCATGACTAGGGGTGACTTTATCACTCCAAATATTATATTCAGAACCTAATACGCCTTCTCTTGTAATAGCATTAGGATAAGTTCGATTAAATCCTTTGGGTGCATAAGCGCCATGGTACATAATCATAATTTTATGTGCAGCGCAGGCCTTGGCAATACGTTCGTAAAACTGAACTGTTTTTTGATCGTCTCTATCAATAAAGTCGGTCATAATAAAATCTACACCCCATTTATTAAATTGTGTAAGTGCAGGTTCTAATTGTTTATCTAATGTGGCCGCAATAGTCCACATGCTTAATTTAATATTTCTCAATTTGGCATAGGCTACCAAACTATCCATATTAATTTCAGGAATGACTTTAAATAAATTTTTATAATCGCTCCAGCCTGCATCCATCATAATTCTATCAAAACCAAATCGCGCTGCAAAATCAATATAGTATTTATAAGTAGCTGTGTTTAGCCCAGCTTTAAAAGGAATATTGAATAAATTAATATTAATAATCCATTCATCAGTGGCCTTGCCTGGGTGCACCCAACTTGCATCTTGAATAGTAGAAGGGCTTGCTAATTGATATACCATATCATTATTAGGTAGGTCTTTATCCTCAGGTGCAATCATTATAATTCTCCAAGGAAGGGTTCTAGTTCCTTTAGTATGGGCAATGTAGTTGGCTCTTTTAGTAACCACTACCTCTGGATATAATTCATTGGTTGTTTTTTCTTCTGCAGGATAGGGAGCGAATTGGGCTTGTATTGAATTTGTATTCGTGCCTTTTAAAAACATGCCAGGGTAGTCTAATAAATCCGATTCTGTAATAGCTATCTTTGGAGCTTGTTCAGGAACAACTAAAATGGGGTTATAGGCAATACTGCTAGTAGAAAAACTATATAAGGGGGTTAGCGGATAAGTTTCTTCAAAACTTGTATGATAGATATCCTCATTTTCTCTTGGGTGCACAATGGGTAAATAAGCACTTGTCTTATTATTAAAATTGAATTCAGCTATTTCATTATGAATGTAGATACTGTCTTTGAATAAAGTTTGTATTTGATAAGCGAGTCCATTATTAAAAACTCTAAATAAAACTTTATAGGGTTGTTTGAGTTGAATGCTTAGTTCGGTATACTTATCTATTATTTTTTTTCTTCTTTCAGCAACGGGTACTTGAATAATAGTATTTACCTCTTTACTACTTGTACTTACAATTTTGTTATCATGTGAAAGGCTGGTTTGGTCTTTTACTACTAAATCAATTCTATTATTAGTAAGTATTTGTTCATTTAGGTATTGAACACTGTATTGTAATTGGGTATCCATCCAAATGGCTAGTGTAAGTTTCCCATTGGGCGATTGTACATGTAATGTATCAATATTAGCTCTAAGCGTTTGAAAAGATAAGCAGCCTAAAACAAAAATGGTGGCCTTGATATATAGTGGGAATACTTTCATATTCTAAAGTTAGGGATAGGGCGTCAATTAATTTAAATGATTTTTCCCAATTTATTTGACGGGTGGGACTATTTTTAATCTTAAAAACATTAAATTCAATAACTGAATGAAGGCTAGAATTAACACATAAAAATAATACTATGAAAATGAAATCTTTAGTTTTTTTAACCCTACTAAGTTTGTTTTGTATAACAAATAATTTGGAGGCGCAAACGGGTAAAACAGGTGCGGTGAGGGTAGTGGTAGCAGGAATTACACATGGCCATGTATCTTGGATTTTAAATAAGTCTAAATCTGATGTGGTTGAGATTGTAGGTATTTACGAACCTAATAAAGCCATCGCTGAAAAAAATGCTCTAAAATTTAATTTAAGTAAAGATTTATTCTACACTAATTTAGAAACAGCGCTTGATAAAACAAAACCAGAAGCGGTTGTCGCATTTGGTTCTATTCATGAACATTTAAAAGTAGCCCAAGCAGCAGCTCCAAGGGGTATACATATTATGGTGGAAAAACCACTTGCTTCTAATTTAAAAGAAGCCTTAGCTATGCAGGCAGTAGCTAAAAAGAATAAGGTGATGCTACTTACCAATTACGAGACTTCATGGTATCCTTCCACTTATGAAACTTTTAGACTTATTAAAGAAGAAAACTATGTTGGACAAATACGAAAAGTAGTATTTCATCATGGACATCAAGGGCCTAAAGAAATTGGGGTGAGCCCAGAATTTTTTAATTGGTTAACCGATCCAATTGAAAATGGAGGAGGTTCTATTGTAGACTTTGGATGTTATGGGGCAAATTTAATTACCTATTTAATGCATGGGGAAATGCCTATTTCTGTAACAGCTGTAACCAATCAGTTTAAGCCTTCCATTTATCCTAAGGTAGATGACAACGCAACCATTATTGTGAACTATGCTAAGACACAGGCTGTATTGCAACCTTCATGGGCCTGGACTTTTGCAAGAAAGGATATGGAAGTATATGGCGACTCTGCTTATATTATAGCCGTGAATGCGCAAAAAATGCGATTGAGAAATAAAGAAGCAGCGCCAGAAACAGAAAAAACAGTCACTGATAAAGATATTCATGTATTCACCGACCCCTTCTCTTATTTACATGCGGTACTTAGAGGTAAGGAGAAAATAGAACCCTATGGTTTATATTCTACAGAAAATAATGTGATGGTAAATCGTATTTTAGAAGCGGCTATTCAATCGGCTAAAACGGGTAAGACTATTTACATGAAATAAATGGGCAGAAGACTTTAAAATGTTAAAATATAATAATCTAAATATACAATTATGAATAGTAGTATGCCTCATCGAATCAAATTATTATTTTTTATATTCTTTTTTTCAGCCTCTACTTTATTGGCTCAAAATACAAAACTTATTAATCCTGCTTTATTAAAAAGTAATTGGTCGGCGAATTGGATAGCTGCACCCAATAGCCCCTCTAAGGAATACGGGGTATATCATTTTAGAAAAAGTTTTTCAGTGAATGTAATTCCTAATTCATTTGTGGTGAATGTATCTGCCGATAACCGTTACAGGTTATTTGTAAATGGCAAAGCAGTATGTAGTGGCCCAGCTAGAGGAGACTTATATAATTGGTATTATGAAACCATCGATATTGCGCCTTTTTTAGTGGAGGGTAATAATACCATTGCAGCCCTGGTATGGAACATGGGGGTGTTGGCGCCAGTGGCGCAAATTTCCAATCAAACTGCTTTTTTATTAGAAGGTAATGGAGATGCAGAAAAAACTGTTAATAGTAATAAGAGCTGGAAAGTATTTAAAGACGAAGCTTATTTACCTTGTTCCACCAATAATGCAGAGAAGCTAAGAACCTATATGGTAGTGGGTCCTGGTGATAGTGTAATGGCCAGTAAATATCCTTGGGGTTGGGAGCAAACCAATTACAACGATGCTGCTTGGTTAAATGCTAAAGTAATTGCAAGTCCGGCATCTGTGGGATATGGTACCGATAATTTATGGACATTAAAGCCTAGTATAATTCCACAAATGTTTGAAAGAAAACAATCTATTAATTTACTTCGAAAAATAAATGGTGAATTAGTCAATACTAGTTTTGCCGCAGGCAATGCGGCTATTAAAAAAGCAGGTACGCATTCTACCATTAGTTTATTATTCGATCAAAGCTTTAATACAGTGGCTTATCCCACTTTAGTGGTAAGTGGTGGTAAGGATGCTGAAATAAAAATTACTTATGCGGAAGCCTTATTTGATAAAAATGGAACGAAGGGTAATAGATCAGTGATTGAAGGGAAAAATATTATGGGCAACTATGATGTATTTGTAGCAGATGGTTCCAGTAATAGAACTTTTAGACCTCTTTGGTTTAGAACTTATCGATATATTCAAATAGATATTACTGTAAAAGAAGATCCCATAGAGATTAATGATTTTTATGGTATGGCCACAGGCTATCCTTTCGAAGTGAAAGCCAACTTTACTAGCAATGACGCTTCTCTGAAAGAAATTTGGGATATAGGTTGGCGCACTGCACAGTCTTGTGCGGGTGAAACTTATTTCGATTGTCCTTATTACGAGCAGTTACAATATGAAGGCGATACAAGAATTCAATCCTTGATATCTTTATATGTGACAGGTGATGACAGGTTAATGCGTAAAGCCATTTTAGATTTTTATCATTCAAGAGTGCCTGAAGGTTTAACACAGGGAAGATATCCTAGTAGTCGATTACAAGTAATACCTACTTTCTCTTTGTTTTGGGTATCGATGGTCTATGATTATTGGATGCATAGAAAAGACGATGCCTTTATTGAAGAGTTTATAGTGCCTATAACAGGCGTGTTAGATTGGTACGAGAAAAAAATAGACCAAGAAAAAAAGATGTTGGGCCCTATGAAGTGGTGGAGTTTTGTGGACTGGAATTTGTCTTTTGAAAATGGAGTAGCCGATGGTGCCACCGATGGTAATTCTGCTGTTATTACTTTACAGTATGTTGCCACTTTAGAACAAGCGGCTAAACTATTTAAACAATTTGGAAAATTAGAACAAGCCAAACATTATCAAGCATTAGCTAGTCAATTAAAAGCAGCTACTTATGCGCAGTGTTTTGATGCCCGTAAAAATTTAATGGCCAATACGCCTGAGAAAAAAGCGTACAGCCAACACGCCAGTATAATGGGTGTTTTAACTGGGGCAGTACCTACAAGCCAAGAAAAAATGGTTATGCAAAATGTTTTAAAAGATACTAGCTTAAGTCAGGCAACTTTTTATTACCGTTTTTATTTAAACCAAGCTTTGAAAAAAGCAGGTATGGCAAATAGTTATTATGCAGAATTAAAACCTTGGAGAGATATGATTGCCAATGGGCTTACCACTTTTGCAGAAAATCCAGATCCTACCAGATCGGATTGTCATGCATGGAGTGCTAGTCCTAATTATGATTATTTTGCAACCATTTGTGGTATTATTCCCACTCAGCCTGGTTTTGCTGCAGTAAAAATAGAGCCAGCCTTAGGCGAATTAACACATGTTAAAGCAAGTATGCCACATCCTAGTGGAACTATTGCAGTTGAATTTACCAAGACAAACAATAATGGAGTAGAAGCTTCCATAGAACTTCCTACTAAAGTGGGAGGTGTATTTATTTGGAATGGTAAAACATTTATTCTACATGCAGGAGCACAGAAAATAAAAGTTGGTTAATCTTTCCAGCGCCATTCGCCTGCAATTTGTAATGGCTCTTTTAAATTATTTTTGATTAAGAATGCTTTTGTTTCAGCATCTGTAAAATGTTTTGATTTTATTTCTTCCGCATCTGCCACACCATATAATAACATCGATCCAAAACGAACTGTGTTTTTCATGCCTTGTTCTTCTACTAAACTAAATACATCACAATCGGCATGGTAACAAGGTCCTGCATTTTTTGGAAGCCCTCCACCAGCGCCACCTCCCGTAGGAACGCCTTGCAACATGAAGGGTTGATGATCGCTATGAAGTCCAGCACCTGCTCTAAATAAATTAGTAAAAGAAGTATCAATAGAATTTGCAATAGCACCAATGCCTGTAAATAAATCTTTACTATCTTCTGCACTAGTGGAATAGCCCTTGATATCATTACTCATATCATAATTCATCATGTATCTAATTTGATCAATGCTTCTATTTTTAATCGCATCATCTACATAGGCTCTTGAACCTAATAAACCTTCCTCTTCTCCCATGAACATTACAAAGTCAATACTGCGAGCAGGATGAAGATTTAATTTTTTAAATGTTCTAGCCATATCTAAAACAGAAAAAGAACCTATGCCATTGTCAATAGCACCTGTTGCTAAATCCCAGCTATCTAAGTGACCACCAATAACAATTTTTTCATTCGGCAACGTTCTGCCTTTTAAAGTAGCTACTACATTACGCGCTTTAATCATTCCAGAGAAATTAGTCATTTTAATATGACTATATAATTTACCTGTAACTAATTGTTCTTTTAAAAGAAGTCCATCTTCTTTACCCACACAAACAGCAGGAATAGGAATTAGTTTTCCGGTAACTGAAGCAGTACCTGTAAGAAGCACTCCATTAGGAGGCGTATTAATAACTATAATTCCTTTCGCACCATATTTAGTAGCAATAGCTGTTTTTTCAGAACGGTGTAAACCTGGAGTACCTGGTTTTGAACCTGGCAAAACACCTAAATACACTAAGGCAATTTTACCTTTTACTTTGTCAGGGTTGGCTGCATAATCTTCTTCTACACCATTACCCATGTCAACTACTTCAAGGGCAAGGTCTACTTTCACGGGTGAATGCGCTAAGGAAACCGATTTAATGGTTTTCAAATTATCCATAGCACCACCAATGGTTACCTCTAAGCTACCGCGACTCCAGCTTTCCACTTCAAAAGGTTGAAAACGAAGGTTGGTAAAGCCATAAGACTTTAATAAGTCATAAGCATATTGCTCGGCTTTTTTACCGTTCTCGGAACCTGTTAGACGATGTCCGATGGTTTCAGAGGAAATTTTAAGTGAAGTATAGGCATTTGAATTTGCTTGTACTTCTTTATTAATGCTAGCAAAAATACTGTTCCAAGCAGGCCTGGTCTGCGCCATTAGAGATAGGCTAGAAGCCGATACTAGAAAGGCAAAAAATAGGCTAATTTTTTTCATATTTTTTATAGGATGAATGGTTTGAAATTTGATTAGAATGCTAATTTATTCAAATTAGACGATATTCTAGTAATCTTTTTAATAGCGGCAAAATTAAATATTGTAATTTTAGGTAGACAAAATTGTCAATCCTTAGACGCTATTTAAGCGCTTAATTAAATTTAATTGTATGTTATTTATTTTAATCGGAATTGCACTATTTTTTGCAGCAGGCGCTGTTGAAAATTTTAATTTACCTGCTAATATTAGTAAAGGCAGTATTCGTACTATAGGAATAGTGGTTATAGTAATTGGTGTATTCACTTCATGCATTAAACAAATTGACGCTGGACAAATTGGAGTACAGTCATTGTTTGGTAAAGTACAAGATGAAGTGATTACAAGTGGTTTGAATTTTGTGAGTCCCTTGATGACAATAAATACAATTGATGTAAGAACACAAAATTATACCATGAGTGGTGTGCATACTGAAGGTGAAATGGCAGGAGATGATGCCATTCGCGTTTTAACAGCAGATGGTTTAGAAGTAGTAATTGATTTAACGGTACTATATCGTGTACAATCTACTGAAGCGCCAAAAATTGTAAGAGAGATAGGCTATGATTTTAAAAATGTGATTGTTCGCCCTATTACTAGAACTAAAATTAGAGACAACGCTGTTTATTATACAGCCGTTGATTTATATTCTGTAAAAAGAGATGAGTTTCAAAGCAGAATTTTCAAAACCATTGAAGAGAACTTAAAAATTCGTGGTTTAGTGCTTGAGCAATTATTAGTGCGCAATATTGTTTTACCAACTACAGTAAAAGCATCTATTGAAGATAAAATTAAGGCCGAGCAAGATGCGCAAAAAATGCAGTTCGTCTTACAAAAAGAAAAGCAGGAGGCAGAGCGTAAAAGAGTGGAGGCCCAAGGTATTGCCGATTATCAAAAAATTATTAGCTCAGGTTTAGGCGATAAACAATTACAGTATGAGCAAATACAAATAATGAAAGGACTTATCACTTCTCCGAATGCTAAAGTAATAATTATGGGTGGTGGAAAAACACCAGTTATTTTAGATGCTAAGAATAATTAATACCTATTTTAGCAGCATTATTTTATTGGGCATAAGATAGATATGGTTAAACAAATACTTTTTTCTTTATTCCTTATTTCACTGCTCTCTAGCTGTGGCTATACTACGCGCAAGGGTTTAGCTTCTTACTATGCCGATAGTTATGAAGGGAAAACCACTGCGAATGGTGAAATCTATAGACAAGGTAAAATAACGGCTGCGCATAAAACACTTCCCTTCGGTACCAGGGTGGAAGTGACGAATCTTTCCAATAATAAAATGGTGGTGGTGCGTATTAATGATAGAGGCCCTTATATTAGAGGAAGAATTATAGATTTAACCAAGGCGGCTGCCAAAGAAATTGATATGGCGGGTGCCGGAGTGGCAAAGGTTAAAATAAGATATAAGAAGAAGTAGGAAATTTTAAAAATGAGAGGTTAAAAAATTTAATAATAAAAATTTATTCTAAACAATAAAATATGAAGTACAAAATTATTTTTTTAGTAGTTTTCTTATTCGCTGCGGAAGCGAATTCCTTTTCTCAACAAATCATTAAAAAAGATGCAGAGATAGATGCGATGGTAAAAGAAATAAGTACCGATAGTTTAGCGCAGAATTTGAATAAGCTAGTTAGTTTTGGTACTAGGGCTACACTTAGTAATCAAACCAGTACTACAAAAGGTATTGGCGCTGCAAGAGCTTGGATATTAAGTAGGTTTAATGAATATGCAAAGGCAAGTAATGGAAGGTTGTCTGCTTTTATAGATACCACTACTTATAATGCCGATAAAAAAAGAGTTGACAGGCCCATTAATTTAGCCAATGTAGTGGCTACTTTAAAAGGTACCGACCCTAACGATAAAAGAATTTTTCTTATTAGTGGACATTTAGATAGCAGACGTTCCAATGAAATGGACAGCGTGGGCGATTCTCCAGGAGCCAACGACGATGGAAGCGGAACAGTTGCTGTAATGGAGTGTGCAAGAGTAATGAGTAAACATAGTTTTCCTGCCACCATTATTTTTGTCACAGTGAGTGGAGAAGAACAAGGTTTATTGGGTGCCTATTTTATGGCAGCTAAAGCCAAAAAAGAAAATTGGAAAATTGAAGCAGTTTTGAACAATGATATTATGGGCTCTAATAATAGTAATGAAACCAATATTGTTGACAATACCCGCATTCGTGTTTTTAGTGAAGGCTTATCGGTGACTGATACAGGAAGAGTAGCTATGCAAATTCGTAATCTTGGATTAGAAAACGATGGTAGGTCAAGACAATTGGCTCGTTATGTGAAAGAAATTGGAGAGCGTTATGTAGAAAACCTACAAGTAATGATGATTTATAGAAACGATCGTTTTTTAAGAGGCGGTGACCATACTGCTTTTGTGGAAAATGGGTTTGCTGCAGTAAGAATTACGGAGATGAATGAAAACTATACGCGTCAGCATCAAGACATAAGAGTAGAGAACGGCATTCGTTATGGTGATCTAGTAGAACATGTCGATTTTGAATACCTCAGAAAAAATACCAGCATGAACTTGGCCAACTTAGCCAATTTAGCGAAGGCGCCAGCTATTCCGGATGAAGTTAAAATAGATGTGAAAAAATTAACCAATTCCACTTACTTATATTGGAAGGCACCTAAAACCGGATTGGTAAAAGGTTACTACATATTAATGAGAGAAACCACTAGCCCGGTTTGGCAAAAGAAAATTTATACAGAAGCTTTATCAATGACCCTGCCTTATAGCAAGGACAATTATTTCTTTGCAGTACAAGCTGTGAATGAAACGGGCAACGAAAGTTTACCTGTGATACCGGCAGTAGGTAGATAGAAACTAGTTCTAATCTTAATTTAGTTCATTAAGCTCTATTGTGATCGGCTTTCCAATTTTTAATCAATTCTTTGATTTGCTTATTGGATAAGTTTTCTGCAACTGCTTTTGCTGTTAAGGCTACGAATTCATCATCACTCGCAAAACGTAAAGCTATAATTTGGCCCATACGTAATTCTTGTGGGAATACTTTTCCAGTCGCTAAATGGTATCTGAAATTTTCTTCAGCACGAATGGCTCTATCCTGCGCTTTTAAAGCAAAGATGCGTAAGTACCAAGCCATCAATACAAGTATTACAGAAAGCAAAACTAGCATAGCACCCAAGTACTTATTTTCCGCTGTACCTTGAATTAAAAAGTTAATAGAACCAATAAGGAATATTAGTAAGGCAGGGAGTGCTACATAATGATATCCAGGAACCATTTTAGCATGGTTTTTGAAATTTTGATCTTCCATAGTTATTTGTTTTGCTAAAAATAGGCAATGTTTGAAATATAAGAATAACTATTTCTACTTTATAAGTCGTTTTAAGTAAATTCATAGTCATAATAACCCTTCAAGAACTTAGAACTACTTAAAAGATAAAAATATAATCTTATGAAAAAAAATACTCACCAGCTTATCAAAATGATGCTAGGGTCATTTATTGTAATAGTGGCCTTCAGTTGTATGCAACCCAAAACAGAAGCTAAACTACCTCGTATTGCTATTCTGGGTTTAGCTATAGAGTCAAGTACTTTTTCACCGGCGCTCACCCATGAAGAAGATTTTCATGCAAGTTTAGGAGATTCTATTTTTAAGGAATATCCTTTTTTAGAAAAGGATTCTAGTTTAAGAAAACAAGCCAATTGGATTCCATTATTATATGGTCATGCATTACCGGGTGGTGTGGTGACTAAAGATGCCTATGATGCTCTTGTATCAAAGTCCATTCAAATGTTAAAACAAAATGCGCCTTATGATGGAATATTTTTCGATATACATGGTGCGATGAGTGTACAAGGCATGGATGACCCTGAAGCCGATTTTATAAAACAAATTAGAGCCGCAGTGGGGACTAAAGTATTAATTTCTACTTCTATGGATTTACATGGTAATGTATCACTAGACTTAGCAAAGAATTCTGATTTTATTACTTGTTTTAGAATGGCACCGCATGAAGATGCAATAGAATCAAAAAGAAGAGCGGTTTCTAATTTATTGACCAGACTTATGAATGGGAAAGGAAAACCTTCTTATAAAGCATGGGTAGGCGTTCCTATTTTATTACCTGGAGAAAAAACAAGCACAAGAATTGAACCCGGTAAAACTTTATATGCTCAACTACCAGCAGCCACTAGTCAAGAAGGTATTATTGATGCAGCTATTTGGATAGGCTATGCATGGGCCGATGCCCCTCGTAACCATGCTGCCGTGGTGGTAACAGGAGATGACCAACAAAAAGTAACTACTACTGCAGAAGCCCTTGCCAAAAGTTTTTGGGCAGTGCGCAACGAATTTGTTTTTGTGGCACCTACTGCAAGTTTGGAAGAAAGTTTACAATTAGCCATTGCGAGTAAAGTACACCCTTATTTGATAAGTGATATGGGAGATAACCCCACAGCAGGAGGCGCAGGAGATGTTACTTGGACATTGAAAAATATACTAGAAAGAAAAGAATTTAAAACAGAAACTGGGCCGTCGGTAATTTATGCATCTATTCCTGGGCCTGCACTTGTGAAAGAAGCTATTAAAGTTGGCGTAGGTGGAAAAGTGAGTGCACTAGTGGGTGCTGCTATTGATAATAGATATGCACCACCTGTTTTATTAACAGGAATAGTAGAGTCAATTTATAAAGGAGATATTAATGCAGAAGTAGAAGTGGCGGTAAAAGTGGGTTCGGTACATGTAATTGTTACACAGAAAAGAAAACCTTATCATTTAGAATCGGATTATACAAGACTGGGATTAAGTCCAAGAAAATCGGATATTGTAATAGTTAAAATTGGCTACCTAGTGCCTGAGTTATACGATTTAAGAGCAGACTGGATTATGGCCACTACACCAGGCGGAGTAGACCAAGATTTAAAAAGGCTGCCTTATAAAAAAATACAAAGACCCATGTTTCCTTTAGATGATTTTAAAACAGAGCCTAGTTTAAAAGCAGTAATGTATTAGTTAAATATGTTATATGTATAATTTAATTAATACAATATTTTCTTTTGGTTAAGAAGGGGTCATTTTTTTTCAATTTTATAAAGAAAGTAATATATTTAAGTAACATTTCAATAACCAAAAACTTTAAAAAATGAAAAAAATTATTTTATTATTTGTAACAGTAACTACATTGTTTGCTTGTAAAACAAGCGAAGTAAAAACTGAAACTACAGCTAGTGCAACTGGCACAGTTACTAGCACTGGTCCAGATGTTGATATGCTTAAAAAAGGTACGACCGCTTTTGCCAATGGAGATTGGGCTACTGTGGCTTCTAATTATGCCGACACTGCAAAATCGTACCACAATATTTGGCCATCTAATACTGATACAACAGTAGGCGTGAAAATTCCAGTAATTATTGAAGTATTTAAAAAACAAAGAGAATTCATTGATGGTAATCTTACAATAGGGGGGACCATTTACGAAGTAGTGACAATGCCTAATGGTAATAAATATGGACATAGCTGGGTGGAAATGTCTTGGAAGTCTAAAAAAGGAGTTGCAGGTAAGGTAGTTGTATTTAATTCATTTGGTATTAATAAAGACGGAAAAATTACTTATGAGTGGCCTATTTATGATACAAAAGATGTTGCGACATTGGGTAAATAATTTGAGTTTTTAAGTGTGGAAAATACGAAAAAGGCCCCTAGTGATAGGGGCCTTTTTATTGGGGGGCTATTCTCATCCAAGTATTTAAAATTTATTGTAAATTACAGGACACTCATAATACATCCTATGAAAAACTTAACGCGTATTGCATTTATTCTTTTAGCCTCTTTTGCTATTCATTATAGCCATGCTCAAATCGGCGACTCTACTTTAAAAGGAATGAACTGGAGAAATATTGGCCCCAATAGAGGAGGAAGGTCATTAGGTGTTGCTGGAAGTAGTAAGAATAAGTTAGAATACTATTTTGGAGCAGTGGGTGGAGGTTTATGGAAAACCACCGATGGTGGATTAAATTGGAAACCTATAACCGATGGTCAACTAAATAGTTCTAGTGTGGGGGCAGTGGCTGTGGCTGAAACAAATCCAGATATAATTTATATAGGCACAGGTGAAACGGCTTTTAGAGGAAATATTATGCAAGGAGATGGGGTGTATAAATCAACTGATGCAGGCAAGACTTGGAAAAATATAGGTTTAAAAAATACGCAATCAATTTCAAGAGTAAGAATTCATCCCACTAATCCTGACATCGTTTATGTATCGGCCTTGGGTCATGCATTCGGGCCTAATGAAGACCGTGGTGTTTTTAAAACCACTGATGGCGGTAAAACTTGGAATAAAGTTTTATATGTGAATGATAAAGCAGGGGCAGAAGATTTAGTGATTGATCCACAAAATCCTGAAATTATTTATGCAAGTATTTGGGAAGTATATAGAACGCCTTATAAAATGTGGGCCGATGTAGGAACTTCTGCATTATATAAGTCGGTAGACGGTGGAGCCAACTGGAAAGTAATTTCTAAAAACCCAGGTATGCCAGCAGTGGTGGGAAAAGTGGGTGTAGCGGTTTCTCCTACAGACGGGAATCGTGTTTGGGCCATTGTAGAATCGCCGGAGGGTGGATTATACCGTTCGGATGATGGAGGTGCAAATTGGAAATTAGTGAACAATGAAAGAAAATTGCGTCAACGCGCTTTTTATTATTCACGCATCGTGGCCGATCCAAAAGATAAAAACACCGTGTATGGTTTGAATGTAAATTTTTATAAGTCAACCGATGGTGGGGTCACATTTAAAACAGAAATAAAAGTACCACATGGAGATAATCATGATTTATGGATTGACCCTAATGACCCATCGCGTTTAGCTACTGCCAATGATGGTGGGGGAGCTGTTTCCGTGAATGGCGGCTTAACCTGGACCGATGAAGATTTTCCCACAGCACAATTATATCATATCACAGTTACCAATGATTTTCCTTATCAAGTAGCAGGTGCACAACAAGACAATAGTACGGTGGCACTACCTAGTGAAGATTATAGACATAGAGCCGTAAGAACCAATTCTACCAAATCTGGAATGGGATTTGCTTATGAAGTAGGCGGAGGAGAGAGCGGTTATATTACACAGGATCCAAAAAATGTAGATATATTTTATGCAGGTAGTCAAGGCGCTTTATTAACGCGCATTAATAGAATGACAGGGCAGGCAAGAGATGTACAAGTATATCCAAGATTTTTTTCTGGAGAAGAAGCGAAGACCTTACCAGAAAGATGGCAGTGGACTTTTCCCATTGTTTTTTCACCAGTCGACCCTACTATTTTATTTACTTGTTCGCAACATGTTTGGAAAACAACGAACGAAGGACAGAGTTGGGAACAAATTAGTCCAGACTTAACCTATAACGATTCTACTACCTTAGGCGTAAGTGGCGGTGTTATTACTAGAGATATGAATGGCCCTGAAATTTACGGGACAGTTTTTGCTTTAGCGCCTTCTTATCAAGATGTGAATATTATTTGGGCAGGCTCTGATGATGGGCTTATTCATATAACCAAAGATGGTGGTAAAAATTGGGAAAATATTACACCAAAAGATATGCCTAAAAATACGCGTGTAAGTATTATTGAGGCTTCTCATTTTAATGCGGGTACTGCATATATTGCGGCCAAGCGTTATCAAATGGATGATCGTACCCCTTATATTTGGAAGACCAATGATTTTGGAAAAACTTGGACTAAAATAATTACAGGTATTCGTGCCGATGATTATGTGCATGCGGTAAGAGAAGATATTACACGCGCAGGATTATTGTATGCAGGTACAGAACATGGTATTTGGATTTCATATAACGATGGCGGAAGTTGGGAGTCTTTAAGATTAAATTTACCTGATGTACAAGTATCAGATGTGCAAGTAACCGATAAGGACTTAGTGATTGGAACACATGGTAGGTCTATTTATGTATTAGACGATATTTCACCAGTGAGAACAAAGGATGCTGGCATTAAAGCCGGCCTACATTTATTTAAACCTTATTATGCAGTAAGAACTGTACAAAAAGCAGTGTTTCATTATTATTTGGATTCTACTAAGAAAGATTTAAAAATTGAAATTTTAGATGCAGGAGGTAAGCTAGTAAATACTTTTGTAGGCGAGTTAGCGAAAGCTAAAAAAGAAAACGGAGAAGCCGACGAAGATGATGAAGACCGCAAACCAAAGCCGCCCACTATTAAAACAGGTTTAAATGTATTTGAATGGGACTTGAAATATCCAGCTGCTAGTAATTTTAAGGGAATGATTTTGTGGAGTGCACCCGTGTATACAGGACCCACTGCTGCACCAGGTAATTATCAGGTAAGAATTAGTTCAGGAGCGCAAGCGGCTACTGAAAATTTTGAAATTAAAATGGACCCAAGGGTAAAGGATGTTACCACCGCTGATATGCAAGAGAAATTTAATTTAGCTATTCAAATTAGAGACCAGGTAACTGTGGCCAATGATGCTGTTATAAAAATAAGAGCCATTAAAGAAAAATTAAATGAAGAAGCGAAATTAAGTAAAAAAGGATTGTCCAAAGCCTCAGTTTCTTTCATTGCGGCTATTTCACAAATAGAAGAAAATTTATACCAGGTGCGTAATCAAAGCTCACAAGACCCTTTAAATTTCCCTATTAAATTAAATAATAAGCTAGCTTCTTTAATGCGTGTGGTAGAGTCGGGCGACTATAAACCTACTGCTGGTTCTTATAAAGTATTTGATGAGCTGAAAGCTGAGTTAGCTATAGAAATCAATCAATTAAACAAGCTATTATTGCAGGCTAAAATGTAAATAATACACTATTATAGGTCTTATTATTGATATATAAGGTTGTACCTTTGCAAAAATTGTACAATAAATGCGTAAAAGCTTAATGGTTATTTCTTTTTTAATGGTTTCTATATTCAGCTTTTCGCAGGATACAACTACCAAAGAATTACATGTTAGTGGTAATATAGGCGCGACGAATAATGGTATTTCCATTATTCCCACCTTTTCATTGAAGCAGTCGGCCTTCAACCTTAGTTATTCATTGTCAAGAGGGGGCAGGTTTAGTATCGACCCAGATATTAGATTAACCTTTGATGGTAAAAAAGGAAGTGGAATAGTATGGTTTCGTTATAAATTAAAAACAGAAGGAAAGTTAAAAATGAATGTGGGTATTCATCCTGCGTATAATTTTGGTTTACGCACTATTACTGAGGAGGGGAAATCTTGGAAGATTACGCAAGCTAGACGTTTTATAGCTACTGAATTGGCGCCTTCTTATAAAGTAAACGAACATTTAAATTTTGGTATCTATTACTTAAACGGACACGGATTACAAGAGGATGGTCCAAAGAACATTCATTATGTAAATTTTAGTACTGGTATTTCTAAAATACCATTATTCTCTGGCTATAGCTTTAATATTACGCCACAGTTATATTACTTAAAATCGGATAAACAAGATGGTTATTATTTTACTTCTAATGTAGTTTTAGCTAAAGCCAAGTCTTCTTTTGTGTTGGTGTCAATGATTAATAAAGAAATTCGCTCAAATGTAACAGGTAGTGTGAATTTTGACTGGAATGTTTCTGTACTATATAATTTTAGAAATAAATTTAGAAGTTTTAAGTAAAATTAAATTTTATACTTCATTATTGTACTTGAATATAAATATCTGGGAATGAATAAAATAAATAATCTACTTGACGAATTAGAACTGCAAATTGCTAATTATTCAAAATTGAATCAAATTATTTCTGAAGGGAATGTAGGCTGGCATATTGTGCATAGCTGTTTAGTTATAAATAGTGTTTGCGGTGCAGTGATTAAATCCGACGCTACAAAATTTGTTAAGAAATTTAGTTTTAAAGCGTTTTTAGTGCTATTACTTAATTCATTTCCAAGAGGAAAGGCCAAGGCTCCTTCCTTTACAGTTCCCTCGGAGGAATTAAGTCCTGCTTCCATATTACAAAGTATTCAAACTTCTCGTAAAAGTATAGAAGCACTTGCGAAGGCTGGTAAGAACCAATACTTCACCCATCCTATTTTTGGAGACCTCAATACAGAACAGACAATTAAGTTCTTAGGGGTTCATACCAACCATCATTTGAAGATTATTAAGGATGTTTTAAAGTAGTTAATCTCAAGTAGCACTTCATCCTTAATGCCTAAAAAGCTACTATTTAAATAATTTATTGGTAATCAATGTTTTATATTAAATAGAGGATTGCTATGCATGAATCTGCAGGTTGTCATTTAATAATAAAATCATTTATAAAATTATTCATTTCAAAAAGAAAGCAATAGTTTTATGTCTCATTTAAAATAAATAAAAAATATATGAAAAAACTTTTAATGTTTGCATCTGCAATTATCTTAATGGTCTCAAGTGTAAGCGCACAAAAATTGGTAAAAGCAGGTACCCTTGTTGAAAAAAATACTCCTTGGTATTTTGGAACTGAAAATGCATCTAACCTAGTATTAAATGCTATTAAAGCATATAATAATATAGACGCCAAAACTTATTTAAGTTATTTTGACGATAATTATGTTAAAAATAATGCTGATAGAGTGTATAAGGAGTTTGCTAGTTTTAAAGCTGTCAATAGAAAAGTGAATATTGTTATCCCCGTTAGAACTGATGGTTGGCCAAATCAAACTGAAGTTCAAATTTATGATGACTTAGATAGAGAGTATAAGAACGGATCAAAACACAAGCAACAAGAGCATAGAGTGTATATTGTAAGTGATTCTTCTAAAAAAATATCAATGGTATGGGGTTCAATTATTTTAGATGACAAAAATGAATACGGTTTACCCAATGGAGGTAAATTTTACACAAAAACTGATACTTCTACTATCACATTCTCTAATAGAGGAGAAGTGGAAGCTATTGAAGGTTTAGTAAAAGATTGGAATAAAATGGATAGTAAGGCGTTAGCAAAATATTTTGCTGATACCGTGAGTATTACAAATAATGAAGGTCGTAAATCAAAAATAACAAGTAGTCAATGGGCAAATATATTTGACGACTTAGAATCAGTTGAGTGGAAGCTTACTATGGTTAACCCTGGTAAAATTACCAATACAGATCCTGTATCTGGAATTATAGTACTTTCTAGTTTTAAGGAAAAGAAAAAAGATGGAACTAAAAAGCATGTAAGTGCTTTTCATTGGTTTATGTACGGTCTCGATAAAAAAATTACAAGTGTAAGCTGGATGGAAAGTCCAATTTTACCAAAGTAGTTATTGTACTTAAAAACTTACTGAATATAAAAAGGCTCCTAGTAATAGGGGCCTTTATTATTAATAGGGTTCATGGTTAGTAATTGATGATACAATTTAAGTACACTAACCGAGCCACAAAAAACATTACAAAAGGTACAAAAACCTGCCACAAGGGCATAAAAAAACTCCGATTTCTTAAGATTTCGGAGTTTTTGTTTTAGGGATTGTCGGCTTCATTTCATTGCGCCGACATCCCTAAATGGCGTCCTTACTCAAAACTTGCCCCGATTATTCGGGGGGTTTTCAACGAACCGCTTCGCGTTTCGTTACCTTTTTTGCTTCTCGTCCGTTTACGAAAGCAAGCTTTCGACACGTCCTTAAAGCGAAAAAGCCCCCCGATTTCTCGGGGAGCTTTGTGAACTGGCTGGGGAAAATCCTTATGCATACAGATGCGCAATTTTGCGCCTATTTGCCTGATATATAACAAGTAACAATTTATTAATAAAGCATACACGTGCATGCTAACGCACCGTTATGCACCCAATGTTTTAGCATTGTTTGTACCTATAAATTTGCAATAAACATAAAAATTATGATCCCAACAATTTCTTTTTACGTCTTCAAAAAAAGACAAAGTAAAAGAGGGGAGGTAAAAGTTTACCTCCGTTTTACTAATGACAGAAAGTCAAATTACAAGTCTACAAATGTTTCGGTCCCAGGTAATATGTGGGATCATAACAAGCAAAAAGTTAAAAGTGTTTATAAGCTAAGCAACGCAACTAATATGCTATTGGAAAGAAAGATTTCCGAGGTAAGAGAAGAGCTTATGCACTCGGCACTTAAAAACAAGCATATTTCAAGTAAGCAAGCTAGAAATATTGCTTTTAGCAAAACAAACTTATCATTTTTTAAAATTGCTGATGAATACGTGGCAAAGTTTTTAAAGGATGAGAAATTTGGGTCCTACGATAAGTACAAGTCAATTTATTCCAAATTTGGACATTTTTTAGGGGGAAGGGGTGCTACCTTCTATGATATTGATACTAAAAGTCTAAATGATTTTCAATACTACCTTAAAACAGAGTGTAAAAATAAGGTTAACACGATTCATAACAATTTGAAGGCAGTGAATAGGATATTTAACATTGCCATTGAAAGAGGTATTATAACTTCAAATGATGATCCATTTAGGACCTTTAAGATTAAGCAAGAGAAAACAGTCAGGGACTTTCTATCTCTTGAGGAAGTGGCTAAAATTGCCTCCCTTGAACTAGTGCCAGATAGTTATCTGGAAAAATGCAGAGATATGTTTTTGTGGACCATTTTAGCTGGCGGTTTAAGGGTTAGTGACGTATTGTCTCTTAGAAAAGCAAATATTGACGGACAAATAATGACTTTGGTAATACAAAAAACTAACACGCCGCATAGGATTAAGTTGCCAGACCATTGTTTCCAAATTTTAAAAAAGTTTATGGACAAAATAGAAGTAGCTGATGGCTATGTTTTTGGTATGTTAGACGAATCCGCTTTTACTGCCTCTGCAAAAAAACTTGATCAGCTAGTTGCTAGTGCAACGGCAAAATACAATGTTGCGCTTAAGGAAATTGCAAAAAAAGCAGAAATCAAAAAAGTTATTGGTAGTCACCAAGCTCGTATATCATTTGTAACTATTGCTGCGCAAAATGGAATACCTTTGACATCAATCCAAGGCATAGTTTGCCACTCAAAAATGGATATGACAGCTCATTACAGCAAGTTCACTGAGAGTCAGGGTAGTGATGCTTTAATGGACTTAGAGAAAAAAATCATCAAATAAATTTGGCTATAACAAAAATAGTTGTTACATTTGCTTAATAAATGATACAAATGGATTACAAAGAGATTTTAAACTTGATTTTACGAAAGGAATATATACACCCAAGGTTCTTCATTGGCCTTTCTAGTAATCTTTTCCCAGCTGAAATAGATCGACTTTATGATGATATAAATTATTTATTTAAACATAGCAATAATAGAACATTGGAAATTTTTGATAAATTAACTGAGTTGGATTTATATAAAACGGTGATTCAACTAAAAATAAGCTCAGCAATTGTTTCTGATGCAAAAGATAATGACAATAAGTATGTTCAAGCTAGAGTCGCGATTTTGAATAAAGAAAAAAAGAGGGTATGGATTAGTTTGTATTTGGCACCTTTATCAGAATTCAGACGTATGCGAAATGGCAAGTTAGATCCAGATGAAATAAAGGAAATAGCTAGGGAGAAAATTATGGAGAAAGCCCTTCTTAGATTAAAAAGCGAATACGGATTTGAATAGATAATTTTTTTTGTAAACAAGCTATAACAATAATAATTGTTATATAATAATATGTAAAACCAAAATAATGATAGAAAAAAAGAACAGCTTTTATAATAAGCTGGAATTAGCAATGGAGCTTCGAATCTGTGTCCGCACAGTTGACAAACTAATGAGTGATGGTCAAATTAGTTTCCTTAAGGTTCGAGGACGTGTAATTTTTTCACAAGAGGATTTAGATGCATATGTAGACCGCAGTCGACGCGAAGCATATGGTGTTAATGAAGAATCCTTAAAAAAATATTTAAGTTAAAAGTTGTTGAGACCACATAAAATTTTGCGGTCCTCATTATGGCCTGTATAAACAGGAAAATATAAAATATAGTCAAACAAAGAAATACAAATTATGAATAACAAAACATTTACGGCGAAGGAAGTAGTTGAGTACTTGGATCTTCCATATGGTAGGACCACTTTCTACAAAAAACTTAGGGAGTGGGGATTTCTAGATG